>JBLYYN010000046.1:0-3617 GCA_048550535.1 Gammaproteobacteria bacterium
AAGCAGTGGGTCAAACTTCATCGGGGAAGTATCGAAATTCTAAACTCCGGTGCCCTGGAAAAACTGGCACAGACCCATTTGATTTGACAGGCTTTTTTAAAAGCCGCCGTGAAACATCCGTCCCAGATAACTACTCTCATTCTATTGCCAAATAGATCAATCCACCCGCATCAAGCTTATTTCAGAATTATTTACACTAGCTAGACAGGGAAAAAACAGAACCATAAAAAGAAAGAACCTGTCTCACCTAATCCTCAATTATTATTGTTAATTCCTGGCTTAAGATTAACCATGGCAATACAGCTTCTCAAGCTACAAGTATTTAACCATGTATTCAAAAGCTTTCATAATGTGACATTATCACTGAACTGGCATCACCATTGGTGAATGATAAGCGTCATTACATCGTATATGTATGATAGTTTTTTTCCAACCCTGTAACAGGAAGACAAGCATGAAAAATACAGGCAAAGCTGATCAAATCATCCGTATACTAGCCGGCCTGATTATTCTCAGCCTGGTATTTATTGGTCCTAAAACCCTGTGGGGACTGATTGGCCTGGTACCGTTGATTACCGGCCTGTTTGGCTTCTGTCCGGCATATAAACTACTGGGCATGAGCACCTGCTCGGTATCGGATAAATAACAGTTTCATATTGGCTGAAGGCTATGGCATTTGCCTCTAGCCAAACAGGTTGCTGCCCAGAAAATGCTGGTAATCTTCAGCACTCACTATATGCGTGCCATCACAATTAAATTGCATTCTAATGGCATCCTGAATAATGCTGATACTGATATTACGCAGATAAAAATCCGCTATATTTCTTAAGTGCGTCAGGTTTTTCAATACATTACTGATATCGCTGGCTGCTACCGGCTGCCAATGTCTACGCGACTTATGAAAAATATTTTTCCAGTGCGAGGGTAATTGATTGAAGTGAGGCTCCTCAGCAATAAACTGATAAACCCCACGGATCATTTTAAATTTTTCCTGGTAGGAAATTTCAGGGAAATGACGATGGATGTAGGATGCCTGAATTAATTTATCCGCTGCATGCACTTCTTCAGCAAATGGATCAAACACCGAGCTGGTACGAATTTCTCCGCTATTAAATCCCACATATACCTTATAAACGCTACGCTGTAATAACAGCTCCTCCAGCACCGGCTCCAGTTCGCTAAACACTTTATCCACTATGCTTTCGTATTTAGCCCGATAAAATGCAGTCTCCCGAATAGACGGATCACCCTTGATACTGATCTGTAATTTATTGCCTCGAACACCGGTGGTATTGACCAGGTTTTCCCTCAGCACCAGTTCCTCATTACGCTGACTGAGTATGGAATGTAATTTATCCGTTAAATTCGTATTGTGTTGCACCAGCTGCAGGAAAGTTTCCTTATCCACACTGAATACCACTGTATCCTCCAGGGTCATCACAGAGGCGGTTCGTTTATCCTGATTAAAAATAGCCGTTTCACCAAAGTAATCACCCGGCCCCAGCACACAAATCTCTTCCTGCTGACCATGCTGGTCAAAGTAAATTGATACACGGCCGGAATCAATAATATAGAAAGCATCCACATTATCCCCTTCGGCAAAGATCAGGCTTTTAGCCACGAAGGATTGCTCAACAGCATGCTGTCTGAGAAATTGAATATGCTGTTGTGAAAGCTTGTGTATGAAGGAGGGAGTATGGTTCATACCTGTTCGCCAAAAAATATCCGTGGTCTGTAAACTTAACATCACTGTCAATATACAACTGTGAGCCAGTCTAACAGTCTGAAAAAATCCGGGTGACAGGACTAAATTAAAGTCATCTAGCGGCCCTAGCCTATGGGTGGCGGCGCGACCCGCAACACTTCTTCTACTGTAGTGACGCCATTGGCCACTTTCTGGGCACCACTCAAACGCAGGGAACGCATACCGTCTTTCAAAGCCTGCTGTCGTAGCACCGAGATATCACAGTTCTTCTGAACCAGTTTTTTGATCTCATCAGAAAATGTGAACATTTCGTATATACCAATACGCCCCATATAACCGGTATTGCGACACTCCAGACAGCCCTTGGGTTCGTATATTTTCTGGGGTTTCGCCGGTTTCCAGGGTGTCACCAGTTCCTTCCAGGCCACATCACTGATCTCCGTTTCCTGTTTGCAATGGGGACACAGGGTCCTCACCAGTCGCTGCGCCATAACACCCAGGACTGTGGACTGGATCAAATAGGGTGGCACCCCTATATCCAGCATACGGGTAATCGCTGATGGTGCATCATTGGTATGCAAGGTGGATATCACCAGATGCCCGGTTAGCGCGGCCTGAATGGCAATGTCAGAGGTCTCCATATCCCTGATCTCTCCAATCATAATGATGTCCGGATCCTGACGTAGCAGGGTACGCACGCCCGTGGCAAAATCCAGTCCTATATTGCTCTGCACCTGCATCTGGTTGAAGGAGGGTTCCACCAGTTCGATGGGGTCTTCCACCGTACACACATTCACTTCCGGCCTGGCCAGCTGTTTCAGGCTGGAATACAGCGTGGTGGTCTTACCTGAGCCGGTAGGGCCGGTGACCAGAATAATGCCATTGGGCTGGGCGATCATCGACTTCCAGTGCCCTTCATCGGATTTTCCAAAACCCAGTTCACGATAATTTCTCACCAGTACTTCCGGATCGAAAATACGCATGACCATTTTTTCACCAAAGGCAGTAGGCATGGTGGACAGACGTAGTTCGACCTCCTGGCCATCTGGTGTGCGCGTTTTCAGGCGCCCATCCTGAGGTCGGCGTTTTTCCGCCACATCCATACGACCCAAAATTTTAATACGGCTGGACACCGCCGCCATCACGGTACTGGGTATCTGATACACCGGGTGCATCACTCCGTCGATACGGAAACGAACATTACCCTGCTCACGCCGGGGTTCAAGATGGATATCACTGGCCCTTTGATCAAAGGCATATTGCAGTAGCCAGTCTACAATATTAACCACATGCTGGTCGTTGGCATCCAGCTTACCAGCCCGTCCCAGCTCCATCAGGGACTCCAGATTACCAATGTTGGCTGAGCCTTCCTGGGCATCGTACTGAGCACCGATCACCGATTTTGATACGGTATAAAATTCCAATAAATACCGGGATATTTCATCGGGGTTGGTGATCACCCGCTTGAAAGCCATGTTATTAATTCGGCTTAACTCATGCTCCCACTCCCGTTCGAAGGGTTCGGAAGTGGCCACGGTAATGGCATCGGTTTCCACCTTGATCGGAAGAATATTAAAGCGGGCAGCATAGGCATAAGAAACCACGCCCGTCACCTTAGCCACATCAATTGTCAGCGGGTCAATTCGAAAATAGGGCATACTGACTTTTTCAGATAACCAGAGCATCAGAAACTCCAGTGATAGCGGAGTGTGTTGATCCCGCTCATCCAGCCATTGCCGCTCACCGATCACCACCAGGGGGTGTTTTGTTGTATATTCCTTACTGATGGCGATGGTACGCAGCATGTGGGCATTATCTTTACTGACTATGCCGTCCTGTTCCAGCCAGGTTAGTGCTTCATGGAGATCCAGTTTTCGGTCTTTAGTATCGATTACGGCATTCATTCTGGCTG
>JBLYYN010000047.1:0-35010 GCA_048550535.1 Gammaproteobacteria bacterium
GGTATGGCTTGTCGTGTGTTTTTAACTTCATCGAGGATATCGGGTACCAGGGGCCGGGTGGCTTTTAATTCATTTGATATCAGTACTATGCTGTCGCTGGCTTTGTCCGTTATTGCCTTTATTTCGGGAAGGGCGTTTCTGGTTTTTTCCAGCTGGCTAAGGATTTCAGGGACTTGCTCTCGTGTCAGTCGCACTTCATCCAGAATTGGAGTCACCAGTTTTCTAGATTCTGAAACTTCCTCTAGTATATGAGGAATTAATTTTTTCAGGTCGTTGTTTTGCGCTATGTTCTGCAGCTGAGCACCAAAGTAGGTGGCTTGCCATGCAAAGTAAATCAGCGCGGCTGAGAGTGAGAAAATGCTTGCGGCAAGAACATAGGTGGCCAGTTGTCGGGGATGGTTACTGGAGGAATTTTCAGATTCAGGCTGCATATAGGTAATCTATAATGAGTGATCACGGTCACCAATAAAATAATAAACGGTCCATTCTGTTTTAAACAGGCCTTCGGTTTTTACTCGATGCACAGAGGTGACAGTTGTTAGTTCAGGGTTGGTGAATATAGTTCGAAACGAACGGCCATGTTCGCGATCAATATTTTCAGCAGTCCATTGATTGCCCAGGCACTGTTGGGTGAAGTCGATCGCTTTTTTATATCTTTCAATAGCTATGGATTCAGCAGGTACCACCTGGCTGCACATATATGTCTGTTTGCCGTCAGACCAGCCCCATATCTGGCAGTCATTGCCTACCAGATGGAACTTTGCTCGCCAGATATCCATGCGTGGAGAAATTACAAGACTGCTTTTAAGGTCTTTGAATCCCTGTTGATGCTGCTCGACCAGGCTGTTTACCTGCTCGCATAACTCATCAGCTTGTTTGCTAGATGCTTGATCGGACGTTTTTACAGTAGTACAACTGCTCAGAACTAACAGGTTAACGAGGAATGCATACGACCATATTGAATTTTTCAAGCGATTATCCCTTATGTTCTTGATCCACGGGTTAAATTACAGGCCTATATAATATACCTAATTATTGTCGGGCGCTATTTTTGTATTAGAGCTTTATTATATGATTTCACTGCTGTCCTGCTAACATGAAAATAATATTTTGTAGCCGTTACAAGGCGCAGACAGGCAACATGAATATGTTCAAAAGACATGAAAACAGTATTGCTGTCAGCAAAGGAAACAGTCAGATAGTAATCGTCATGCCGGCATGCTTATAGCCTGTATCCACGGTTTAAAGGGGCTTTTAGTCAGCAGAACAAACGGGCTGATTTAAAACCAGTCGTTGAGCATGATGCCAATACTAAGACGTTTGTTTCTATAATTGTAATCAATCAAAGTTTCACCATAGCCACTGACAAATTGTATATAACCCCGAAACTTACGATTAATAGAATAACTGTAACCCAGTTCGTAGAAACTGCGGGGCTTGTCAGAATCAAAGCTACTTCTGAATATGCTTGAAAACTGGTGGTCTTTGTGTTTGTAACCCGCTTTGAAATCAAAATTTCCCAGGTAATCATCGATGTCGGGATTGTTGTCATTCTCATCCGCTTCAGGCAGGCGTAACCAGGGGCGAAAACTGAATACCCAATTTTCATATGCCCAGATACTGTCCAGTGCTAAGCGGTTCCAGCTACGGGATATTGGATCTGAACGGCCATTCGATTGGTGGTTGAGGGCGGGAATAATATGGGTCAGTTTTAATTTACCAAAAGATTTGTTGACTAAAAATGACCAAAGCAGTTCCGGTTCATAATTAGTTTCACGAAAAGGAGCCGATGCATCAGAATTATATAATTGCCATAGAGATAGCTGAGTATAACCAAACCATAGATTAGAACCTTTGAAAAAAAAGTTTTTATTCATCAGGACTTTAAAGCTAATCTGGAATTTAACCTCTAAATTATCCAGGTCACCTTCTATCGGTGGAGGCGGCTGAATGGGGCTGGAAGGTGTGTTGTTGGGATCAGCAATATAAGATAATGGCAATATGTAGCTTGGGCGATGAGCAGTCAGGTTGAAGCTGCTGTCTAGCGATGGCATCTCCTGTTGAATCCGGTCATCCAGTATGGTCCCGGTTAAAGTCTGGCTATTGTCTTTATCTATTTGGTCGTAGCATGCCAGTCTTTCATCGGGGTTTATCATTTCACGGCAAGACTGGGGCATATCTACGGCAATGGCTGGAACAGTATAGAAAAGCAATGCTGTGAGCTGGAATAAAAGCTTATTCATCGTGGTAATATATATCGGATTATTGTGCTTAACGCTAACTATACTATAGCTTTACAATATAATAGAAGGTGTTGCAGCGGTCATTATCGATATGGTGTACCAATAGTGAAATCTGTGGATCGCACCAGCGAGTGAATATAAATCAGGGTGTTCTAAGCAAATGGCGTACTATGACAATTAAAATACAGTTTTTACTAAGAGTAATGGCTTCGGCCCTGTTGATTATGGGGTTAATAGCCTGTTCTGTCCAAATAAACCCCAGTACTTTCGAAATACAACGATTGATTGTTGTTAATGAAACCCCCAGGGCATTGGAAGATGTAAAGATATATGTGGGTAAAACGCGTGAATTTGTAACTTGTGGTTATATTTTACCAAATAGTGAATGTTCCATAGGTTTCCCCCTGAGGAAGTACCAGGCTAATCGATTCGATGTGTCCTGGCTCGAAAATGGTCAGGCAACATCTGTAAAAGACATACTGGTGTCAGAGGCAGAAAATTTGATGGCTGGGCAAGCTGTCAATGCAGTTATTACTTTTGGCCGACATGGGAAGTTTTCTGCCAGATTGCAACATTGAAAATGCCGCTGTTGAATTTATTTGATGTTTTATGTGGTTCTATAAGGCCTGTTGTTTAGCTAATATTAGTTGTAAATGAATAACCTGGAAACCTTTGGTCAAGTCGTGATAGTTTTATACCGGCTAAATTCAACCAGACTTAATCAGTAGTTCCCGTGCTTAAAAAACACTGCCAATAACGATTCTGAAAATGGACAATTCATCACCGAATCTATAACCAATCCCAACACGTGGTATCTTCAGGTATTGCCATTTAATGGCATGTTTTAAGCCGAAGGTGAAGCCTAGCTCATGCTGTATTACAACTTCAACCGGTCGTTGGCTTGGGCGAAGAAAATCAAGATCGTCAAAATATCTGTAATTTGCGTAATACAGGCTAAAGTCTACAACATAGTTATTTTCCGTGAGTTTTGATGGAAATAAAACATCCACCACTGTTTCAAATGAGGAAAAATCATCGGTCTGAGTGATATCTGATCCTCTGTCTCGGGCGTAAAGCAGTCTATTGGCAAGTGTTAGTGTAGAACCTTTGATTTCATGTTCATAGAGGCTAACCAATCCAATTCCGTAAATTTGAGAGATATCATTGGTCTCCAGATTGCTGGCAAATCCAACATCCAGGATCCCCCCTAATAGCCAGTTATTTTTTATCGGGTAGAGCGCTTCAATGCCAGGCAAAACGGTGATTGTTGAGACTTTATCGGGGAGACCTGTTTCCGGGAAATCACTGGACGTGAAATCGTAAAAACCAAGCGTGACGGGGGCCCTTAATTTTAATTTCCACTTATTGTTCTCATCCAGATTGAAATTGTATGAGAAAGGTACTTGATAAACCTGGACGTCACGGCCTTCTACTTTGTAAATGCCGGTACCTAAATAGCTGGCAAATCCATAGTTTAGATCGTTAATATTAAAAGTCTGTGCTTGTGCAACGCTGCACAAAATAGCTATGCTGGTTATGGCCAATAATATATTCTGGCGCATGTCACTGGTCTTAAAAGTGCTAGGGTAGTCTGTAGTATATGTCTACTGGTGTCATTTTTCTAATCCTATATCAATAGGATGCTGAATGTATTCGAGCACTGTTTGCAATTACATTGTCAATATTGTCATGTCTGTCTGCGCCAGTCAGTGAATTAAAGTTGTTAATGCTGTTATAGGACCAGGCATCTGGACTATCGATTAACTGGCGAATCAGGGCATTATTCAGCTTATGTCCTGGTTTACGTGCATAAATATGTCCAATGATGGGGACACCAACCAGTGCCAGGTCGCCCAAAGCATCGAGGATTTTATGACGCACGAATTCGTTGTCATATCTAAGACCTTCTTCGTTCACTATTTTACCGCCATCGACTAAAATTGCATTTTTCAATGAACCGCCTTTTGCCAACCCATTATGCTGCAGCTGCTTTATGTCTGAGGCGAAGCCAAAGGTACGAGCACGTGCAATATCATGTCGAAATTCCCCATTGATAAGTGTCACGCTATGGGTCTGGGAGCCGATAGCAGAATCCTTGAAATCTATCTCAACAGTAATGCGCGGAGTGCTGGAAGGCATCAATATGGAATATTTGTCACCGTCACGTACTTCGACAGGGCGGTGAATCCATATTGCATTTCTACAGGCAGACTGACTGAAGGTGCCTATTTTCTCAATCACAGATACAAAGGGCGCGGCACTCCCATCCATAATAGGGACTTCAGGGCCATCGATCTCAACTAATGCATTATCGACACCACAACCCAGTAAGGCCGCCATCAGATGTTCGACTGTACCAATAGTAATACCATCATTATTGCCCAATACGGTAGACATGGTAGTATCAACTACGTTATACCAAAGTGCCGGGATCAGATTATCGGCAGTTTTAATATCCTTGCGTAGAAAATTGATGCCACTATTTTCTTTTGCGGGTTTTATAACCATATTGACATTTTTGCCGGTATGTAATCCAATGCCAACATATGAAATGGATTGAGATAAGGTCCGTTGCATCACAGATTGCTCGTGTAAGCTATTCATCGCAGCCACCTTCAACAAGTAGTTAAAATAAATATTTGTTACCTGATACGATAGGATAAGAAGACAGAAAATCGTTAATCACCTGGCGCCAAAGACTTATCATTTAATATTGTCACAATGCGCCAATGCCTTATCTTTGCATGACAGTCAATGGGAGGCTGCTGAATGCATCTAACTACCATATCGTCGATGGCATTGCTGATTGCTAAAGCGGTTGATCATTGCGGCTTAAATAGCCGTGAGATATTTGAGCAAGCAGGTCTTGATCCGGATAGGCTAAGTGATTCCAATGCACGATATTCACACGAGGGCATGACCCGGTTATGGAAGCTGGTTTCTGAGATAACGGCTGATCCCTGCATAGGTCTTAAGGTGGCGCACTACTGGCATCCTACATCGATGCATGCCTTGGGCTATTCATGGATGGCTAGCGCGACCTTGAAAGAAGCCCTGGAGCGGTTAGTTCGATACTTTCATGTAATAAGTACAACCACCAGTCTCGTGCTGGAAGAAGATGAGGAATCAGTTAAACTTTTTTTTCCAATTCCATCGAATATTCATCCTGCTGTTGAGGCAGTGGATACAGCATTAGCGGTAATTATTGAAATGTGCAGAATAAGTTATGGTGATGACTTTAAGCCTGTGCATATATCTATGATGAGAGAGAAACCGTCGTGTGAAGAGGAATTCGAACGTTTTTTTCGTTCGCCTATTAGTTATTTATCTTCAATGAATGTAATTAGGTTTTCCCGTGCTGATATTGAACTCCGTTTACCCACAGCCAATGCGGAATTGGCCAGGGTGAATGATAGTATCGTAACAGACTATCTGGCCAAACTTGATAAGAACAATATCATAGCTCAGGTTAAATCCAGGATTTTAGAACAGCTGCCGTCAGGGAATTTTAGCGAAGAATTAATTGCGCAGAGCTTGAATAAGAGCCTGAGAAGTCTCCAGCGTAAGTTGACAGAAGAGGGAACTACTTACAGGGCATTGCTGGATGCCACGCGACAGGAGCTAACAAAACAATATATTAATAATACCAGCTATGCTATTAATGAAATAACCTACCTGACCGGCTTTTCAGAGCCGAGCAATTTTTCCAGGGCGTTTAAGCGCTGGACAGGACAATCACCCAGTAATTATCGAGCGAGTCTCCAGTAATGATAGTGATTGAATGAGGTAAATATTTCTGTCAGACTCTTAGAATTAGTCAAATTTTCAAAAGGAACAGATCATGTCCAATCGAATACTTATATATGTCACACTGTTGTTTACTCTGGTTCTGACATCCTGTTCCAATACCAAATTTACATCTGTCTGGATGGAAAAAGATATCAAGATCGAGCCCATCGACAATGTTCTGGTGATTGGTATTGGTAAAAACCAGATTGCCAGGCGTATGTTTGAAGATCGTTTTGTCGCCGAGCTGGAGAAAGAGGGTATCAATGCAATGGCTATATATAAGCATATTCCTCACGATGCCAATATCTCACGTGATTCTATAGCTAAAATCGCCAGGGATAAAAATATCGATGCTGTGATCATGACCCATCTGGTGGCAGTTGATGAAGAAACGGTTTATAACCCGCCGGTGACACATGTGTCACCAAATGCTTATTATGGCCGTTATTATAATTACTATCCAACCGTCAACAGCTACGTTCAAAGCCCGGGTTATTATTCAGTCAATACCCTGGTGAAACTCGAAACCAGTGTTTACGATACAAAGACGGCGGCGTTGGTCTGGTCGGCGCAATCCAGTACCTTTAATCCAGACACTGTGGAAGATGTGATTAATCCGGTAATAAAGTTGGTGATTAAGGATTTGAAGGAACGACAATTATTAAGCCAGGCTCAACCGGCGACGGATGCTAAAACCACAAGGGGTGGTTACTGAGTGGCTGCTTACTGTGCCTAGCTCGTTCGCATACATCACTATTCAATGCTTATTAGCGAATTCGCATCATCGAAGCGTAATACCTGACGAATCTTAGATTGTGATTCATAGACCCAGGTGTTGCCTTCCTTATACGTAGGTTCGCCACACTTCTTCAATATCTCATATTTTCCTGGTGGATATCGACCTCCATCGCTGACCGTGTGGACACCACAGCGCATACTGCCCGCTATGGCCGACTCAAGCGTGAATAAGCCTAACAAAAATGCAGCTACTAACAGGGTTATCTTTATACGCATCGCATCATTCTCCATTTGCAGAATATTTTATCGCCAGGGCTAGTTCTTTGACGGGATCTTGTATTTCAACTCGGGTAACAGCGCAAGGCCCGAGGCAACACGTATCATGTTGCCGCCCGACATGCCCGCTACCAAGGCATGTAAGGGCGAGCGGACAATGAATTTGCTTGTTCCTGTTATGCCTTCGAACCTTCCGGTGCCCCCAGTGAGCTTGAATTCACCTGTGCAAGATCCAACCCGGCCTACACAGGTCCATTCCGCAAACACGGTGTCGTCACTGGAGGAGGTGATCATGCAGGAACCCGTTGCGCTTGTCTTTTTTGTCTCCAGCTCGACTTTTTGGGAGACCGGACAGCGGACAAAGCCTTGATCGAGCTTGCCTTTGGCGGTCTCCACATACATGATGCCATCAAAGGCGCCAAGGAACTGCAGTGTATCTGGCGCTACCTGGAACACTCGGCCTTCACCTTCCCATGGGATAATCGCCTTGAGTGACTTTTGTTCGGCTTCCACAGAAACCGATAACCCCGAAAGCACGAGTATCAAGGCCAGCGTTACACGGTGTGGAAATATTTTCATTATCTGTCTCCTCTTGTACATTCTATCGTTCTAGACATCGTAGTTACTGGCTGGGCATAGCCACTGGTCTCAAAAGGCCTTGTTTGCTATTTGTCCATGAGCTAATCGATGGCTTTCTGCTTATGTCAGCCCTTATTATCAGTCTCTGCAGTAACCGGGCCAGATGCTGACAGCAGGGTAGCAATCCAGCGTGTGTCCTCATTTGACTCAGTGGCAAACTTAACCACCATAGTTAGTGGTACCGACAATAACATGCCTACGGGTCCGAATAGCCATCCCCAGAAAACTAAAGATAAAAATACCACCAGTGTTGAAAGCCCTACACCACGACCCAGCATCCGGGGCTCGAGCACATTACCAACCAGCATATTCACTGCCAGGTAAAACACGGCAACCGCCATGGCCAGGCTGGCATCTAGCTGAACCATGGCCAGCAGCACTGCAGGCACCGCAGCAATGATTGAACCTATGGTGGGAATAAAATTTAACAGGAAGGCAAGAAAACCCCAGAGTAGCGGGAAATCGACTCCAAGTATGGCCATACCGATACCAACCAGCACCCCCGTGATAAAACTGGTTACCGTTTTAATTCCCATATAGCTTTTGGTGTTGTCTACAAAGAGACTGATTTTCTCCATAGTCTTTCCACCATCGTGGCGAATTAGCTCGATCTTTTGTGAGAACACTGAGGCTTCGAGTAACATAAAAACCACCGTCAGGGTAATCAGAAAGGCATTGCTCAGTAGCTGTGCCAGGCCGCTTAAAATGGTATTGGCCAGGTTCATGGCAGCACCTGGATCAAAAGCATTGCGAATGCCTTTTCCTGAGATGTTGAGGCCATGCCCAGACAACCATTGCAATAACTGATCGGTGGATTCTCGTAAGCGTGCCAGGTAGCCAGGCAGCATTTGCGAGAAGCTGTCTATCGATGTGGTAAGAATTAATGTAGTTGTGGAAAAAAACAGGATCACCACAAGTACAATTAAACTCACGGCAACCACAGATGAAATGCCTTTGTTGCGCAACCAGGTCATCGGTGCAGCGGCAATTATGGCTATAAAAATCGCCAGCAGAAAAGGCAGCACAATTTCCTGTGCGGTTTGCGCGGCTGCGAGTATGATCACCAGGGCAGCAACTGATACCAGGTTTATGTTTGCATGGCTCAAAATATGTGGCTCCTTAAAGTTACATTAAATACTCTATGCCCAGACCTCGCATGGTTTTGAAAATGCCACGTTGTTTGCGAGCAGGGCTGGCCTTTTTGCTGTCGCTGGACATGAGTTCTTTACGCATCTGTAACCATTCTGGTGAACCCCATCGGTAGGATGTGGCTTTCAGCTCGTTAAAAATCTTGATCAGGTCATCCCTAAGCTTATTATCCTTATAGAAAAAGCCCATTTCATTATTATATAAATTTGAACGATAATCGAAGTTACTGGTGCCAACAAAGCCGACTTCCTCGCCCACTATATATTTTGCGTGTAACTTTCCATAATGGGTTTTGCCATGTCCCAGCATGACAGAGTCCAGCTTACCTGTCTGATATATAAAAATGCGTGGATTATTGATCAGGCGTTTCCATTCCGGGCTTTCTACGATCTTTGGATTGAATTCCCCTTCTTCCAGGCCAGAGCCCCAGGCTTTCTGCAGTTCCGGCGTTAGTAACATGCGCGGTGCCATATCCATATCGATCATGGCCTGGGCAAAAAAATTGTCACTGGTCATGACCGAGTTAGTGACAATCTCTATGCGGGCTTCAGGGTAGTCATTAAGAAGCTGGTGTATCTCTTTTGCGCCATCATAAGTCACATTGTCATCATCATCGTAATATTTTCCGCTGAATAAATAGGGAGAAACAATACGTAGTGTTTTACCCAGGCTACGAGTCTCATTTGCATCCGTTACCAGCTTGTCAATCAGGTATAAAATTGAGTTTGGATTTTGTTTCAGGTTTTCTGCAACCTCGGTGGTTACATTGGTACTGGTCAGGTTGCTCAGTTGATGTGATAAACGTACCTGTGAGTCATGGAAACCTTTGTTCATGAAGTGAGGCATGTTCTGCAGGCGTTTATGTATCTCAGGCTGGCTTTTTAAGAATGCCAGGCTCTCCTGGCTTTTTTCCAGTTGATATTTGTAGCTGCTGTCGAACTCCACAACGCCTGTGTCCTCATCCTCCTCCTCAACGGGGCGGAGGCGATGGTTGCCTTTGTGCAAAAACAACAGGGTGTAGTAAGCCTGGCTGACATCACCCACAGTATATTCCTCATTACTGCTTTTAAGCCCTGGTTTTAGTAATATCTCCAGGTCCCTGAAAGCAGTAGGGTCTTCGGAGCCGTCTTCTTTTAAACCATAATAATCCAGGGAAATATTACGTCCACCGGTAATTATCGCCGCTGTGTCAGGGAATTCCCCATCGACCACGAGCAATTTATCATGGGAACGTCTGTTGAAGTGAAGCTTGCTTAGCGCATTAAAAACAACTGCCTGAACGCGTGCTTTTTTCGTAGTTAAATGTCCCTGGGTATTGCGCATGAATCCGGCATCGGCCGCGCAACTTTCAAGTGCTTTTAATTCGGAATGGGTAGCATGGAAGGAGCCGAGGGAATCCACCATGATACGTACATCAACTCCGCGCTTTACTGCATTGCACAGAGCGCCAAGCATGGCATAGCCGACCTTGTCGCGTTTAAAAATATAATAGGTCAGGTCTACCGTGTGTTGGGCATTCTCAATTAACCAGATTTTTGTGGCTAATGATTGCAGACCTCCATCACGAGAGGGTCCAAGTATTTTAGTCAGTGCATGGTTAATGGGTATCTTGGCTTGCTCACCCAGCTTGATGGGATCGATGCTTAATTTATCAGCTGGCTGCCAGGTTCTGCTATCGTGCAGTTTGTTGATCTGTGCATCATGTATGGCATTTGCGGGAGGGCAATCCGGCAGGTTTAATCTACCTGGTGGACATTGCTGCTGTGGGACGCTGGCACAGGAAGCCAACACAAAGCTTAAAGCAATTAATGAAGTGATTTGCAGGTATTGCATGATACTTCCCCTTTACATTGTTTGATACGTGTAGTTAGTTTATTTATTTCAAAGGATTTGGGCGCTGCGGACCCATTGAGTCCGATCTCGGCCACCACAGCATTATGGTCTGATAAAATATCTGGAAGTACGGCATAATTTTTAAATTCCAGATCACTGGAAATCAGTATCCAGTCCAGGCGACGCTTGCCAGATTTGTAGGTGCCAAGATTTTCCGCTTGCGGATGATAGCTATGTATCCTGGATCGACGCGAAAGCTCTGCGACGACCGAGTCTTCTGCAAGCCAGTCACTATTGAAATCACCCAGCAATATTACTGGATTATGTCTGTTTTTTAATACTTCTACGATTTCAGTAATTTGTTGCTGCCTGACTTTTTTGCGCGAGAAATCCAGGTGAACAGAAATGATGTCAATCAGAATGGTGGTTTGGGAGTTTTCATGGGGTCGCCAGGCAAGCTGGCCCAGGATGAAGCCTTTGGTGGTGGTGGGTGGTGTGGGCTCAAATGAATGGCCTATGGCTTCAACAAAATAACCCTGTGACAGCAGTGCCGTTCCATAGTCGAATAACCAGCTGCGGGCATGGCCGGAGCGGCAATGCCAGGGATAGTCTGCCTGTTTCGCTAGTTCAGAAACATGATTGATATTACCACTCCAGCGCGATGGGCCATCAGCTTCCTGTAAGGCGATAATATCGGCATCTGATTGTTTGAGTGTGCTGGCAATATCGTTCAAGTTGTTAACTATGGTTTTGTTGCTTATGAGTATCTGGTTGAATCCATCTTTTCTGCCATGGGCTATATTCAGGCTCAGTACTTTTAGCGGACCGGTGAGAATATGATTATTACTGATGTTGTGAATATGATCAGTCATCGTTGTTTCATGAAAGCTGTTCGTTTGCTCGATGACTGGAGTGCTTGAACAGGCAGCCAGTGTTAGTAGGGGCAGGGCCAAAGACAGTCGTAATAAGTCGATGGCTGAGAATGGTGTAAGGTAGGTAATTTTTTTTAACATTAGGTTATAGGCCCTGTACTCTGGTTACACCAGGTGTTTATTATTTGTATGACCGCAATGCATCGGTTCAGTTATTCAGTGAACAACAGTGATTTTGGTTTTTTACGTTTAAAAATAGCTTGCTACATATAACAGGGCGCCACTGATCTGGTTATTAAAGACAAAGTTTTCATCAGACGTATCTTCAGTTAGTGACAGGGCATTACTTCCAAGCCCAAAACCCAGTCCAACATGCTTCCAGGCACGGTATTCCAGGCCAAAAGTGCTGTCAGTATAACTACCTTTCCAGTCGCCAAACGAGAGGGCGAAAAATTCTGATTTAAGATACCAGCTAAGCTTGGGTGTTATGTTATAGACAAGAGCAAAAGACACTACCGGTAATGGTACGGTGGTTGATACGTCCGTAGTATTGAGATCAGAACCGGAGGACTCTGCAGACATGTCAACACTGATACGGGTTACATGAAGACCGCCACCGAAGGCCAATTCGACTTTATCAGTATGATGAAATGACCATAAATATCCGACCTTGAAGATGTCATAATCGATGGCGCTAGTGACCGATGCGCCAAGCGGAATGGTAATCTCGTTGCCATTCTCATCAACCCAGTCGATTGTTTCTTCCAGGGTTTTGTTGCCATCGGACGAGATGTTGTACCAGGAATAGGTGAGGGCGTGTTTTTTGTTGAAGCGATAATTGCCATCAATGCGCGCTACGGCCTGGTCGGTGTTCAATCCGAGTGTATCTTCCGGGCTAATCGATATGCCCGCACCCAGGTCTGGATCGGTGAGCGATATGAATGAATCATAGCGGGAAAGGGTATAACCACCTATAGCGATTCTAAATCTATCCGTCACCCCATCGTCTTCGGCATGAGCGTGATTGATCATGATAAATAGCAGGAACAATATCAGAAAGGCCGCTTTCATCGGCGTTGAATCTGCCCTGGTAAGCCACAGGCATTGAGTTCCTGATCTGTCCATTATAATTTGAGATGACATGATAAAGCCCTGCCCATTAAAAGTACTGTTTAAGCTATAAAAAGCTCTCTATTACAAAAATAGATAAAAAGCCGGCCATGAAGCGTTGCCACCAGTTGGTAAGGGGTTCAACATCATAGCGTACGGTTTTGCCGTTTTTCTGTGTAATCCACCGAATTTCATATTCCTCAAAATCACGTACGTATTCTTCTGCGGGAAGGGTTATCAGTTCCAGACGATAGGCGTCCTCGGCCACAATTCTATCCAGGGATTCAGCCAGTGCTGTGGCCAGTTCAGGGCTTTCAAATATTGCGCCCAGTTCAGTATTAAGTGCGATTGAGCGAGGATCCAGATTAAAGGAGCCGACAAATATTAAGCGGCGATCTATACCAAAGGTTTTTGCATGCAGGCTGGCTCGTGAAGACCCTGCCCATTTTATATTTTTTTGTCTTTTATCGAGTACAGGCTTGAATTCATATAATTCTACACCATTGCGAAGCAGGTCTTCCCGGTAGCGCATATAACCGGCATGCACCACACCGACGTCGTTGGCGGCCAGTGAATTGGTGAGGATGCGAACCCGAACGCCTCTTTTTGCCAGTGCACTGAGATAATCAACCAGTTCATCGCCAGGAACAAAGTACGGGGAGACGATGATGACTTCCTGCTTAGCCTTGCTGATGAATGCCCCGAGTTGTGGTGCCAGATGTGTGTCAGCAGTCACTTCTGTGGCGGTCACCTTGTCCGGAGTGTCATAGAGTAGCTCCGCCTTACCCCAGGAAAATGTCATGTTGTTAAATTGCAGGCGGGTGAGGGTATCTGATTCTCGAATCGCCTGAATATAGGGGTTGGCTCTTTCCTCTTTTATGACTTTGTGAAATTCAATAACAGCTTTGTCAAAGGAGGCTTTAGTCACCGGCTCCTCGGATGGGAATGCGCTGATGGGTATTACCTCATCACTGTTCCAGTAGAGATCAAACATGTGGGAGACGTCTTTCACTATGGGTCCCATGCCCAGTACATCCAGGTCAGAAAATTCTGCATGACTGGTGGCACCAAAATACTCATTGCCAATATTGCGGCCGCCGACGATGGTTGCCTGATTATCGGCGGTCAGTGATTTATTGTGCATACGACGGTTGACCCGGGTCAGGTCCGTAGCAAAACCCACGGCCCGGCTACCCCGATGAGCGAAGGCATTATATAAGCGAATCTCGATATTGGGGTGATAGTCGAGTACATTCAGGCCAAGCTCCTTACCCTCAGTATCCATGTCATCGAGTAACAGGCGTACTCGTACGCCTCTATCAGCCGCCTGTAATACCTGGTCAGCCAGTAATCTGCCTGTGGTATCTGAGTGCCAGATGTAATACTGGATATCCAGACTGCGTTCTGCGTTAGCAATGAGTGCAACTCGAGCCACGAAAGCATCCATGCCGGAGGATAACGGATAAAAACCGGATTTCCCTGGATGCCTGGCCACAGACGGTACGGCCTTGCGCCCGAGCGCTGTGTTCTGGGTATCAGTCATCGCATAGGATGCTGTCTGTTTATAGCCGGTGGGCAAAGATGCGCAGCCATTGACTATGAATAACAGTAAGATAAAAGCAGCAGCTGCTAAATTTCTGAGGATAATTGATAATGATTTAGTTGCGGGCACAATTGTCACGTTAATAGTCTCTTAAACATTTAATGAAAGCTAAGTCTAAAAATTATTGTCGATACAATAGCCGTCATGCATACAGTCTGTATCGTCATATCTGGAATATAAAAATTCCAGATTAATTCATAGATCTTGCTGCTGTCATTGATATATAGGGCTGGCTAACAGAGTTTTGGAAAAATCACTATAACTCATGTGTTGAAATCAGCAGTAATGTCCTGTCTTTAATCATTACAGATCATAGCTCATCCTGTATCATCGCCAGTTTTTTTTGCCTTACTCTTCACAGGTTTCGATTTATGTTTCAAGCCATGGCTGCTCACAAATCGTTTGCTTTTTACAGTTAAGTATCGCCTTTGTTGCAAAATAATACTGACCAGTTTACTAACAACCGCAACAAACACACCAATGCTCAATAATGCATATACGATGGTAAACAGCTTCGACAATGTGCTGGTGGGTACAAAATCACCATAGCCAATCGTCGACATGGTCATCACTGAGAAATACAGTGAATCAATAAGGCTCCATCCTTCATTGCGCCAATAAAATACTGTGGCGGCTGTAAGTAGAGTGAGTAACAGGTACAACAAGGCGCGAAATTCCTGATCCTTTTTAATACCTTGTCGTATAGCCGCCAGTAGTCTCATTAAGGATATGAAAAATGAAATCATAATATATTGATATAAATAACATTATTGCTATTTGTGAGCTAATTAATAAGGATCCTGATGTAAAATTAGATATTTGTTCTAGCTCAGATACCTATAAATTTCAAAGCTTTGTAATCTTCAGCAGCAGGACTAAGCATCCATATTATCAATAAAAATTCATAATACTACTGGTGAGCGAATTTAGAGTCAGCTATTCCTAACTCACAAGGGTGCAGGTTCGAAATCAGAATTAAATCCAGATGCTCGCATTATTTAGGCATCTTCTTCAACAACTGAGTCACCGCATAATCCAGGCGAGCTTTTGCCGATTTGGCATCCATATTTGGCTGAACTTCCCCGATGACCGAGCCAATCCAGATAACGAAACCGGTATCACTATCTAAAATCGCCAGTACTAATCCGCCCTGCGGTACATTGTCCAGTATTTTCATTTGTGTATCAGGCTCTTTTTTCAGGCCCAGCGCATCCATATCAACACCGGCAGCGAAAGAAATGAACAGATCCGGGGCAACGGAATCTTCAGACATACCCCGTTTACGAAGTTCTCTATCGATCAGGAACTTGATTTCATTGTCGGCATCGAATTCCGGTGGCTCCCACTGGCCGTATGAGTCATTAATAATGGCGGCTGTACCCAGCCAGGCATAGGACTTGTAAGCACTGAATTTAGCTTTGGGGTCGGCTTGTGCGTCGAACTGCATATCTTTTATCGGTACACTGTTACAGCCCGAAACAAACATAACAATTGAGGCAAATAAGAATATATGAATTTTGTTCATAACAGGTTTTCCTCTTTAACATTTTAATTTTTATGGCTATTCGTATCAGTGTTGTGTCCTGAGGTTTCGAATATCACTAACATTTTTTAATTGGGTCATTATTAACTCAATCAACATGACATTTATATCATGTATCACACTGCAGTGTTTATTGCCACGGATGGCATGTATGCCGGTTTTGCAGGACGCCTATAGGGATTTATGCCCTGTGGAGATGGTACGAGCCCATGGATGGGCGAAGGTAGAGCAATGTATGGAGCAATTGCCGAGAGCAACGCAGGACGATGTTTATGGATGAACAAGTGTCTTAAGAAGGCATGGATAGCCCAAAAAGACTCAGTTGCCGAGCAAAAACCGGTGCAAACCTTGCTTCGGATGTGGAGTATGTTTTAAATTCATGCTCTTTTGTTGTTATTTATCGGGCAATTAGGGTCCTGGGTAATTGCAGTGTGATGATATCACCAACACCAATCCCGTGTTCAGCGAACCAGCCCCTGTTCACTTCAATAGCGTAGGGCACCGGCTCCGGTGAGCGATAGTGCTGCCGGGTTTGCATGGGCTGCATAGCCTGAATGCTGAGAATGCGCCCGCCATCGTTGACAAACGCAATCGACAGGGGCAGATGGGTGTCCCGCATCCAGAAGTCCAGAATGATGGGGTCTGGCACCACGAATAGCATGCCATGATTCTCCGATAAGCTGGTACGCCTGGAGAGGCCGCAGTTGCGGGCCTCAGGCGTGGCGGCAACTTCCAGCTCAAGCTGGGCCTCCTTAACATTCGCATCCACCCTGGGAAGCTCCATGGGGCAGGCCGATGCAGCCATGCTGACGGCCTCCATCAGGGCTAAAATTGCTATGAATATTTGTTTTGAAATTCTTTTATATTCCTGGAAAGAAATAGTGGCCAGTTTCAGCCCCTAATTCATTCTTACCACTTTGTTCATTGGCCAGGCCTGGTCGAAATAGGGTTTTAAAGGGCCATATAGTCTCAGGTAAAGGAAAAAGGATTCGCTTTTGTTTGTCTGTACCCAGTTAGCTTGTTTGCCTGGTGGTGATTCCGGTCCGAAATACAAATCGACTGAACCATCTGCATTTTTTATCAGGTCTTTGTTACGAGACGATATATCCGATTTCCTGGTTTTGTTTCTAATAATCAATCGATTGGCAATGTCATAAACGGTGATCGACCAGAAATTTTCTGCTGGAGGCTTAGCTTCAATTCTAAGGGTGTAATTGTTACCCCCCATCAATGCATTGCCATCGGCATCATAATAAGATCCTAGATAGGCAGAGCCCTGGCCTTCAATCCTTGAGACCATTCCTGCCGAAGTGGTAACTGCCTCGAAAGTGTAAGACGCACGTTGGTTAAACATAGAATAATGGTCTAAATCGATTTTCGGGTTCATGCCGGCCATGGCATCTTCCCAGCCGGAGTCGTCAGCATAAAGTGCTGTCGCGAATTTCTCTCTGGATTTATTGAATGAGTTTGCCTGGGCCATGGCCATTCCGGTTTCAACACCTTCCAGCAAAATTTCTTTTTGATAATCCGTTGGCCTGAATGGTTTTCCTTTTTCAATACCCAGGTCTTTTAGCCAGGCATAGAAAAAGCGGTCACGATCAGCCATGGGCTCTTTTTGGACATAGTCATTGACGAGTTCCCAATATTCCATATTGGTGGGCTGTGTATTCAGGATTATTCGAGCCCCAGGTTTTGGGTTATATTTAACAAGCTTTGTCTCAGGAGGATTCGCAGCCTGTGACAATTTATATGCCGTGACCGCAGTCTTTAATTTTTCAGCCTCAGGCCCTGTCCCTAAAACGCGATAGAAATAGAGCATAATGAAGGTTTCAGATTGTATGATCTCGCCGTTAAAATCTTTGGGATAGCTCTGGCCGGGTCCGACAAAAAGCAGTGATTCCTTTTTTCCAGAACTGATTTCCTTGATGGGTTCTTGCCAGGCGTTATCTGCCACGCCATAAACACCACCTTCGGGAATATTCACGACCAGGGGACCGGTTTTGGATAAATCCACCATGGATATGGTGTATGGGGTGGTGACATTGGCGGTGAGAAAGGGATAAACAGCATCGTAACCTTCATATAGTCCGATAACAGGATCATTTTCATCAATATTTAAATTGCTGTTCAGGGCTTTATATAATTGATAGAAACTGGTAATCGGCATAGACCAAAGTACCAGCTGGGAGGCACGTTGCAGATCTATTTGTCGATGCAAGTCTGCTGCTGAGGCCTGAGTAATCGTTTGATCCTGAAATTCAATATCACCCAAATATGTTGCCTTAATTGTGATGTTATCGTTAACTAAATGACTCTCGTCTGTGCAGCCAAACAAAACTACCCCGTACAGCACTAAAATTAAAAAGCTATTCTTTTTCATGATTTTTCCATATATTTATTGTTTGACTAAATCGCTTGTCAACATGACCACAATGACCCGGCGGGCAATTTTTTCTTGCATTATGACACCATCTTTCACTTAGTGCGATGTGTGTCCTGATTGGTTGCTTAAGCAGTTCAATTCGCCCGGCTTCCAGCTCTTGTCGTCTATGGACTCGAGTGGCCCATAGAAACGGAAGGTGGTGATCCATCCGTTGCCGGTAACGGATTGCATTCAATGGTTTTCCAAGTCTTCGGTTAAAATGACAAATCAACCAAAGGCTGCCTGACACATCCATCAAAGCTGGCTTCGTCTCCCAGTGCACAGGTATTCCGGCATCCGAACCTGTTTGTAGTCCTGATGATTTGCGGTTTACCCACTCAAATTAAAGAGTGAGTTTTCCTTCCTTGAACATGGTTTTTGCCGCATTCTTGGTCTGGCTCTTTTTGATTTTTTTACACCTGGGCTGGGCAAAGACTTTTTCACTTACTTCTGAAGATTTCAGATCCTGTACCGATAGCACACGAAGTTTTCGGATATAGGTGTCGATCTGGTTCTTTTCAGTGTTGGTTATTTGCATGACGGTTTTCTGCTTCAGGATCGGGCCGGTGATATTACCGCGTAATTCGCGGGATAACTGGTCCAGCACCTCGTAGCCGGAGTTAGTCAGCGCTTCTATCCAGCGTTTTTTTACCTCATGCATTTCCATGTTTTTGGCGTACCAGATATCGTCGACTTTTTTCAGTGTGAAGCCGAATTTTTTCAGCAATATGGAGGCCTTAATATTTGCCGTGGTCTGTAGTCGAATATGGGTGGTCGCATAACCTGAAATTTCAGGGCCTGGTTGCTGCAGCAGTACAGCCACTTTATTATTGGAGAATTGAGCATTGGTAAATGAATCTACCCGTGCCACGATATCCCCAATATCCCGAAAAAAGTCATCCATATTGACATCAGCACAATAAAATTCATCCTTGTCGCGGTTACCTATGACCCAGGACTTTCCAGCGTTTAAGGTTAATAAATAAGGGGTGGTGTCTGTCTTTTCAGTTTCAGTGCCTAAATAGTCCACGCGCACTTTTTTATCGTCGACGGTGATGATGTTGGTGTTCTTGCTGGAGCTGTCATTTTTGCCGATTTCGACTTCCAGCTTAATCACCTGTGCAGCATTTACCGGCATGGTGCACATTAATAACAACAGGATGAGAAGGCTCATGTGTGGTTTTGTATTCATTTCAGTCAACCTTGCACTAACAAAAAATGATCGGTGGTGATTCGTTATAATAATACATCACTGTTATCTCACTAGTGTGTTTATTATTAGCCAAAAGCCTTGTTATATAAGAGAAGGCTGCGACATCTCGTGCCCTGGGCATGAAGATAGTTATAAGTCATGCTGCATCCGTCCGACTGGAGTGACCGGCACTCCAGTCAGGATGAGCGGATCGAGTTAAGGAGGCAGTAGCAATAATGATACGCCTTAATCAGGTGCATCACTGTAATTCAGAGGCTCCTTAGTTATTGTGTTGTTGAAAATTAAAAGCCTGGCTTCAGGTTTCACGCCGCGGCCTCTAACTCCTTAGTTGCAGATCGGGCTATGAGTCCAAACATGAGCAAACTCATACCGCTGAAAAACAATCTAACCCCGATGAGTATGCCTATGGCCCAGGCACCTGAGAGTGGAAACTGACTCCAGATCATAGCGCCCAGTATGAGCGAAAGTATGCCACTGAACAGCGCCCATCCCCACCCCTTGACCGGCTTCACCTGAAAAGCCATCAGGGCTTCGAAAATGCCGGAAACGATCAGGTAGGCTGCGAGGAAGATGGTGAGTGATGCCAGGGCCGGACCCGGATTAAGGACCATGTAAGCACCCACAATAACCGTCAGGGCGCCAACAATAATCGTGAATACACTTTTACTGGTTTTAAAGGCAAAGGCCAGCTGGCCGACGCCACCAATGATCAGTATCACGCCCACCATCATGGCCACAGACAGCCCGGCAACTAAGGGTGCAGTCATGGCTAGCAGGCCCATCAGCAGCACAATGATTCCTGCTCCAATGGTGAGTCCGCTGTTGTTCTTAATATCTTCCAGGAACTGTGTTTGAATATTTTCAGACATGATGTTTTTCCCTTTGGTTAATTAAAGTGGCTCTGATCAGTTGTCATTTCGACCCAAGGGACGACTGCATGGAAGCAGGAGTTAGAACAATGCCTGGAGCAATTGTCGAGAAATCTTATTGTTTAATACTACATCGATATCAAACATTTAAGATCCCTCGGCAACTGAGTGTTTTCGGGCTATCCGTGCCCTCTTAAGACACTTGTTCATCCATAAATATCGTCCTGCGTTGCCCTATTCACCTACTTCCGTGTAGGCATCCACTTCAGTCGGGATGACATAGCTTGATTTAATCAGAGCAGAATCGAAGCATTGTGTTATTTGGGTAACTTCTTCAATAATTTGCTTACCGCATAATCCAGACGTGATTTTGCTGTCTGTGCATTCGGGCTTTGCATAACTTCCGCAGTAACTACGCCCAACCAGATAATGAAGCCTGAATCACTGTCTATCAGCGCCACTACTAAACCGCCCTGGGGAACATTTTCCAGTGTTTCCATTTGTGTTTCTGGAGACACTTTCAAATTCAGCGCATCCATATCGATGCCGGCCGCGAAGGCGACAAACACATCCGGATTAACGGAATCTTCAGACATGCCGCGTTTGCGCAATTCTCTATCGATCAGGTGCATGATTTCACTATCCGCATCGAATGAGGGTGGCTCCCATTGGCCATACGAGTCATTGACAATGGCGGCGGTAGCCAGCCAGGCATAAGACTTGTAACCACTGAAATTGGCCTTGGGGTCGGCTTGCGCATCAATCTGAATATCTTTCGTCGGTACGTTGCTGCAGCCCGACAGAAGCATAAACATCATGGCAAACAGGAATACATAGCTTTTGTTCATGGTGAGTTTTTCCTCTAGTAAATTTGCTAATCATTTTTATGTATGGTCTTCTCTCTACGATAGATCTGCACAAGCTGAGAAGCATGCCCGTGCAAAATGGCCCTGTTATTTGGTTATTGGTGGTTTTTCTCCTTTTAGAAATAATTTTTGGTATCTGTGTATGTCGTTAAAGTTTTCTGTTAATAAGTCTTTCATAAAACCGAGAAGGGCAAAAACGACATCACCCGTTCGATGGTCCAGAACGAGGCTACACCTCCGATGCTGTAGGGCAGCAATCGCCAGCTACCCTGGGGTGCCGAAAAGGGCAGGCGCCGAATCAGGGCCATCAGGCTAATCACCGCTGCGATGAATAGCAGCTGCCCGGTTTCCACACCAACATTAAACATGAACAGCGCCAGGGGTACTTCGTGTTGCGGCACACCAATTTCAGACAAAGCGCCAGCGAAACCCAGACCATGGAACAGGCCAAATATAAAGGCCACCAGCCAGGGATAGCGTTCAGTCAAACCTGTTGCACCATGGTGCTTGTGTATGATTTCAGTGGCCAGGAACAGGATGCTTAATGAAATAATGGCTTCGGTCGGTGCCGCGGGCAGGTGGATAATATTCAGTGTCGCCAGTGCCAGGGTAATACTGTGTGCCACGGTAAACGCGGTCACCGCTTTTAGCAGCGGCCCGAAGCTGGACACAATCAGCAGCAGGGCCAGCACAAACAGCAGGTGATCCACCCCTTCCAGGATATGAATCGTGCCCATTTGCCAATAGTCGCCAGCCACCTCCAGTTTTGAGGCCTCCAGCGGGATGGTGAACTCCGGAGAAGCCGGGCGTAGTATTGCCGAATGCTGAGTGCCGTCCTGTAACTGGATAAGCAGCAACACATCGGTTTGCTGGGCAGTCAGGCCATCGATGACAATGCTCTGGCCCGTCAACGGCTCACCATTGCTCTTGTACGTGGTGTGTTCGATGTGGGCACCCGGAACCTCCTGCACGGTGGGCGAGCCCAGCACGCTCAGGCTGGCCGGTAGCTGGGGTGTGATGGGTAGCACCCGATTACCACGGGTGGGTACTTTCCAGGTTACCGCGAACAGGCCGGTATTTTGCTGTTTAATATCCAGCAGCGCAGGACGGATCTCATCGGCCCTGGCCTGCATGGCCAGGGTCAGACCGAACAGCATCATTGAAATGACGGATAAGCCGAGCGGTTTGAGATATCGCATCACTGGGCCGACTCCTTAAGCGCAGCAAGCTTCTCTGCCTCGGTCGGCTGTTCAATGACGATGCTATAGCGATCCCGCAGATTGGCGTAGAACTTCTCATTGAGTTCATCGCCCTTTTCGGTGTTCCAGTCCAGCGTCACACGTTCGCGTAGTTCGGCAAAAATCGGTGCCGGCGGTACGCTGATGTTGCTCACATATACCAGGTGTACACCATAGCCGGACAGTACTGGCCCATGCCATTGCCCTGGTGAAAGGGCGACTAAGGATTCAGTAAAGCCACTGCCGAACTGTTTCTGTATCTCGGCCTGATCTTTTTCCGGATAATAATTTTGCAACATCAAGTTATCACCCAGCGCGCTGACATCCTCGATGGCATTTCCCCTGGCGATCAACATCGCCTTGATATTTTCGGCGTCAGCCAGGGTCGCCTCTCCGCGTTTGTCCGGGTTGATAAACACCTGGGCAAAGGTATAACGAGTTGGCTCCTGGTAGCGCTCCTGGCGTTCGACGAAGTAGCTCTGCAATTCCTCCTCGCCAGGGGGTGTCAATGCCACCAGGTCCTTGGCCAGGAATTCCAGCTTCTGTGCCAGGCGGCGACGGATAACGGAATCGTGTTTGTTCAGCCCCATGGTCAGCGCTTCACGATAGAGTACGGTTTCTCTGATGTACTGCTGAATCAGGCCATCCAGCTCTTTAGCCGTGGGTAGTCGGCTCCAGCGTTTTTGCCAGGAGCTTTGCATCCACTCGATCTCACCCGCACTAACGGTGATGGTGTTATTGAGCTGTTGCTCACTCGGTTCGGCGAACATCCCATAAACCAGGTAAATCGCTGCGCCGATAAAAAAGAATTGCACCAGGGGTTCACGTAAAAATTTCACTTTGTTAATGTCCTCATAAACTCAGGGCTGATCTGATTAATTTTTATCCGTCATTCCGGCGGATGCCGGAATCCAGCAACAGCTTGAAGCGTAGTGACTGGATTCCGGGTCTCCGCTGTTTATGCACGGAATGACGAACCGATCAAATGTAACGATCTTTGACTGATCTCTAGCCACCATCAAGGTAAAATTGGAATCGTACCTTCGCTCATCCATGGGCTCGTACCACCTAAATACCCACAGGGCATAAATACCCACAGGGCATAAATACCCACAGGGCCTAAATACCTTTAGGCGTCCTGCAAAATCGGCATACACTACGTCCCTGTAGATAATTTTTCATTTACCCGCCGGGTTGTACCAAATGGGCGAGGTATAAGCACGTTCCGTGGTGGTCATCGGAACTTCCTTGGGCATTTTCACCTTATAATATTTGGCATCGTAGGCGGTCCAGCGTGGTGTGGGAATCTCTATCACCCGCGCATAATAAAAGGCATCCTGTTTGGCGTTAAAGTCAGGATCTTTCCACACAGAGATAAGCTCGGTGGCGCCGATGGTATTGGTCCAGCTGGCGTTAGCCACATCCACCGTGTTACCGACTGAAGGTAACTTACCTTTGGCGTCTGTTTTACGATTATCGGACCAGGCCACATCATAAACTTTTTCATGGGTATTGCCTTTGCTATCCACCCAGCCCTTGATGATCTGGATACGATCCAGGTTACCCCCGATGGGATCTTTCAATGCAGCCACCAGGAATGTTGGTGCTTTTTTCCCTTTGGGAGTCATTGGCAAATTACCGCCCATGGGTACGCCTTTGGCATAACCGACCTTGGCAACCAGTCGGTTACTGGCGTCTTTATTGTCATAATCCCAGCCACCAAAGAAACGCACCGTCATACGGCTACCGGTGGTGGCATAGGTTTCCTTGCGTTTCATGGCATCGAAAATCGAGGCGCGGGTATTTTCTTCGGCCCATACCGCGGCCCAGCCTGAGGCCAGTGGTGAATAGCCTTTGTATTCTTTATCTCCCATCTTGGCCATGGGGTGCTTGTAACGGTCCTTGTTCGGTTCGGTACCCGCATGTTTGCCAAAATAACTGTCTTCTTCAACTGCAGCCAGGGCGGTATGGCTGTCGGTAGAACCAATCATGCCAAACTGATAGGGGTTGGTGCCGTACTTGTTTTTCAGTTTCAGGCCGGTTTTTAACGCTGAGCGAGCATACTCAAAACGCAGCATTTTGTTGTTTTTCATTTCACTTAAATCCAGATTACCCTGGTCCCAGCTGCCATAGTCTGCAAATTCGTCATTGGGTGAAAGAAAGGGGTGAGCTTCACCGTCACCCTTAATTTGAGTCACTTCATAAAGTGGCTCCCAACGGGCACGAGTCTCCACATATTGCTTATTGATTCTTTTGCCCAGGGCTTTTGTTTCCGGGAACATGATGCCGTTACTTAAATTACCATTATGGGCAATGGCCAAAATCTGTCCGGCGGTTTTTTTCTCATATTCAGCCAGCCATTTCCATAGATCGACAGGATTGGTGCTGCCCAGTGGTTTGCCGGTGGTATAGGGTTCCATCAGTCTTGCGCGATCAGCGCCGTCGCGATAGATCACCACGCGATGCAAGTTATTGCCCTTAATCAGGGAGGTCCATTCATAACCAATAAAGGCCGTGAAATTACCTGGGTCGTTCGCTTCTTCGGCCGCATTAATGATGTCATCCCAGGTGGAACGATAGATGCTGGAACCCGGCAGGGATTCTAAATCTTTCGGAAATTTTCCCTGAGAAAAAGCACCAATGATTTCAGCGGCCGCCTGTACCGATTCCTGGCCACCCTTATTGATCATGCCATTCCATTTTCGGCCTTTATCATTGGCCATCACATAGGCGGCACCTGCCTGTAGTTGGGGAAAGAAACCCATGTTGTCCGAATGATCGGCGACCACCAGAAAATCCAGTGGGCGGGATAGTTTTGCCGGCAGACCCGTCGATGAAATAACTTCTTCACCCCTGGCAAAACGATAAGCATCGGGTGGAAGCAGACGGGCTCCAAACGAGCCCGCATCAAAAGAAATAGCGGTGTGCAAATGGGTATCGCCCCACAATGGTCGGTTGGGGAAGCTGCGCTGTGCGTAGGGGGAATAGGGCTCTGTCCTGGCCGCACCACTCAGGGATGTCTTATCGTCGGTGACAATGCCACCGCCGGATGAAAATGCCGTGCCTGTAAAACCCAGACTTAAGCATATCGCTAATGCGGTCGTTGTTGGTTGAGATAATAGAAGGTGAAAAGAGCCAGGTCTGTTTTGTTTATTATTCATTTGAGCTACTCCATAGTTAGGTCATTTTCAAGCTACTGAGCAGAAAAGTCAGTGCTATTGTTTCACGGCTTATACCTGCAATCAAACAGGCAGGGTCTTTATTTACCATTAATTGAATAAGCTCTCATTTCGGGGCCTGGCCAGGAATGAACAGTCATTCCCAATATCGACCAGGCTGGGCGCCAGACAATGTTCCCCGCGGGTACGATTTAGTCTTTAATCGAATCAACCACGGTGGCACTAAAGCTGGCAGGCAGGGCAACAATCACCATACGCTTGATCGCCACCGCCCAATCCGACATCAGGGGAAACTGGTTAAATAAGGTCAGAATCAGGGCCGCAACAATGAGTGTAATGCCATAGATGGCAAAAACCCGCATCACGAAATCAGCTTTATGTGTACTCATGACGGACTGGTAATAGTTATGGTAGGCAAACCAGGCAATGGCGGCCAGAGATATGGCTATGAGCATGACCATACCAAACAGGGACAATTCTTTACCCATGTTCCAGACTTCTTCAGTGATGGCGACCGGGAATGCCAGCAGAACTGAGCCTAGCACTATCTCCGAAAAATCTTTTATGTTTATACGTCTTCGCATTTTTATTCGAACCGTTTCGTCACAGCATTGAGTCGATGAGTAACTGGCGCATCAGATTGACGCTGATTTTCTTTCACCAGTTTGCCTAGGGTTCCGAATCAAACATAACTTCTTTGTCATTGAAAAACTAAAAATGATAAATTAGTCTTCATGATTTTGATGTTTTTACCGTTGACACCAACATGGCAATTAATTCCTTGCAATCAGAATGTAAACTCACAAATTGGTTATCATTGATAATATCGGTATCCTTTAACAACGATAATCAATATTCGGTTTCGTTTGCCTCTTTCAATGAAATGCTCATTTTTTTGCTAAAATTAGCCTTGCTCTGCCCAAACTCCGCCTCGCGAATAAGAGCATCAACAGCAGTACCACTATGCAGCACTTGCTTACTCAAGATAAACTCTTTTTTAGCCTGCTGTAAAAATTGCGACAGTTTCACAATATGAATCGCAAACTGATAGCTTTTATCTTTCAGCGGATTGTCCTTCATGTCCAGATTTCCTTTTCACTTTCCGTCTTCAATTGTTCACTTTTCACTTTTCATTATTCATTATCACCCGTCCCTTTAGGCGTCCTGCAAAATCGGCATACACTACGTCCCTGTAGATAATTTTCCATTTAATCAGGCGTGTACCAGATAGGTGAGGTGTAGGCCCGCTCGATGACGGTCATTCTCGTACTGGGCTGCGGCTTCACACCAAAACGTTTGGCGTCATACGCCGTCCAGCGCGGGGTCGGGATCTCGAGCACCCGAGCGTAATAAAAAGCACGCAGCTTTGGGTTAAAGTTCGGATCTTTCCAAACAGTGATTAATTCGGACGCGCCAATGGTATTGCTCCAGGTGGCATTCTTGACATCGACGGTGTTACCAACGGATGGCAGCTTACCTTTCGCATCAGGTTTGCGGTTATCGCTCCAGACCACGTCATACACTTTTTCTTGCAGTTTGCCCTTGCTATCCAGCCATCCCTTAACGACCTGGATACGGTCGAGGTTGGCACCGATCGGGTCTTTTAAAGCGGCAAGCAGGAAACTCGGCGCTTTACCCTTCGGCGCGTTGTGAATATCGCCGCCCATGGGGACACCCTTTTTATAGCCGGCGACGGCCGGATTGCGGGTGCTAGCGTCAGCCTTGTCGAAATCCCAGCCACCGAAGAAGCGCACTACCATGCGTGAACCTGTGGTGGCGTAGGTTTCCTTGCGATGCATCGCGTCCCAGATGGAAGCACGGGTATTCTGCTCAGCCCAAACCGCAGCGTAACCAGAAGCAGAGATTTCCCAGTCCATAATTTTCACGCCGCTTTTTTTGTCATCCATAAAAGCGGCCGTCATGCGCTCCGGACTGGGTTCTTGCGGTGTGGTTTTGCCAAAGAAGTTCTCCTCCTCCATTGCGGCCAGACCGGTGTGAGCATCGCTGCTGCCGATCAAGGCGAACTTATAGGGATTGGTGCCGAGCCTGGCCTCGAGCTTCAGGCCGTTTTTCAATGCTGCACGGGCATATTCAAACTCGAGCATGCTTTTCTTTTTTGCCGCGCTGGCGTCGAGATTACCTTTGTCCCAGGTCTCAAAGTCGGCGAACTCGTCGTTCGGTGACAGGAAGGGATGCGCTTCGCCATCGCCCTTAGTCTGGGTGGCCTCGTACAGACGCTCCCATTTTGCACGTTGCTCGACATAGGATTTATTGATCCGCTTACCCGTGTACGCACGTTCAACCGGAAACATGATGCCATTACTCAGGTTACCATTGTGCGCAATGGCCAGCACGCTGCCGCCGGTCTTCTTCTCGTAGGCGTCCATCCACTTCCACAGATCGAGGGGATTGGCACTGCCCATTGGCGGGCTCACGGTGAACGGCACGACCTGGGTTGCGCGGTCGCCGTTGTCACGGAAGATGACGTTGCGGTGCATGTTCCCTCCCTTCACCAGCGATGTCCATTCATAGCCGATAAAAGCAGTGAAGCGGCCCGGCTCATTGTAGGTCTCAGCTGCGTCGATGGTCTCCTGCCAGGCATCGCGATAGGCTCGTGTACCCGGTGCATACATCAGCGCCTTGGGAAACTTGCCGTTCGAAAACAGCCCGATCATATCCAGCGCCGCCTTGCCGCCTTTGCCTTGTTGAACCAGGTCATACCACTCGCGGCCCTTTGGCTCAGCGAGCAGAGCGGTCTTGCCCGCTAACAAATCAGTGGCAAAGCCCATGTTGTCAGAGTGATCGGCCACCACCAGGAAGTCGAGCGGTCGTGCGAGTTTCGCAGGCTGACCCATGGACGCCATTACCTGTTCGCCGCGCGCGAAGCGGTAGGCATCACGCGGCTTAAGCCGGGCGCCAAACACGCCGGCATCCATCGAGAAGCCGGTGTGCAGATGGGTGTCGCCGAACAGTGGACGTGAAGGGAACTTGCGATCGGCATAAGGGGAATAGGGTTGCTTCCCCAGTGCTTTGTCGATCTTTTCTTTGTCGCCTTCACTCGGGGAGAGACCCGGGGCGTTCTGTGCGAAAGTCGGTGCAGTCAATAGTGTGGCTGCAAGACTAACAACTAGACCTGTTTTACTTTTCATAGCTATTCTCCTCATGGTCTTTTTCTTCAGATCTTAGTCCTTATTGTTTTGTCACATATGAGCCACAAACTAATTGGATATAGCAGCACGTATCGGTTGGCCCGCATAGACGCCTTTCAGCACTTTGGAATCTTTCACAACGATCGAACCATTAACCACCACGTAAGGAATGCCGGTGGTCGGCAAGGCATTTTTTCCCTTATCCAGTGATGAATTGTCACGCACGGTATCCGGGTCGAAGATGGTGATATCGGCATCGGCACCCACTTTGATACGGCCCTTGTTAGCCATTTGCGGCACGCCGTTGTCTTCCAAGAATTTAGCGTACTGATAACTCATCTTGCTAATCGCAGTCATTAACGGCATTAATTTTTTTTCGCGCGTCAGGCGTAGCACCTTGCCGTGTGCCCCGGTCGTTCTCGGGTGCGTATTGGCCTGGTCCCATGGCGTGTCCCAGTCGGAGACGAACTTGCCATCTTTATCGGCGAACGGAAAACAATCGCAGCCGATAAGCACGTCTGGATGTGCGAGAGCCTTTTCCATATCTTCTTCTTTGGCGTTGTAGAACATGACTGGATAAAACGGATTAGATTTCACCAGTGCCTCATATTTCTTTTTAGTCAGACGCTCGCCGGTGGCGGTATCGATGATGTCTTCATAAGTGCGCCCCATATTTTTTTGATAGTTGTCTGGCTTCAGATAATCAGCACCGATTCCGTTACCGGCAGAGCCGAAGTTGTATGGATAGATTTCCAGTACGACGGGAATGCCCGCGGCGCGCAGCTCATCCACATAGTCGAGTGCAGCCTCGGTCAATGCGAGCGATTGCGCCGTGAAATGAGCGATGATAACTCCACCGCCAAATTGGCCGGCTGACGCGATGACTTCCTGAAACCCCATGAGGGCGCTGGTCGGTGGCTCTTGGCTTGAGAAACGCGTATGAACGTGCGAAAAACGCCCGTATTTCCCTGCGAGCTTCTGCACGCCGATCATTTCCTGGGATGTGGTTCCGTCAACGAGATATCCGACCGGAGGCCCGACGCCGAGCGCACCCTGCTTGAGACCCTCATCGACCAACTTCAAAATGTTTGCAATCTCGTCGTCGGTCGGCACTCGCGAGAATGTATCCCCGACAACCTTTACGCCAGTATAAATGTCGAAAACAAGAGCCGCCGACTTTGTCTTTTCCAAGTATTCAGGGTCGAAAGTTGCAGTCCGTGCTGACGTCATGGAAACAGTAGCGCCGTAGTTAGTCTGGGATTTGCCTTCTAGGACTGAATACCAACGATCTACAGGCAGAGCGCCTACTTCGAGATCCAGTGTTGTCGTCACGCCGTCGCGTAGCGCGGCCTTTTGTCCGAGCGGGATATCGACCGTATGGACGTGTCCATCGATAAAACCTGGCGCAACCACGTGTCCGCTAGCATCAATAGTTTCCTTACCCTTGATTTTCCTCTTCGTGACTTTGGCAATCTTGCCGTCTTTCACGCCGACATTGCGTACCGCATCAAGCCCGCTTTCCGGGTCCATGACACGGCCGTTGAGGATAACCAGATCGTAGTTAGCCGCAGCAAGTGGCATCGTGACGGATATCAAAGCCAAAAATAAAATCGATAAAGTGACTACGCCTGCCTTATACCTCATGGTCTTATTCCTCATGGTCTTTGTCTTTGCGTCATTCCGGCAAATGCCGGAATTCAGAAACTGCGACGGTCAACTGGATACCGGCCTGCGCCGGTATGACGGATATCTTTTATTTCTTCGCCGTCTTCATCGCTTCCGGCGTATACCAAATTAATCAAGTGAAAAACTAAAAATGATAAATCAGCCTTGCTCTATTCAAACTCTTTTTTAGCCTGCTGTAAAAATTGAGACAGTTTCACAATATGAATCGATTGTGATAGCTTTTATCTTTAAGCGGATTGTCCTTCATGTCCAGATTTCCTTTTCACTTTCCGTCTTCAATTGTTCATTTTTCACTTTTCATTATCACCTGTCCCTATAGGCGTCCTGCAAAATCGGCATACACTACGTCCCTGTAGATAATTTTTCATTTATTTAGGCGTGTACCAGATCGGTGATGAGTAAGCGCGTTCCTGGATACTTGATGGTACATCTTTTGGTAACGGCAGATTGTTACGCGCCGAGTCGTAGGTGCTCCAGCGTGGAGTCGGGATCTCCAGCACACGCACGTAGTAAGCTGCCTTCATCTTCGGATCAAAGTCTGGATCGGTCCACACCGCACTTAACTGCGTATCACCGATGCTGTTTTTCCAGGTCGCTGTTTTTGTATCGACGGTGTTGCCCACTGGCGGCAGCTTACCGGTCTTGGCATCAAGTTTACGATTATCCGACCAGGCGACGTTGTAGATCTTCTCCGCCGGGAAGCCGGTTCGTGGACTGCTCCACACCTTGACGATCTGAATGCGGTCGAGATTGCCGCTCTCCGGATCCTTCTGTGTCCAGACTGCGAAGGTCGGTGCCTTGCCGGCTTTCTTCGACAGGTCCTGGCCCATGGGCACACCACCTTTGTAGGCCTTCTTGACGAAGTTCTTGTCCTTGACCAGATTCTTCGGATACTTCCAGCCACCGAAAAAGCGAAGGCGGATCATGGTACCGGTAGTACCGTAGGTCTCCTTGCTCTTCATGGCGTTCCAGATACCCTCGCGGGTGTTTTCCTCGGCCCAGACAGCCGTCGTACCGGCACTGGATACACCGTAGCCGGTCTCGCCGGTCGCGTTCTTGACCGGGCTAAGGCGTTTCTGCGGTGTGTCGTCCAGGGTGCCATGAGCACCGTTCCAGTCCCACTCTTCGTTGCCCTGGTAACCGGAGTGCACGTCGGCACCCGCAACGAGACCCATTTTGTAGGGGTTGTAGCCAACCTCGCTCTCTATCTTCATGCCTTCGACCAGGCCCTGTCGATAAAAGCCATATTTGATCTGCGACGGCGTGCCGAGGCTGATCAGGCTTGGAAACGGCTCGAAATTAGCGAACTCGTCATTGGGCGACAGCCATGGATGCGCCTCGGAATTACCCTTGGTCTGGTGGATCTCGAACAGTGGCTCATTGGCCTGCTGGCGCCGGGCGTATTTGGCATCGATGGGTCCGCCGATGAAGGCCGGCTGCCCTTGCCAGCCTTGAAACTTACGCGGCGAAAACAGCCAGCCGTCGGAGACGTTTGAGTTGTGGGGGATGGCAAAGACATCGATACCCTGATTGCGCTGGATCTCGAGGTAGGTCCACAGATCCTCTGGTTGGACTGAGTCAAAGGAAGAGAATGGCACTGCTGCCGGCTTGTCCTTAAAGAACACGTTGCGGTGCATGTTCGCGCCGTCAGGGATCGAGGTCCATTCATAGGCATACAGCGCGGTGAACTTGCCCGGATCGTTGTGCTTGTCCGCCGTCTTGATGAATGTCTGCCACATGCCCTGGCGCAGCTCCGGCGTGACATACTCCGGCAACGGATCGGATTGCACCAGGGTCTGGATCAGCTTCTGCACCGCAGGGCCGGCTTTCGAGGGGTCCTCGACGCCGGCAACCACCTGTTTCGCGAAATCCGACTTGGAGAGGTCGCTCTTCGGATTTTTGAATTCCTTCAGCACACCGTAATACTCCGAATGATCCGTGATCGCAACAAAATCATAGGGCGTCCTGCGCTTCATCGGCGTGCCGTTGGTAGACAGTTTGACCTCTTCGCCCTTGGCAAACCGGTAGGCATCCTCCCAGGTTGCGCTGACACCGACCGTGAAGGCGTCGAACGAGTTGCGTGTGTGCATGTGCTGTTCACCGAAGTAGACATTTTTCAGCGGATTCTTCTTGCCGGCTCCGCGGCCAGGCTCACCGATGCTGTTTGCTGCCACTGTACTGGCAGCGAAGAGTATGGAGCAACAGGTGGAGAGTGTGATCACAGCCGCTTTTATTTTCATATTTTTTACGCTCATAGTCTTGTCCCCATTATTTTGTTGCTAACTGCCCTGACGCTTTATGAAACGACAGTGTCACTGCATCCAGGTACTGATGGGGTGCACTCTGGCGCACCCTGTTAGGACTACTGACCACCGCAATCACCATTAATCGAAAAAAGGCTGGTGATTTCGCTGGTTGTGCTGCCCTATGAATCGATCAGATTATTCACCCTTACTAACTATCACTTACTGGAACGCCCATCCGTTGTCGATCGAGAAGAACTGCCCTGTCTGGGCAGTGCCTACACCATCGATGAGTGTTGCCACAAAATGCGCCGCCTGCTCGGGTTCGACGAGACGGTGTAAGGGAAGATCTTCTAGAACTGCTTTTTGAACCTTAGGATCTTCCCAGCCAATGTCGTCGAGAAAACCGGGATAGTTCATCGCATAGGTGCCGGTGGCATTGATGGTGACGCCTTTCGGGGCGGCAGTAATTGCGGCGCTGCGCATTAGCATATTGGCACCGGCCCGGCAGGCGCTGTACATAGCGGCTGCGGCAGACGGGCGTAGACCGGTGGCGCTGGTATTGATAACGATCTGACCCGAACCCTGGGCAAGCATGGGTTTCAGCAAGGCCTGCAGGGCATAGATTGTCGACAGCATGTTGCCCTCGTAAAGAGACTGTGCATCGGCCGTGGTGATGTCCATGATGGTGCCGGTGGTGTGAGATCCGGTTCGAATACAGGCAGAGTCAACCCCACCAAAACGTTTTTTCGCGGCTTTTACCAGCTTCTGCACGCTGCTGGCTTTAGTCAGGTCGAGTCTGCCGCGTACTTCTTCCACTTCAGCACCCATTTTTTTAAGCTCATCCGCAAGACCTTTGGCGGCATTACCAATAACCAGGTTATGACCGCGGCGTACCATTTCCCTCGCCAGGGCAGGCATCATATGCGTTTCGGTATCCACCAGAATGGCGACACGTTTATTGCCAATTCTTTTTGTGTTTTTTGCTGCAGCCGAAGCTTGTGGAATATTCAGGCCGGTAGCCAGAGTCGTTGCACTGAGTGCAGTTGCTAACATAAACTTTCGACGGCTACTATCTGGCTGATTGATATCTTTTGTTTTATCTTTGTCACTCATTTTTTTATCCTCAATCCTGGTTATAGTTTTTAACATCTGGCTACTGCTTCGAATGGTAGTATCTATAATCCTATGTACTGATTTAATTTTTTGGTTTAGCGGGCATTTTTTCAGGCTCAGACATTACCGCCAGATTCGCTTCAAGGCCTGCAATACGATGCGCATTTATTTCATTGTATTTACCACTTTGATACAGCTTCTTAAATGCCTTTACTGACGGGAAGCGAAAAGAAACAAAGTGGTCCCAGTAATCTTCTGAAACAATAGGCATTTCTGCGCGTACCGACAATACCACTTCAGCACCGGCTTTTTTCAGCAAGGGTGCGTATTTGGCCGCGAACTTTTCATACTCTTTTCGACCATTGGGCTTTTTAAAGCGTAGAAATTCAGACAACACCACATTGCCTTCAGAAAACGTCACTCGTGTATTGGTTTTATGGAAGTTTGCAATTGAGCCCGTGGCTTTATATATGGGCTCGCCGTCACTCAATAAATAAAGCATTCTTTCGTAGGTGCCGGCGACGCGATCAGGAATGGCCATTTGATAATCAACGTCACGCTGCAGCTGCAGATAGGCCGTGCGCCTGGGATACATAGCATAGGCAACTCCGTCCCAATCGTCGCTTAATTCGAAAATCTTTTCCAGGTCATTGATGGCCTCGGCATGAAGGATAATATCGCCACCAACACCCACTATCTCTTTTCCGGCCACTGCACCATACAGGCCATACCGACTGCTATCACCCCTGGGGCGATAACGAAGCAGATTTAAGTTGATAGTTGGGCCGTGATCGGGCTGTTTGGCCAGGGCTTTTTCGAAGGCAGGACTGGCATTGATTTTGGCGACGTGTTCTACGAAAGATGTTGCAGGTTTTTTCGATACAATGCCGGGCGGCAGGGTATCTTCAGCCGAGGTGCCGGCAAACGCTCCCGGGGCCTGTAGTAAACCGCTGGCCAGGGTAAATAGCACAGCGCTAAAAATCGGCATATTCAAAATAACTTTGCTAAAGTTATTACAGCATGGATGGATTGATTTCATCAGATACGCCCCTTGCCTATAGTTCATTTTTATTGGTTTCTATTGTAATAGATGCAGCGTCGCGGACAATTTACCCGGCGCAAACAGCCCCAGTACACTTACTAACTAGGCCGCAGCAAAGGATACAGAATCATTTCTGAAGAATGACTTAATCAACGTTCTATTTTCTTTCATTGATTGTAAATCAGAAACCAC
>JBLYYN010000048.1:0-4817 GCA_048550535.1 Gammaproteobacteria bacterium
CCATGGCAACAGTGGTTTACAGGCATGTCGACGTTGCCTTGATGCCTGCCCCGCGGATGCGATTATCTCGATTAAAGATGCGATTAAAGTCGACCCGTACAAATGCCAGGGCGGTGGCGTCTGTGCCACGGTCTGTCCCAGTGGTGCCATCCAGTATGTGTACCCTCGCTTACAGGATATCCTGGCTAAATTACGTGCCATGCTCAAAGCCTATTATCAGGCCGGAGGCAAACAGGCCGCCATCGTATTTTATGGTGAGGCAGAGTCCTCACTCATGGAGCAGGCTTCATTGGCTGGCGCTATACCCTTTCAGCTGGAAGAAACCGCTTCGGTGGGCATGGAAGTATGGCTGTCCGCTTTTGCTTATGGTGCCCGGGAAGTTGTTCTGCTCAGCCATGTCAATGCCGTCAGCGAATCCATCGACGCCATAGATTCTCAGATGAGCTATGCCCATGCCATTATGGCCGGTATGGGGTTTGATCAGGGCTGCTTGAGCCGGCAATCCATTAGTGATGCAAGTCTGCCACAGGCTTATCACCGCTCAGACAGTTTCAGTGTGGTAAAGCCAAGCACCTATATGGCATTGAATGATAAACGCAGTGCTTTGCATGCGGCGGTTCATCATCTTTATCAGTGTGCGCCTGCCTCACAGGAGATAGTCGATCTACCGGCGGGGGCACCGTTTGGCGAAGTGCAGGTGAATAAAAACAACTGTACCTTATGTATGGCCTGTGTCTCGGTTTGTCCGGCATCGGCACTGGCAGATGGTGATGATTTACCCCAGCTGCGATTCACCGAGGCCAACTGCGTACAGTGCGGTCTGTGTAGCCGGGCCTGTCCTGAATCAGCATTAAGTTTAGTGCCGCGTTACAACTATGTGGGAACGGTTAAACGCAGTCAACGCATCCTGCATGAAGAGCAGCCTTTTTGCTGTACCTCATGTGGCAAAGCCTTCGCCACTCAAAGTGTGATTGATTCCATCACCGCAAAATTAAGCCAGCATCCCATGTTTCAGACCGAAGTTGCCATTAACCGGCTCACCATGTGTGATGACTGTCGGGTAAGGGATATGTTCAGTAGTGAACTCGGAGCATCGTAAAAGATGCAGTCAAAATGGCTAGATGGTGGCCAATTTGACCCATTGATCGAACATCGACCGAGCCTGGACGGGTGCATTCACCCTATTTTCCATTTCACACCCTTATTTTCCTGACGCCTATGGCCCGCAATATGCAATACAGAACCTGATAAAGGAAAAAGACATGTTGAATCAAGCGTGCATGACCCAGCAAAAGCAAGAACGAATTCATGACGACAGTCAGCAGATGCGTGCTAACAGCTATGCGCTGATCGCCGCGTTACTGGCAAAACCACCCGAGCAGGAGCTACTTGAAAAATTACAGGGCATTGCGGTACAGGCCAATGACTCAAAAGATATAGTCAATGCCTGGAACATGCTCAGGTTGGCCGCTGAAACGAATCATGCCGAAGCGGTGGCCGATGAGTATTACGGCCTGTTTATCGGTATCGGTAGAGGTGAACTGGTGCCATTTGCATCCTGGTACTTAACCGGGTTTCTGATGGAGAAGCCTCTGGCTCATCTTCGACAACGCCTGGCACAGTTAGGATTTGAGCGGCAGGAAGGTGTACACGAACCTGAAGATCATGCAGCTGCATTATGCGAAGTGATGTCCCAGTTAATTCTGGATCAAGACATCACATTTGAAGAACAGCAGAAGTTTTACCAGGAATTTATGGGTAACTGGATGGAAAAATTTTTTAATGACATGCAGGGCGCAGAAACCGCCGGCTTTTATCGCGCCGTAGGTCAGTTAGGGGAATCATTCATGAACATTGAGAAACGCTATTTTTCTATGATGGTTTGATTAGTAATTATTTTATATATGTTAGACGTTAATGTTGAGCCGAGGAGAGTGTGATGGGAAAAAAACCAGAAAAGTCACGTCGTGAATTCTTAAAGGGTGCTGCTGTAGCCGGTGGTGCTGTCATTGTTGCAGCAACCGGTAAATCGGTCATGGCCGCAGAAGCAGAAGATGGCCTGAACCAGGATCAAGCGGAAAAAGGTTATAGGGAAACTCGGCATGTTCGTGACTATTACGATAGCACGCGTCATTAATACAATCGTGAATCGGCAAATAATAACGTTGAATTTCAACTGAGGTGCCTTAGATGAAACTGAGAAAAAAACAGGATCAGAACCAGGCTGTTGAAGAAGTGAGTGTGAATACTTCTGTTCAAACAACGGGCAATGGTATAGATCGGCGTACATTCCTGAGTCGTTCAGGTTTAGCTGCAGGTGGTGCTATTCTGGGTGCCACCCTGACACCCAGCATGATGAGAAAAGCCAAAGCAGCAAAATCTGCTGACGGTGAAGTACAAGTTATACGATCTATATGCACCCATTGCTCAGTGGGTTGCGGTGTCTATGCAGAAGTACAAAATGGCGTGTGGACCGGACAGGAGCCGGCATTTGATCATCCGTTCAACCTGGGTGCCCATTGTGCCAAGGGGGCATCGGTGCGTGAACATGGGCATGGTGAACGTCGCCTGAAATACCCTACCAAACTGGTCAATGGTAAATGGCAACGGGTGTCCTGGGAGCAGGCGATCAATGAAATTGGTGACCAGATGCTGGATATTCGCAAAAGCTCCGGCCCAGATTCTGTCTACTGGTTAGGCTCTGCAAAATACAATAATGAACAGGCTTACCTGTTCCGTAAGTATGCTGCCTTATGGGGCACTAATAATGTCGATCACCAGGCGCGTATCTGTCATTCCACCACGGTGGCGGGTGTGGCTAACACCTGGGGCTATGGTGCCATGACCAATTCATACAATGACATTCATAACAGTAAAGCCATTTTATTAATTGGTTCCAATCCTGCCGAAGCGCATCCTGTGGCTTTACAGCATATTTTCCGTGCCAAGGAAAGCGGCGCAAAAATTATTGTCATAGATCCGCGTTATACGCGTACCGCAGCACACAGTGACCTGTTTTTGTCTATTCGCCCAGGGACTGACGTACCCATTATCTGGGGCATGATGTGGCACATATTCAAGAATGGCTGGGAAGATAAAGAATTTATTAATCAGCGTGTTTATGGTCTGGATGAAATCCGCACTGAAGTTGCCAAATGGACACCAGACGAAGTCAAGCGAGTGACCGGAGTTGATGAAGAACTGGTGCGTGGCGCCGCTGAAATGATGGCGCAAAACCGCCCCGGTACCTTTGTCTGGTGCATGGGAGGTACCCAGCATCACAGCGGAAATAACAACACCCGTGCCTATTGCACCTTCCAGCTGGCCCTGGGCAATATGGGTGTTGAAGGTGGTGGCACCAACATTTTCCGCGGCCATGATAATGTCCAGGGCGCTACCGATTTTGGTGTGCTATCCCATACCTTGCCCGGCTATTACGGATTATCGGACGGTGCCTGGAAGCACTGGTCAAAAGTCTGGGACCTGGACTATGAATGGGTGAAGAGTCGCTTTGATGTGGAGGAGCACCCTGGAGATTTCTTCAGCGAAGAAGATCCGACCGACAAGATAGTTAAGCCCATGAATGAAAATGGTATTCCCGTGTCTCGCTGGATTGATGGTGTTCTGGAGGATAAGACCAACATTGCCCAGCGTGATAATTTGCGCGCCATGGTGCTTTGGGGGCATGCGCCCAACAGTCAGACCCGTGGCCAGGAAATGAAAGAGGCCATGGAAAAACTGGATTTAATGGTCATTATCGATCCTTATCCCACGGTGTCTGCGGTTATGCATGATCGGACCGATGGCGTTTATCTGCTACCTGCGGCCACCCAGTTTGAAACCTATGGTTCGGTGACCGCTTCTAACCGGTCATTACAATGGCGTGACAAGATTTTTGATCCCTTGTTTGAGTCACTACCCGACCACACCATCATGTACAAGCTGGCCAAAAAGTTTGGCTTTGAAGATCAGTTGTGCAAAAACATCAAGGTGACTAATGATGAACCCCTGATTGAAGATATTACGCGTGAATTCAATCGAGGCATGTGGACCATTGGCTATACCGGCCAGAGTCCGGAACGGCTGAAGGATCATCAACAGAACTGGCACACCTTTAATACCACATCACTGAAAGCCGAAGGTGGCCCCGTAAACGGTGAATACTATGGTATGCCCTGGCCGTGCTGGGGTACTGCCGAGATGAAACATCCCGGCACACCCATTTTGTATGACACCCATAAGTCGGTTGCCGACGGTGGCCTGACTTTCCGTGCTCGTTTTGGTGTTGAGCGTAACGGTGTAAGCCTGTTGGCGAATGGCTCCTACAGCAAAGGTTCTGAACTGAAGGATGGCTATCCGGAGTTTAGTGCTGATCTGCTGAAAAAACTGGGCTGGTGGGATGATCTCAGCGCCGATGAAAAAGCCCAGGCAGAGGGTAAAAACTGGAAAACAGATCTTTCCGGCGGCATCCAGCGCGTAACCATAAAGCATGGTTGTGCACCCTTTGGTAATGCCAAGGCGCGTACCGTGGTATGGCAATTCCCTGATCCGGTGCCGATTCATCGTGAACCACTGTATACCTCACGCCGTGACCTGGTTGAGAAATATCCAACCTATGAAGATCGTAAATTATTTTATCGTTTGCCCACTCGCTATGCGTCAATCCAGGCCAAGGACTATTCGAAAGATTTCCCGTTGATTCATACCAGTGGGCGCCTGGTGGAGTATGAAGGCGGTGGTGAAGAGACCCGTTCAAATCCGTGGCTGGCAGAATTGCAACAGGATATGTTTGTCGAAATCAACCCGGTTGATGCCAA
>JBLYYN010000049.1:0-4335 GCA_048550535.1 Gammaproteobacteria bacterium
AGTCTGCCAGGGGTGTACTGCAAGGTCACGGTGGAATGCAGTGGTGTCACCGGTGTGGAGATGGAAGCCCTGACCGCGGTGCAAATCAGCCTGCTCACCATTTACGACATGTGCAAAGCCGTGGATCGGGGCATGCGCATGGATGATATTGGTTTATTGAAAAAGTCCGGCGGCAAGTCGGGGGTTTGGAGCAAGGATGATTGATGTTTTTTTGCCACAGAGTCGCAGAGAACACAGAGGAATTTATTATATTGCCTGTGGCAATGAGTAACTGAGCGATCAGTACTAATTAAATTCTACAAATGCTTTTTAACTAATACTTCTCCGTGTTCTCCGTGTCTCTGTGGCAAACCAATCAGCCCTGAGAAAGAAGTGCCTTCAAATCGATCACCGCCGCGTTGGCCCGTGAAATATAGTTGGCCATAACCAGTGAATGATTGGCGAAGAATCCAAAACCGCCATCGTTGAGGATCATCGGACTCCATACGGTGTCCTGGGTGGCTTCCAGTTCGCGGATGATCTGGCGCACACTGATCAGCGCGTTCTTCTTGCGTAGAATATCGTGAAAATCAACTTCTACCGCTTTTAGTAAATGCAGCAAGGCCCAGGCACTGCCGCGGGATTCGTAGAATACGTCGTCGATTTCAAACCAGGGGGTTTTGACTTCGACCATGCTCTCCGTGGGGGTGGACTGTACGGCAGCCGCGTCACCCGCCAGGTCGGTGTTGATACGTTCCTGGCCGACGCTGGCACTGAGTCGTTGCGATAAACTGCCGAGACGTTTTTCCACCGATGCCAGCCAGTCGCGCAGGTTATCGGCACGGGCATAGAACTGGGCATCCTGCTGGTTGTCATCGGCCAGTCGATGCAGGTAGCGAGTGAGTGCCTCGATGCCGGTCCGGTATTCGCTTTCGGTGGCGGGCAATATCCAGGAATTGGAGTCGAAATTAAACTGGGGCTCGGCTATGATCAGGTCCGAGTCTTCCACCGATTGTGACTGAGAGCGGCTGATGTCATTTCTAAGGGCGCGGGCTATGTCGCGAAGTTGCACCAAGGCGCCGAATTCCCAATTGGGAATGTTATCCATGAATACACCCGGGGGCATTTTGTCATTGCTCAGATAACCGCCGGATTTATCCAGCAGGGTTTCGCCGATGCGAATGGCGGTGGCGGTAGTGATGTAACCTGTCACCATATTTTCGTTATTCTGTTTCGACAATTCGTGGGCATAGGCGACAGGGTCGTAGACATCCGGCTCGCTATTCCACAGGAAACCAAAGACTATCTGTAGCACAATGAGCACTACAATGAGTGCGGACACTAAGCGCAGTATCCAGTGCTGATGTGATGCGGATGGCGTAAGCTGACGTCGGCCGAAGAGCGAAGTCAGTCGGTCATAGCCGTCAAACAATGGTTCAAGTAACTTCATGATGCTTCCTGTGTCAGAAATTAACACTATTGTAACTGTTCGGAGTAAGGAATGAAGCTAATTAAAACAACAATTCTGGTTCTGTCCGGTCTGTTGCTGGTGTTGCTGATTGGGCTCAGCATATTTGTTTATACCTTCGACGCCAATCACTACAAGCCACAAATTTCCCAACAGGTGGAACAGGCCACGGGACGAAAATTAAGCATTGAGGGGAATGTGAAACTGTCTTTGTTTCCCTGGATCGGTCTGTCCCTCAATCAAGTAAGCCTGGCCAATGCCCGGGGTTTCGGCCCCGATCCCTTCGCCCAATTACAGGCGCTGGATGTGAAAGTGGCGCTGCTGCCTTTGTTAAAACAGCAACTGAGAGTGGATAAAGTGCGTTTGCAGGGACTGTATCTGTCATTGCAACAGACTAAAGACGGCCGCAATAACTGGGCGGATCTGAGTCAGGCAGCCACAGCCGAAACAGCAGAAGCGGTTGAACAGGAACAGTCAGCAGAAGCCGCGCCAGCCATGGGCTTGGCTGCCCTGATGGTGAACGGCGTGGAGATCAGTGATGCCACCCTGATCTGGCAGGATGACACTCAGGGCCTCACCGCCAGACTGGATAAGATCAATCTGGAAACCGGCGCTATTCGCATCAATGAAACTATTCCGCTGAAACTTTCAGTGCACGCGGCACTGAACCAGCCTCAGCTGGATGTTGTATTAGGCGTGAACGGCGATGTTAGATTCCAGCCAGATACTATGCTGGCTGAGTTCAATAATCTGGTTGTGACATTAAATGCCAAATCGGATGAGCTGCCAGCGCAGAACATCCAGCTAACGCTTGAATCCAGGCTGCAGGCCCGGCTTAATCAGCACCAATTTGATATTGGCCAAACTCGGTTACGGCTGGCTGCAACAGGTAAGGGCTTACCCACGGGCACCATTAATGCTGAGCTAAATACGGCGGCAAAAATTGATCTTGAGAAACAAACTGCCAGGATGGACAGCCTGACCCTAAAAGCTCTGGGGCTGGAGATTCAGGGTGAGCTAGATGTTCAGGGATTGATGTCAGAACCACTAGCCCAGGGCCAGTTCAAGCTATTGCCGGTGAACCTGAAAGCAGTCACTAAACAGATCGATATCGAATTACCGGAAATGCAAAACTCGACAGCACTCAGCCATCTGGCCCTGTCTACCGAGTTCCAGGCATCTACCCGCTTTGCCCAGTTGGATAAGCTGCATATTGAACTGGATCGGTCGGTGATAAATGGAGGGATCAGGGTAGAAGAGTTTAACAAACCCAATCTGTCATTCCGCCTGGATATGGACCGCCTGATACTGGATGATTATTTGCCGCCGGAATTGTCGCCAGGGTCGCAGGCGGGGTCATCGGCTCCTATACCCGTGCCCGTGCCTCATGAACAGGATGTGCCGATAGACTTGCCCATCGAGCTGCTGCGAACCCTACAGGCCGACGGCCAGCTGGTGCTGCATCAGATGCAGGCGTTCAGCCATACTATCCGCGATATCAGTGTTGGGCTTAAGGCTGGCAATGGCCAGATCAAGCTGCCGCTATCCATGAAACTGTTACAGGGCTCGGTGGCTATGTCTGCTGCGCTGGACGTGCGACCGCGAACTCCGAAGTATCAGGTCCAGCTCACGGGCAAAGGCCTGCAGGCGGCATCGGTGGTTAATCCCATGCTTAAAAATTTACTGGGGGATGATTCTATGACCCTTGATGGTGCTCTACAGATGAGTGCTGATATCATCAGCCGGGGTCATTCGGTGAATACCCTGATGGCCGCCTCCAATGGCACGCTTAAGCTCAATATGAGCAAGGCCGAATTAAACGGTGTGGATGCGGAGTTTTTTGTGCGCAAGGCGGTGGTGGACTATATGGAACAGAAGCAAATGGTCACTAAAGCGGAATGGCGCGGTACTTATAATCCGAAACAGACCACCGCATTCTCCCTGGCCAGGGCCAGTGCGACTATCACCAATGGGGTGATCGACAACCGGGATTTGCTGCTGGATTCAAGTCGCCTGAGAGTTACTGGTGCGGGCAAAATTGATCTGCCGAAACAGCTCATCAACTACCGTACCGAGGTGGATCTGAACCCGGCGCATCGCGACAGTATGCTGGAAAAAATGCTGGATATTTCGGTTCCGGTGGATGTGAAAGGTGATTTTGCCAACCCAAATATCAGTATGGATAGCAAAACCTGGGGTAAACGGGTGGCTGATTTACTGAAGCAGGAAGCAAAAGCGAAAATTCAGCGGGAAGCGGATGAAAAACTGGATGAGAAAAAAGAAGAGTTAAAGGATAAGTTAAAAAATAAACTGGAAGGCCTGTTCAGACGATGAGTCCATTCAATTTTGCTCAGGCCGTGCTGGACTGGTACCAGCAGCACGGGCGTAAGGATCTTCCCTGGCAGCAGCCGCGCACGGCCTATCGAGTATGGGTATCGGAAATTATGTTGCAGCAGACCCAGGTGGTGACGGTGATACCCTATTTTGAGCGCTTTATGCAGCGCTTTCCTTCTGTGCAGGCACTGGCCGAGGCTAGCGAGGATGAGGTGCTGCATCTTTGGTCCGGGTTGGGCTATTACGCCCGAGCACGTAATCTGCACCGGGCGGCGCAGTACATCATGCATGAGCACGGTGCTGAATTTCCCGAAACAATCGATACTGTGCTGGCCTTGCCGGGCATAGGCCGATCCACCGCCGGAGCTATCCTGGCCCAGGCTCTGGGGCAGAAACACCCTATTCTAGATGGTAATGTGAAACGGGTATTGGCGCGTTTTCACGGTGTGCAGGGCTGGCCGGGACACAACGCGGTACAGCAACAGCTGTGGCAATTTGCCGAAACTCATACTCCGCAACAGCAGCTGGCCGAGTACACCCAGGGCATGATGGAT
>JBLYYN010000050.1:0-13837 GCA_048550535.1 Gammaproteobacteria bacterium
AGGTTTAGATTCAAATGGATCTGCAATTACATAATGGTAACGATAAGGTCGCAGTTTCAGACAATGTGTTTGCGCGCGACTTTAATGAAGGTCTGGTACATCAGGCTGTGGTTTCGTACCTGGCGGGTGCGCGTGCTGGTACTCGAGCGCAGAAGAGTCGCTCTCAGGTGAGAGGCGGCGGTGCCAAGCCCTGGCGTCAGAAAGGTACTGGTCGTGCTCGTGCCGGTACAATTCGCAGCCCGATCTGGCGTAGTGGTGGTCAGACTTTTGCGGCCACCCCGCAGGATCATTCGGTTAAGCTGAATAAAAAAATGTACCGTGCAGCTATTCGCTCAATTTTGTCTGAGCTGGTGCGTCAGGATCGTATACTGGTGGTTGAAGATATCACCGTTGATTCTCCTAAAACCAAACAACTGTCTGCAAAACTAAATGGCATGGGTCTGGACAAGGTTCTGATTGTTACTGAAACGGGTGATGAGAACTTGTACCTGTCTGCCCGTAACCTGCTGAATGTGGGTGTCACTGATGTGTCAGGTCTGACTCCGGTCGATCTGGTTGGTGCAGAAAAAATACTGGCAACGGTAGGTGCAGTACGTGCTATTGAGGAGTGGTTGTCATGAATCAGGAACGCATAATGCAGGTGTTACTGGCACCCCATGTTTCAGAGAAAACAACTCAGGTTGCGGATGCAAATAGTCAGCACGTATTCAAAGTGCTGAAAGATGCTAGCAAAACAGAAATTAAACAGGCGGTTGAAAGTCTGTTTGAAGTGAAAGTTGCTCAAGTGCGGGTTATGAATGTTAAAGGTAAAACCAAGCGCTTCAGTAACCGAGAAGGTAAACGTTCGGACTGGCGTAAAGCCTATGTCACCCTTGAAAAAGGTCAGGACATAGATTTCGCTGGTGCTAACTAAGGGCAGACTATAACGATGGCAATTGTAAAAACCAAGCCAACATCAGCAGGTCGTCGCTTTGTTGTGAAGGTGGTAAACTCGGACTTGCATAAGGGTGAACCTCATAAGGCGCTGCTTGAGAAAAAATCAAAGAATGGTGGCCGTAACAATGCGGGTCGTATTACTACTCGTCACGTAGGCGGTGGTCACAAGCAGCGTTATCGTATTGTTGATTTTAAGCGCAATAAAGATGGCGTTCCTGCGACAGTTGAGCGCATTGAATATGATCCCAATCGCACCGCATTTATTGCGCTGCTGAAGTATTCAGATGGCGACCGTCGTTACATAATCGCGCCTAAAGGTGTTGCTGCTGGTGATGTGGTTACATCAGGTAGTGATTCAGCGATTAAGTCAGGTAACAGTCTTCCACTGAGGAATATTCCAGTGGGTACACAGGTTCATTGTGTTGAAATGAAGCCGGGTAAGGGTGCGCAAATTGCACGCAGTGCAGGAACATCTGCGCAGGTTGTGGCTCGTGAGGGAGCTTACGCGACTGTTCGATTGCGATCAGGTGAGATGCGTAAAATTCACGTGGATTGTAAAGCAACTATTGGCGAAGTTAGTAATAGTGAGCACAGTCTGCGTTCACTGGGTAAAGCCGGTGCCAAGCGTTGGCGTGGTGTTCGTCCAACCGTTCGCGGTGTAGCCATGAATCCTGTTGATCATCCACATGGTGGTGGTGAGGGTCGTACATCGGGTGGTCGTCATCCTGTGTCTCCCTGGGGTGTGCCAACTAAGGGCTACAAGACGCGTAGTAACAAACGTACTGATAATATGATCGTACGTAGACGCAACCGGAAATAATTGAGGGTAATAGCGTGCCACGTTCACTTAAAAAAGGGCCATTCATCGATCATCATTTGATGAAAAAGGTAGAAGTAGCAGCAGAGAAGAGCGATCGTCGTCCAATTAAAACCTGGTCGCGTCGCTCAACTATCTTCCCTGAAATGGTCGGTTTAACAATAGCCGTTCATAACGGTCGTCAGCATGTACCAGTTCTGGTAAATGAGAACATGGTTGGCCATAAGTTGGGCGAGTTTGCTTTAACTCGCACCTACAAAGGCCATACTGCTGGTAAGAAATCAAGATAAGGTACGGATTGATGGAAGTAGCAGCCAAACATAAATTTGCTCGCATTTCTCCTCAGAAGTGCCGCCTGGTGATTGACCAGATACGCGGTCTTCCAGTAGAGCAAGCAATGCAGGCATTGATGTTCAGCAATAAAAAAGGTGCGGATCTGGTTAAGAAAGTACTGGAGTCTGCTATCGCTAATGCTGAGCATAATGAAGGTGCAGATATCGATGAATTAAAGGTATCTCGCACATTTGTAGATGAAGGTCCGACAATGAAGCGCATTCAAGCTCGCGCTAAAGGTCGTGCTAACCGAATTTTAAAACGTACCAGCCATATTACGGTTATGGTTGCGGATCGTTAAGAGAGAGCTGCGGAATGGGACAAAAAGTACATCCTGTTGGTATTCGTCTGGGTATTTCAGCTGATTGGAATTCAAAATGGTATGCCAACAGCAAAGATTATCCGGATTTGTTAAATGCCGATATTAAGGTTCGTGAGTTTCTGAAAAAGAAACTGGCAAGTGCCAATGTGAGTCAGATCCAGATTGAGCGGCCTACACGCGCTGCAATCATTACCATCCATACAGCACGTCCTGGTGTGGTTATTGGTAAGAAAGGTGCTGACATTGAGAAATTGCGTAGCGATGTTTCTAAGCTGATTGGTCTGCACATTAATAATGTGAAAATCAATATCGAGGAAATACGCAAACCAGAACTGGACGCACAACTTGTTGCAGAAGGTATTGCTCAGCAGCTAGAGCGCCGTGTTATGTTCCGTCGAGCCATGAAGCGTTCAATGCAGAACACAATGCGCATGGGTGCTCAGGGCATCAAGATTAATGTTGCGGGTCGTTTGAACGGTGCCGAAATTGCACGTAGCGAATGCTATCGTGAAGGTCGAGTTCCATTGCACACCCTGCGTGCAGACATAGATTACGGTTTTGCCGAAGCTTTAACGACTTACGGCATACTGGGAGTCAAGGTCTGGATTTATAAAGGCGAAGTCTTTGATCTGGAGCAGAAAAAAACTGCTTCATCAGAGACTAAGCAAAGCGGTAAGTAGGGGATAACGATGCTCCAACCTAAACGTACCAAATTTAGAAAAATGCAGAAAGGTCGTAATCGCGGTCTTGCCCAGGCTGGTAATAAAGTCAGCTTTGGTGAGTTTGGCTTAAAAGCGATTGCCCGTGGACGTATAACTGCCCGTCAGATTGAGGCTGCACGTCGTGCAATGACTCGTCATATTAAGCGTGGTGGTAAGATCTGGATCCGGATTTTCCCTGATACTCCGATCTCTACCAAACCCCTGGAAGTTCGTATGGGTAAGGGTAAAGGTAATGTTGATTACTGGGTAGCTAAAGTGCAGCCTGGATCTGTGTTGTATGAAATGGAAGGTGTTTCAGAAGCGCTGGCTAGAGAAGCATTTAAGCTGGCAGCAGCGAAATTACCCATTAAAACCACATTTGTAACACGGTCGGTGATGTGATGGCTACAGTTAAAGAATATAAAGACAAGTCAGAAGCAGAGCTTAATACAGAACTGCTTAGCTTACGTAAGGAACAGTTTAGCCTGCGTATGCAGCAAGGTGCTGGTGAAATGTCTAAGCCGCATCTGTTTAAGAATGTTCGTCGCGACATCGCGCGTATTAAAACTATTCTGACTCAGAAACAAAATTCAGGTAATGCGTCATGAGTACTGCAGAAAAGCTTCAACGTACATTAACAGGTACTGTCACTAGCGATAAAATGGATAAGTCCATTACTGTAATGATTGAGCGTCGTGTGAAGCACCCTATTTATGGGAAATTCATAAAACGCTCTACCAAATTGCATGTGCATGATGATGCTAATGAGAGTGGTATAGGTGATACTGTGGTTATTGAGCAGTGTCGTCCTATGTCAAAAACCAAGTCCTGGCGACTGGTTAAAGTTATGGAGAAAGCCAGCTAGGCTTTCGCATATTAAATTTAAAGTTATTGGTAATTCATCATGATTCAGATGCAAACCGTACTAAATGCAGCAGATAATAGCGGCGCTAAAAAAGTACAGTGTATTAAAGTGCTCGGTGGTTCACACCGCCGCTACGCTTCTGTGGGTGACGTGATCAAGGTTAGTGTTAAAGATGCGATACCCCGCGGTAAAGTGAAAAAAGGTGAGGTTTATAATGCTGTTGTAGTTCGTACTGCAAAAGGCATTCGTCGTGCAGATGGCTCATCAATTCGCTTTGATAATAATGCTGCGGTTTTATTGAATAATAATCTGCAGCCCATCGGGACCCGTATTTTTGGTCCTGTGACTCGTGAACTGCGTAATGAGAAATTTATGAAAATAATTTCTCTTGCACCTGAAGTACTGTAGCACGGAGATATTGAAATGCGCAGGATTAAAAAAGGTGATGATGTGATTGTTACTGCCGGCAAAGATAAAGGCCGTCGTGGAACAGTGCTCAAAGTATATGATGATGACCGTATTAAGGTAGAAAGCATTAATATGGTTAAAAAACATACCAAACCAAATCCTATGCAGGGTATGGAAGGTGGTATTGTTGAAAAAGAAATGCCATTACATATATCTAATGTAATGCTATTCAACCCCGCAACCAATAAAGGTGATCGTGTTGGTTTTAAGGTGTTGGAAGATGGTAAAAAAGTACGCTATTTCAAATCTAATGGCGAAGTTGTAGACGTTTAATAGGCGAACGCAAGATGTCAAGGTTACAAGACTTTTATCGTGACACAGTTGTAAAAAAACTGATGGAAGAGCAGGGTTATAAAAACCCGATGGATGTGCCACGAATCGAAAAAATCACTCTAAATATGGGTGTGGGTGATGCAATTGCTGATAAAAAAGTAATTGAGCATGCACGTTCAGATATGGAAAAAATCAGTGGCCAGAAACCCGTTATCACTTTGGCACGTAAATCCGTTGCTTCATTCAAAGTACGTGATGGTTATCCTATTGGATGTAAAGTGACCTTGCGTCGTGACCGCATGTATGAATTCCTGGATCGTCTGATTTCTATTGCGATTCCACGTATTCGTGATTTTCGTGGCCAGAATGCTAAATCATTCGATGGACGTGGAAATTACAGCATGGGTGTAAAAGAACAGATTATCTTTCCGGAAATCGAATACGAAAAAATCGATAAGATCCGTGGCATGGATATCACTATTACCACCTCTGCAAAATCTAATGATGAAGCGAAAGCGCTATTAGCTGCTTTCAGTTTCCCATTTAAGAATTAAGGGTTAATCATGGCAAAAGTTTCAATGTTGCAGCGCGAAAAGAAAAGAGCGCGTTTGATTGAAAGAGATTTCGAAAAACGTGAAGGTTTACGTTCTATTTTGAAAGATCCTGAAGCTAGCTTCGATGAAAAGATGGAAGCACAGCGCAAAATGCAAATGCTACCCAGGGATTCCAGTCCATCGCGTCGTAGAAACCGTTGCCGTATTACTGGTCGTCCTCACGGTTATTATCGTAAGTTCGGTCTGGCACGTAATAAACTGCGTGAAGCTGCAATGCGTGGCGATATTCCAGGTCTGGTCAAGGCCAGCTGGTAAGAATTTAATAATACTATATTACGAGTAAGGTATATTTATGAGTATGTCGGATCCAATCGCAGATATGCTGACCCGCATTAGAAATGGTCAGTCTGCTGCAAAAGCTGACGTCGTCATGCCTGCATCGAATATGAAACAGGCTATTGCCAGCGTTTTGAAAAACGAAGGTTATATCAAAGATTTTACTGTTTCTGACGATGTTAAAGCAGAGCTGACAGTGTCTTTGAAGTACTTTGAAGGTCGTCCTGTTATTGATTCTATAAAACGTGTCAGTCGTCCAGGGCTACGTATCTATAAAAACAAAGACGAATTACCAGAAGTGCTGAATGGCTTGGGTATAGCTGTTGTGTCAACATCGAAAGGTGTTATGACAGATCGTGAAGCGCGCACTGCTGGATATGGTGGCGAAGTCATCTGTCTAGTTTCTTAATGGGTGGTCGATATGTCACGTATAGCTAAAAAACCAATAGAAATTCCAGCAGACACTGAAGTTAAAATTAGTGGTCAAACTGTTAATGTAAAAGGCCCTAAAGGTAATTCAAGTCTGGATGTGCACGAAACTGTTGCAATAGCTCAGGAAGGTAACCAGTTAAATATTTCTTCAAAGCTTGAAGATGGTACCCTGGCTATGGCTGGCACCATGCGTTCACTGGTTAACAACATGGTTGTTGGTGTTACCCAGGGTTTTGAAAAGAAACTGGAACTAATCGGTGTGGGTTACAGGGCTCAGGCTCAGGGTAATACATTAAACCTGACATTGGGTTTTTCTCATCCAGTAAATTACCCGGTACCAGAAGGTATTACAATTGAAACGCCTAGCCAGACTGAAATACTGGTAAAAGGTATAGATAAACAGAAAGTTGGACAAGTTTCAGCTGAAATACGTGCTTACCGCCCACCAGAGCCATATAAAGGCAAGGGTGTTCGTTATTCTGATGAATATGTAGTACGTAAAGAAGCCAAGAAGAAGTAAGGTGCTAAGATGAAAGCAAAGAAAACGAGCCGTATACGCCGCGCAACTCGCAGCCGTATGAAAATACGTGAACTTGGTGCTAGTCGTCTGTGTATTCACCGTACACCCAAGCATATTTATGCCCAGGTGATCTCGGCTGATGGTAGTAGTGTAATTGCAGCAGCATCAACACTTGATACCGGTATTAAGACTTCATTAAAAAGTACCGGTAATGTAGAAGCAGCTACAGCAGTAGGTAAGCTCATCGCTGAACGATCTAAAGCTGCAGGTATTGCATCAGTGGCTTTTGACCGATCAGGGTTTAAATATCATGGTCGTGTTAAGGCACTGGCTGATGCAGCACGTGAAGGCGGATTAGAGTTCTAAAGGCACTGTTATGGCAACTAATATAAACGAATCTACAAAAGACGATTTGATTGAGAAACTGATTACCGTAAACCGAGTAGCCAAAGTGGTTAAAGGTGGTCGTCAGTTTGGTTTCACTGCACTGACAGTTGTTGGTGATGGTGAAGGCAGTATCGGTATTGGTTATGGAAAGGCTAAAGAAGTGCCTGCTGCTATCCAGAAAGCTATGGATAAAGCGCGCAAGGGCATGAAAAAAGTTCACCTCAATGGCGATACTTTACAGCATGCAATCAATGGTGAGCATGGTGCAGCAAGCGTCTTCATGAAGCCTGCTTCTGAAGGTACTGGTATTATTGCCGGTGGAGCGATGCGTGCAGTTTTTGAAGCCGTTGGTGTGAAAAACGTATTGGCCAAGATTAACGGTACACGTAATCCGATCAATGTCGTTCGTGCAACCGTAAATGGTCTGCAAAACATGCATTCACCAGAACTGATTGCGGCAAAACGCGGCAAGAAAGTTGAAGAAATATTGGGTTAAACCATGGCACAGAAAAAGATTAAATTAACACTGGTTAAAAGTTCGGCTGGTCGATTGAAAAATCATATTGCTTGTGTTCGCGGCCTTGGACTGCGTCGTACTAACCATACAGTTGAAGTAATTGATACTCCTGAAAACCGTGGCATGATTAACAAGGTGTCATACTTGTTAAAGGTTGAGGAAGCTTAAAATGCAACTAAATAGTATCAAACCTGCATCTGGTAGTCGTAAAACCAGTAAACGAGTAGGTCGTGGAATTGGTAGTGGCCTGGGCAAAACCTGTGGTCGTGGCCACAAAGGGCAGAAATCACGCTCAGGCGGATTTCATAAAGTGGGCTTTGAAGGCGGTCAGATGCCACTTCAACGCCGTTTGCCTAAAGTTGGTTTTAACTCACGCGGCGCTAAATACAGTGCAGAAGTTCGTTTAAACGAGCTTGAAAAACTGGCTAGTGATGAGATTACTCTGGCAGCGCTAATTGAAGCAGATATTGTTCCTGCTTTCACCAAAAAAGCAAAAGTGATTGCTTCCGGTGAAATCAAAAAAGCGGTTACATTGAAAGATGTAGCGGCTACAAAAGGCGCAAAATCAGCTATCGAAGCTGCTGGCGGAAAAGTCGAAGCTTAACACTAGGGATACGCGCTAAATGGCTGGTATTGATCTGTCCAAAATGCAGGAACTCCGACAACGCATCTTTTTTGTTATAGGTGCGTTGATTGTTTATCGGATCGGGACTTTTATTCCCGTTCCAGGTATTGATCCAGCCGTTATGTCGGCCATTTTTGAACAACAACAGGGGACTATCCTTGATGTTTTCAATATGTTCTCAGGTGGTGCACTTCAGCGTATGTCGCTGTTTGCACTGGGTGTTATGCCCTATATTTCGGCATCGATCATCATCCAACTGCTGTCTGTGACTGTACCCAGTCTGGAACAGCTGAAAAAGGAAGGTGAATCGGGTCGTCGTAAAATAAGTATGTACACTCGCTACTTTACCCTGGTACTGGCCACTTTCCAGTCACTGGGTGTAGCTAAAATGCTGCTTTCCCAGAGTACCGGCGGGATGCCTGTGGTATATCTGGAGAGCTCAACGGCATTTTATGTGATTGCTATCTCGTCACTGGTCACAGGTACTATGTTCCTGATGTGGCTGGGTGAACAAATTACAGAGCGAGGGATAGGAAATGGTATATCTATCCTGATTTTTGCTGGTATAATAGCCGGCTTGCCCTCGGCTATAGGTGGCACACTGGAGCTGGTTAGAACCGGTGAATTGCATACAATTGCAGCGATCATCCTGTTTATTCTGGCTGTTGCTGTAACTGGTTTCGTTATTTTTGTGGAACGCGGGCAGCGACGGATTACTGTAAATTATGCCAAACGGCAGCAGGGCCGCAAAATGTATGCTGCACAAAGCAGTCATTTGCCGCTTAAACTGAATATGGCGGGTGTTATCCCACCTATTTTTGCTTCCAGTATAATTTTATTCCCAGCTACACTGGGTGGCTGGTTTGGCCAGTCACAGGGCATGGAATGGTTGCAGGATTTATCCACGACATTATCACCCGGGCAACCGATTTACGTGATCTTGTACGCAGCAGCTATTATATTTTTCTGTTTTTTCTATACGGCATTGGTGTTCAATTCCCGTGAGACAGCAGATAATTTAAAGAAATCAGGCGCGTTTATTCCTGGCATACGTCCAGGTGAGCAAACAGCCAAGTACATTGATGGTGTTATGACCCGGCTGACTCTGGTTGGGGCAATTTACATCACAGCTGTGTGTTTACTGCCCGAGTTTCTTATTTTGTACTGGAATGTGCCTTTTTACTTTGGTGGCACATCATTGCTGATTATTGTGGTCGTGGTCATGGATTTCATGGCTCAACTACAGTCGCACATGATGTCCCAGCAGTATGAAGGACTGATGAAAAAAGCGAATTTTAAAGGTTTGGGTAAAAAGACCTGAGCCTGAATATTATTTAGCGAGAGCAGAGTTATGAAAGTTCGTGCATCTGTAAAGAAAATCTGCAGAAATTGCAAGGTTATTAAGAGAAATGGTGTTGTTCGTGTGATCTGTAAGGATCCACGTCATAAACAACGCCAAGGTTGATTTGAGAACGTTAAATCGTTAAAATGCCGCGCTTTGCGCGATTCTGGAGACAGATTGAATGGCCCGTATTGCTGGTATTAACATACCTGATCAGAAACATGCTGTCATAGGTTTGACCTATGTCTATGGTATTGGTCGTACCCGTGCACAGGGCATCTGTGCAAGTGCTGGTATTGAACCAACCACTAAAATCAGGGAACTGACTGAAGAACAACTTGAAACTTTGCGAACTGAAGTTGGCAAATTCGCTGTCGAAGGTGACTTGCGCCGTGAAGTTTCTATGAACATTAAACGTCTGATGGACCTGGGTTGCTACCGTGGTATACGTCATCGCCGTGGCCTGCCACTGCGTGGTCAACGTACTCAGACTAATGCACGTACTCGTAAAGGGCCTAAACGCCCGATTCGTAAGTAAGCTGGTTTATCGGGAATAAAGTAATGGCCAAACCAACTGGTAAGAAAAAAGTAAAACGTACGGTGACTGATGGTGTTGCTCATATATATGCATCATTTAACAATACCATCGTAACCATCTCTGATCGTCAGGGTAATACACTATCCTGGGCTACTGCGGGTGGATCAGGTTTTCGCGGTTCTCGTAAGAGTACGCCTTTTGCTGCACAGGTTGCTGCGGAACGTGCCGGAACTCGTGCAAAAGATTATGGCGTTAAAAATCTTGATGTTATGGTTAAAGGACCTGGTCCTGGCCGTGAATCTGCAGTTCGAGCTTTAAACAATGCAGGTTTTAAAATCACCAACATCAGTGATGTAACACCTATACCACATAACGGTTGTCGTCCTCCAAAACGACGTCGTGTGTAATTCTGGAGTAAGCTAGTGGCTAGATACATAGGTCCAAAATGTAAATTAAGTCGTCGAGAAGGTGTCGATCTCGAACTTAAATCTGGTATTCGCGCACTGGATACCAAATGTAAACTTGATCAGGTACCTGGTCAGCACGGTGCACGTCGTACGCGTTTGTCTGACTACGCCTTACAGTTGCGTGAAAAACAGAAAGTTCGACGTATTTATGGTGTTCTTGAGAAGCAATTCCGTAACTACTATAAAAAAGCAGCTAGCCGTAAGGGCTCAACAGGTGAAAACCTGTTACAACTGCTGGAAACACGCCTGGATAATGTTGTATACAGAAGTGGTTTTGGTTCGACTCGCTCAGAAGCCCGTCAGCTAATCAGCCATAAGTCCATAATGGTTAATGGTCAGCTGGTCAATATTCCATCATATGCGATCAAACCTGATGATGTTGTAACCGTTCGTGAGAAATCAAAGCAGCAAACGCGTATACAGGATGCACTGAGCCTGGCTAAACAACGTGGCATTGCTGAATGGATCGCTCTGGATGAAAGCAAAATGGAAGCGGTATTTAAAAACATCCCGGAACGCGCTGATTTACCAGCAGATATCAACGAATCACTGATCGTGGAATTGTACTCCAAGTAAAGGAGACCTGTACGTATGTCAGGCACAGCAGACGAATTACTTACACCTCGTAATATTGATGTTAACGCATTCAGTCCAACTCGCGCTAAGGTTACACTTGAACCCTTAGAGCGAGGTTTTGGCCATACACTTGGTAATGCACTACGACGCATCCTTCTTTCTTCCATTGAAGGTGCTGCAATTGTCGAGGCAGAAATCGAGGGTGTACTTCATGAATACAGTTCAGTTGAGGGTGTGCATGAAGACGTACTCGATATATTGCTGAATCTTAAGGGCGTCGCAATTCAGATGCATAATAAAGATGAAGCTACCCTGAGCTTAAGGAAAAAAGGCAAGGGGGCTGTAACCGCTGCTGATATTGCAGTTGATCATGATATTGATATCATCAATCCTGATCACGTAATTGCCAATATCACAGGTGACATTGAGCTCAATATGACTTTGAAAATAGCTAAAGGTCGCGGTTATCAACCTGCATCTTTGCGAAAGTCTGAATCAGAATCAGGTACTACAATTGGTGTATTGAGCCTTGATGCCTCATTCAGCCCAATCAGTCGTGTTGCGTACAATGTAGAAAGTGCACGTGTAGAGCAGCGTACCAATCTGGATAAGCTGATTCTGGACATAGAAACTAATGGAACGGTTGATCCGGAAGAAACGATCCGCACTGCAGCAACAATCTTGCAGCAACAGCTGGCGGCATTTGTGAATCTGCAGAGTATCGAAGAAGCAGAAGCTGAGTCTGACGAAGCTGAGATTGATCCAATCCTGCTGCGTCCAGTGGATGATCTGGAGCTGACTGTACGTTCTGCAAACTGTTTGAAAGCAGAAAATATTTATTACATTGGTGATCTTATTCAACGCACAGAAGTTGAATTGTTGAAAACACCAAACTTGGGTAAAAAGTCTCTGACTGAGATTAAAGATGTTCTGGCATCACATGGACTGTCTTTGGGGGTACGCCTTGAAAACTGGCCACCGGCATCAATCAGAGATAAAGAAGCGAATTAATCGTAGCATTTCTACGTAAGGTAAACGAACATGCGTCATCGTAAATCAGGTCGACAATTAAACAGAAACAGCAGCCACCGTAAGGCTATGTTCCAGAATATGACTAATTCTCTGTTTAAACATGAAATTATCAAAACTACACTACCAAAAGCAAAAGAACTGCGTCGTGTGGCAGAACCATTGATTACTCTGGCAAAAGAAGACAGCGTTGCTAAGCGTCGTCTGGCTTTTGACCGTATGCGTGATAAAGAGATGGTGGGTAAACTATTTTCTGATCTTGCACCGCGTTACAAAGACCGTCCAGGTGGTTATCTGCGTATACTTAAATGTGGATTCCGTGCCGGTGATGCTGCTCCAATGGCTTATGTAGAGCTGATTGATCGCCCAGAAATCACTGATCAAACTGTAGAAGAAGTTGCAACTGACTAAGCAATTTCATATATGTGACAAAAAAAGCCGGTCTTTGACCGGCTTTTTTTGTTTCTGGCTTGTTGATTTTTATATATATTGTCTAACTTTCCACTTTTGGTCTTTCCATGCTATGTTATTCAGGTTCAATTATAGTTTAATTATAAACTTCCATATAAAACCCTAGACGATTCAAACGGTACATCATGGATACATCCGTGGATAATATAACAGTGATGTTTGCTGACGTTGCTGGCAGTACCGAACTGTACCAGCAATTTGGTGATGTGCATGCTAATGCCATCATCCATGACATTATCGATATGATGTCTGATATTACGATCAAGAATTCAGGGAAGATTGTAAAAACCATCGGTGATGAAATCATGTGTCGCTTTCACAAAGCCGATAATGCCTTTATTACTGCCAGTGTCATACAGGAAATGCTGCAGAACAGGCCCAAGGTGAATGGTGCTAAAGTGCTTGTGAGGATAGGCATGCATACGGGGCAGGCGCTGTTACGTGAAGATGGTGATGTGTTTGGTGATGTTGTTAACGTGGCGTCCCGGGTTGTCGCCATTGCTAAAGGCAACCAGATTATTACAACAAAGACCACTATTGATGCTTTAAGTCCAGTTTTTCAAACCAGCTGTCGCGAATTTGATCGTATTCCTCTTAAAGGCCAATCAGAGGAGTCTGTTATCTGTGAGGTCGTATGGGAGGCGGATGATGCTACCCGTATGTCTACCATGATCAATTTCATAGATACCATCCCTTCGGCCAGGCAACTTCACCTCAAATATCAGGATAAGGAAATTGTACTCAATCCACTGTCACCCCGATTATCTCTAGGTAGAGGTAGTCAATGTGATTTTGTAATCAATAGTATCCATGCCTCTAGAAGTCATGCAACAATAGAATTTCGTCGTGGCAAATTTGTCATTATTGACCAGAGTACCAATGGTACTTTCGTAAAAAATGATGATAGTAGTGAGGTGTATCTGAGGAGGGAGGAGCAGCCTATCATGGGGAATGGTACAATTAGCCTGGGTGTGAATACCGGGCATGAACCCCATCAACAGATATATTTTCGGTGTAGTGTTAAATAAGGTGCTAATTTTTACCGTATTTGTGCTTAGGGGTGTTCTATATTGCAGTAATGATATTTATTATAAATTCTGTAACAGTAAATCCTGATTGGTGAGCTTATCAAAAGTGGCTAACTGCAAGCTCGAACAAAAAAGGCGTACTCATTGAAAAATGAGTACGCCTTTCATATCCTGCATACAATTAGGCACAGAGCAGTATTTAACCTTCAGCAACATAGTCCTCTGAATCATCACCCTTAAGCTGAATTTTATTATCATGGTCCTGTTCCCAGGCCAGGTATTCATCGCGGGTGTTTTCAT
>JBLYYN010000051.1:0-5099 GCA_048550535.1 Gammaproteobacteria bacterium
GACGGTTTGAAGATGAAATTGCGGTCCAATGCGTTGATGGCCTGCTCCACAAACTTAGGTTGCAGTGCAGGATCGGACAAACCGGTTGCGAGTGGTACACCTAGTGCGTCGCGAGTGCGAAACGCGAATCCTGGCAGTGCGATACCGGCTCCCACGTAAATACTTGTTTTTAGAAAATCACGTCTGTTTATCATTTTGTTTTCCCCTTATTGTTATTGCTTTAAAAAAGATAATGATATTTGTTCAGTGAACAATGGGGGATTTCCCCAGGGGTACAAGCTAGAACCGCAGATTAAAGACAGTAGCGCTTTTTACAGAAGCTTTACAACTACTGTCACATCGGTTGATGCGATGAGGCATTAATCTTTAAATAGAATAAAAAAGATGGTGGTATTAATTTATGATTATTTATGGCGTAGTATTAAATAATAGTTCTTCAGTCCCATTTAAGTTTATGGGCTAGCATTTAAATAAATTTTTAAACTTTGATATCAAAATCAAAGTCTAATTAAAGTTATTTATAGATTTTCTTATTATATTATTATATTGGTGTTTATTGGTAAAACTACTCAAGATGAATTTTCCATAAAACCAGTACACGGTTTATTTTTTTAATGGGCATAGTGATGACTGTAAATTCTTTATAGGTCGTGATTATTCGTCCATTTTCTCAGGTTGGCCATTATCCAGGAGATGACGGTGCATCATATTATTACAGGGCTATTCTAAGATTGAGTATGAAGTAAATGGACAGCAAGATAAGCTATCGGAAATGCATTAAATGTTGCTTCGCATTCATCAAAAGTAGATGTAGTGAAATATATAAGAAAAGTACGAAGTGATGCATGTGGCACACGAGTTTATTATGATCCTTCCAGACCGTGTCATGATTTTTGTTACTCGTCTCATCATAGCTGAAAAAATCATCTAAATAAAAGAAGGCTATAGAATATAGGGTTATAAAAGTTAGAGCCTTTTATAGAATATATTACTATACAGTTATTCCGGTCAATGTGGTGGCAGCTCAGTACTGCTTTCTTTAAGGCAGTGATTACTAAGTTTTGATATTGTTACCATCAAGGAAAAGCACTCAGAACAAATACTAGTGGTGAGCATGCTCACCACTATATTTATTAACTTATGATACCTTTCTGTAACAGTGTCCACCAGACTGGAATAGTGAAGAGACTGATTATAGTGGTAAAGCTGAACACAGCGGTATAGGCGGTGCTATCAAGTTTGTAGCGTTCACAGATAATAAAGCCCAGCACCATGGATGGCATAGCCGCCTGCATAAACATGGATTTGAACGTTTGTACACCGGTGACTCCAAACAGATGGAAAAAGCCCCATAACAGGAGTGGCTGTAAAATCAGCTGGATCACCACTACAGGTAACATCGCAGGAATTAATTTTACCCATTGTTTATGCCAGTAAAGCGAAAGGCCGATGGTAATCAGGCCAGCAGGCAAGATCCCCAGTTTTGCGATTGTCAGCCAGTTGCTAACCAGCACCGGCATCTTTACGTTAGTCAGGTTAAGAATCAGGCCGAGAATCAGGGCGATTATAATGGGTTCTTTAATTAATTCAGCACCAAAAAAAACTTTTTCACTTTCACCAAATTGTTTTGCCAGTAGTACACCTGCAGTAAATAAGATAGGCAGCATGACAACCGCTTCGTAATATACAGCTGTTCGGACAGTCCATCGTGCCACCCATTCTTGAGTGATCGGCATACCTATGATTAAAATACTACCGAAGGCTGCAGCCAGGATAAATGCCCCCTTGACGTTGTTCGATATACTCTTGTTTTTATAATAAAACCATGCAGCAGCCAGGCCTATTACGATAGTTAGCAACATGACTACAAGAATGCGCCAGGTGTTGGCGCTGAAATTTACCTGCCATAGTACTGATAGCACCAGGGCGGGCAGAAAGACATTATATAATAATGCAATTAGTGCACGGCGTAGGGCCCCAGCACTCACTTGCATGGGTTTGGCATAGCGCCAGGCGATACCTATACCGATAAAGAAGCTAAATTTAAACAATGTTTGTAACATCACGGTAACCCTTATTTTGTTTTTTTGTTGCCGTTGAACAAAGCTGTATAAAATACCAGCTTTATTTCTGTTGAAATCCTAACATAGTAATGCAGTCATAATTTGAATTGGCCCACAGAAAAAAGATAATCAAGAAGATTGTATTTGTGAAAGCTTTGCTTAATAACGTTAAATAAATGCTTGTTAACTTGGTGGTCGTTGAAATTTAAGTATAGATTAATGTTCTTATTTTATGTGTCTTGTACGCGCATGAGCTAAAGATGGCTGAATTTAAATCGCATACCCGGATTTATAAATAATTCAGCTAACTCGATGATACAGGTGTTAGATGAATATCTATCCAGCTAAGTGTCACTCGAGCTATATCAGAAATCAGCTGTCGCTGCTGTTGGTTTGTGAGTATTTAATGGCTAAATCAGTTCGAGTGAATGTGTCAGCAGAAATGAAATTCACAGCTTAGATCTATGCATTTATAAATGTCTAAGGATTGGTTGCTATAGATTGTTCGAAATCAGGGGGAGTGTTGCCACCCCTCTTGATATTATTTAATCAATTAAAAGCAGTATTGCCGAGTGGTTATAGTGATAACCTTTCAGCGACAAAATCCGCATCCTTGTCCCCACGTCCCGACAGATTAATTAATATGTTTTTGTCTTTTGCCATGTCTTTGGCAATTTTCATAGCATAAGCTACAGCATGGGCGCTTTCCAGCGCCGGTATAATACCTTCCGTGCGCGATAAGGTCATAAAGGCCTCCAGGCAATCTTTATCGTCGATGGTTTCATAGCGAACCCGTTCTATGTCTTTCAGGTAGCAATGTTGCGGACCCACACCCGGGTAGTCTAATCCAGATGCAATAGAATATACCGGCAACGGATTTCCTTTTTCATCCTGTAGGTTGTAGCATTCGAAACCGTGCAGTGCACCTTTGCTACCCAGGGTTAATGTTGCGGCATGGTCAGGGGTGTCCAGGCCTTTGCCGGCAGGTTCAACACCGATAAGCTCGACTGATTCGTCATGCATAAAAGCAGTGAATATGCCAATCGCGTTGGAACCGCCACCCACGCAGGCCATGACGATATCTGGAAGTTTGCCCTGCCGCTCCATAAACTGTTGACGAGCCTCTTTACCGACAATGCTCTGAAAATCCCTGACCATTTTCGGAAAAGGGTGGGGACCCACGACAGAACCTATGGCATAAAAATAATTCACCGGGTCTTTCAGGTATTCTTCAAAGGCACTGTCTACCGCATCTTTCAGGGTGCGGGTACCACGACTGACAGGCACCAGTTTGCAACCCAGAATTTTCATTTTAGTCACATTGGGGTGTTCTTTCTCTATATCGATTTCACCCATGTGGATTTCACATTCAATATCGACCAAAGCACAGGCTGTGGCCAGGGCAACACCATGTTGTCCGGCACCGGTTTCAGCCAGGACTTTTGTTTTACCCATATGCTTCGCCAACAGTGCTTCACCCAGGCAGTGATTGATTTTATGTGCGCCGGTGTGATTTAAATCTTCACGTTTTAAAAATATTTGTGCACCACCAATTTTATCACTCAGTCTTCTGGCATGAAAAATAGGACTAGGGCGGCCCACATAATGAATGTAAAGATCATTTAATTCTTTTTTAAAGGCTTCAGTATTGTGAATATTCTCATAGGCATCATTGATTTCATCCATAATGGCCTTGAGTTCAGGAGGAATGATCTGACCACCGTATTCTCCAAAATAACCGTTGTCGTCTGGCATGGGTAGAAATTCTTGGGTCATGGGATACTCCTGGTAAAAGAAAATGCTTGATGCGTATATTGTGGAATTTTTGTTTTGTCCACAACTAGCCAGGCTGATTTATTTATCACCAGATTTTATATTGTTGATTTATAACAATAATATTTGTTAGCTTGAATGCTGAGAGTGCTTTTAATTGCTATACAAGTAAAAATGTAACAACATAATAACGAATGATAATGTTAATGATTCTATTAAACCTTCCTCAAGTTCAAAACCCTGCTCAGATTCCAACTTACCACCCCACAAGCCACCAATGACAGAATAATCATCGGCCCGCTGGGTAAATCCGCCAGTGCTGAAATCAACAGCCCCAGTAAATAACCGGCAAGTCCTGTAGCGTAACTCCACAACAATCGTGTACTGGGTTTGGCAATGTAATAACAGGACAGGGCAGGTATGATTAAACTGGAGAACACCAGATATACCCCCACCAGTTGCACCGATGCCGTAACAGCCAGGGCAAACAGGATATAAAAGCTAATTCGACTGACATGCCAGTGCCACTTTAACCAGCTGATTAAAATGATACTGAACAATATGGCGCTGTAGATCAGCTGGTCAAAACTGATCCACAGGATCTGGCCACTGAGCAGTTCCTGGATCTGGTCGCCGCCGTGAGGGTCGCCGCTGAGTAGCAGAATTCCCGTGCTGGCAGCAATGACGAAACTGCTGCCGATGATAGCTTCCTGCAGGGCCGGCCAGCGTTGTTCGGTCCAGAATAAAAACAGGGCACCCAGGATAGCGCTCACAACCGCAATCAGTTGTGCCAGTATTCCCTGGGTGGAGATATCCATTAAGCTGGCAGCCACCAGGCCTAAGCCGGCGATCTGTGCAACCGCCAGATCGAGAAAGATAATGCCCCGTTTCAGTACCAGCAGCCCCAGGGGAACATGGGTGGATAATACAATCACACCGGCCAGCAGCGCCGGGGCGAGGATACTGAGATCCAGTGATGCCCAGTTCAAGGCAGTAATCCCGTCAATTGATCGATGATGGTCTGGTAAAGCGTGAACAGATTATCCGTTTGTTCATCGCTGCCCACGGTATAAGGCAGTTGCAGTACCTTAATCCCGGTTTTATCAGCCAGCCATAGTGCGGCCCGTGGATTCTGCTGGCTGGAATAGATTACCGCCAGCGGTTTGACCTGCTGGATTTTAGCAACCAGCTGGCTCAGGTGTTCGGCACTGGGGGGTATGCCGGGTTTCGGTTCCAACTGGTTACTGATATCCAGTTGTAGCC
>JBLYYN010000052.1:0-11638 GCA_048550535.1 Gammaproteobacteria bacterium
AACGCGAATAAACGCGAATAATTTTTTTAGTTTAGCCTTTTGTGGCCAGGTTTCTCCAAAGTCGTAACTAATCCACGTAAGTGCATGGCTACAACTAAAAGCCACCTACAAACCATTTATTACATTAGCGTTCATTTGCGTTTTCTTATAAAACAACCAAAACTTCTACTAATGTTTCACATTAACTACTGATTACGTTTAATACTTTTGCTCCAGGATCATTACACCGGCTTCTTTTTCCACTTTCAAACGTCCAAGAAAAGTCATTCCCAGCAGTATCTCACTGGGGTGATTGCCTTCTATCACCACAGCATCGATCTGACTCTGCTTCAGACTACCGACGGTGATGGTTTTGAGTTTAATTCGCCAGGCTTTAGCAACCCCAGAAGCGGTGGATGTCCGGGTAGGCTGACCATCCAGTCGGTAGGGAATTCCCAGTCGTTTGGCTGCGGGTTCACTCATCGCCACCGAGGTTGCGCCGGTATCCACCAGAAAGCGAACCGACTGGCCATTGATGCTACCGTGAGTTTTGTACATGCCATAGGAGTTAACAAAAATCTGCTCTTTAACACTTTTCCGTTTCTGGTAACTCATGGTAATTGAATTACCCAGAGGATAAGTATTTTTCTTACCGTCTATTTCAAAAACCGCTGTTTTACTGTCGGCGGAAACAACATGAACACCTTCTGGTGAAGTGTCACCCACAGCCAGGGTACGACGAGTGCCATCAATCATGACCACCACCTTTCCGGCGAACAATGCCTGCACTTCAATTTTTTCAATGGCATTTACCAGCCCAGGCATCAGAATGGCAATCAATATTAATAGGTAGGACTTTGTTCGCATGACTTATCCTTAAAAACGATAATTAAATCCCGTGGCATAAGAACTATCGGTAGGTTTAATATTTTGTGGCGGACGACTGTCCCGGCTGACATCCAAGGAAATAACAATAGACAGCTTCTGTGTGATGTTTACGTTAAAGCGAAATTGATCCAGTAATCGATAATCCGATGCATCACTCAGGTCCGGTTGATAATACAGGGTATTCAGCAGACTTGCGCTCTCTGATATCTTGAATTTATTGACCATATACAAATTGGCCCGGCTAGCGTAATCACTTCCCTCATCCGTAGCGCCGAGATCTTCTTCCAGTGTTTCCCTGGACCGGAACATGCCGGCACCGAGATAGGAGCTATGTGATTCCGATGGCTTACCCAGCTTATAACGCACACCGCCCCCTGCCAGAGCTCGCAGACTCAATCGGGTGAATTCGTCGCTGCTCAGTTGAGCAAACACTTCCCAGGCCATGGTATCTGTAACATAACCGATGTGTCTCAGATGCATAAAGCTCTTGTCGGTATCTTTAACGTCACTGGATTCCCCGTACTCGTAGCTGAGCACCAGGAAATGCGTACCGCTTTCCTTAAACCACTGAAATCGACTATCGAAACCGGCCTTTTGTTTCGAGGTATTGCCATTTTTGCCACTAATGTCCAGACCCACCTGGACATCTATACCCTGACGAGCCTGATCACTCAACAGGTTCATGTTTTCAATATTCTCAATCGCCTGAACGGGCTGAAGAAAAAGACAGGCAAGCAACACGACTTTGGACTCAGGCTTCATTACAACCAGTCACCATAAATCAAAATAATAAGATGCACCGAAGCCAATGCATAGATGCCCGCTACAATGTCATCCAGCATAATACCCAGGCCCCCGTGTAGCTTTCGATCCAGCCAGCCGATGGGCCAGGGTTTGATAATATCAAACAACCTGAACAGCATAAAACCCAGAACCAGGGTGTATAAATTCAACGGCACGGCAATCATCGTGATCAGAAAACCCGCAAACTCGTCAATGACTATACCCGGGTGATCGTGCACTTTCAGGGCGGCACTGGTATAGCCACAGAACCAGATACCCAGTATGGAAATCAGTAGTGTTATCAGCAGATACCACTCTAAATCCAGTGTAGCCAGCAACAAATACAGTGGAATCGCCGCCAGGGTGCCCATAGTGCCCGGTGCTTTCGGAGATAATCCGGAGCCAAATCCCAGTGATAGAAAATGCACTGGATTTTTCAGGTAACTGGGCGGGATTTTCCTGTTCGGATGACTGTAGTCTTTCATGATTTAAAGTGGTCATATCCTGAATGTTCAAATTCCCATTTCTGGCCATCACGATCCAGGCATTCCAGTCCCTGCTCTGTGATTTCACCGATCCGTGTCACCGTCACATCCTGTTGTCTGAGCCTGTCCAGCATCTGATTTTGCCTGTCTTTAGTGACCGTAAAACAGAGCTCGTAATCATCACCGGAGCCAAGTATCGATGACCAGTCTGTCTCATCAGCATAATAATCCGCCAGTGATGTGGATAGTGGAATGCGATCCAGCTCAATCCGGGCCCCACATCCACTCTGCTGTAAAATGTGCCCCAGATCTGCCAATAAACCATCGGAAATATCGATCGCACAGCGACTGAACTCGGCTAACATTCGCCCTGGACCAATCCTGGGCTGAGGTCGATTCAGACGCTCAACACAATAAGCCGGTACATCACTAAGTTGACTCAGGCATTGCTTTAACCCCAGCCCGGCATCACCCAGTGTGCCCGTCACATAAATCTGGTCACCCAGCTGTGCCCCGTCCCGCCTCATGGCTGTACCTGGCTCGACAAAGCCATATACCTGTACTGATATGCTGAGCGGCCCACGGGTAGTATCCCCACCAATCAGCTGCACCGTATATTCCTGGGCCAGTTCGGCAAAACCCTGACAAAAACCCGCCAGCCAGTCTTCATCATAATCCGGCAGACTCAGGTTGAGACTCACCCAGGCTGGCTCAGCCCCCATGGCGGCCAGATCACTCAGGTTCACCGCCAGAGATTTGTGACCAATATCGATGGGGCTGGTATTATCGGGAAAATGAATACCGGCATTCAGGGTATCTGTGGACACGGCCAGTTGCATGCCGGCTGGGACTTCCAGCAGGGCGCAATCATCACCTATACCCAGGACCACATCGGAACGCGCTGGTGACAGATGTTTGAAATAATGAGTGATAAGATCGAATTCAGACACAGTTCTAATCGCAGGCTTGATTGATTCTTTTCAACCAGGTTGTAAAATCTGTTATCCCTGTTTGGCAGAAATCCAGTATTTGATTATTCCAGTTTAAGGATTAATCCGCGCCCCAGGCTTTCAACTTTCAACTTCAGTCTTGCGCAGATCACGGGCCAGCTTATCCAGCACGCCATTAACAAATTTGTGACTCTGATCCGCACCGAAGGCCAGGGCCAGATCGACGGCCTGGTTAATCACCACCTGATAGGGTACATCCAGTCTGTGCAATAACTCATAGGTGGAAATACGTAAAATAGCCTGTTCAACCGGATCCAGCTCCTCACAGCTACGATCCATCATAGGCGCCATGGCCTGGTCCAGATCACTGAGGTTTTTAGGTACTTCAAATAGCAGGTTATGGAAATACTCCGTGTCCACCTTGGACATATCCTGTTCGCTCTGGAACTGAACTTCAATTTCTTTTAACTCATTACCGCTGATGGACCATTGATACAGGGCCTGCATGGCTTTTTTACGAGCATTACTTCGGCCTTTGGCCTGACTGACATTAGACATGTAACTGTTCCAGCCTCTGCCTAGTCCAGCTTCTTGAACAGGTTGACCATCTCAATGGCGGTGATAGCCGCTTCGGCACCTTTATTCCCGGCCTTGGTACCGGCACGTTCGATGGCCTGTTCGATGGTATCGGTAGTCAGCACACCAAACACCACGGGTAAGCCGTGATCCAGTGCCACAGATGCCATACCTTTTGAAGCTTCACCGGCGACGAAATCAAAATGCGGAGTGGAGCCCCTGATGACGGCACCCAGTCCGATGATGGCATCGAATTTACCGCCCTGTGCCAGACGCTGAGTTGCAACGGGCATTTCATAAGCACCGGGAACCTTGATTACAGTAATATTGTCTTCGGCTACACCATGACGCAGTAATGTATCAATCGCACCCGCCTGAAGACTCTCCACGATAAAACCGTTGAAACGAGCCACCACAATGGCAAAACGGCCTTCCGAATACTGTAATTCACCTTCTATAGTTTTTATTTCTGACATGGTCCAATGCTCTTTAAATAATCAAAATTCAGTTGCGGCAATTATAACCGACTCCACAGCCATCTGTTGCCTAATTCATTTTGCCTAGCCTCACTTGCCTGCCGATTTATAATCACCGCTAACATAATCTACGACTTCCAGGCCAAAGCCCGCCAGGCCATGGATACGTTTCGGCGCCGTCATCAGACGCATCTTATGTACATTCAGGTCCATGAGTATCTGTGCGCCCACACCGTGGGTTCTTAAATCTGCCGGGGGATCATTGTCATGTCGTTCAGTATGTTCGGGGGGGCGAACCATCCATTGTACAATATGTCGGGCATCCTGATGCTGGCGTAAAATGACAATCACACCTGGCTCCTCGGCTTCTGCAACCTGCTGCATGGCATTACGCAAGGGCCAGCCACAGTGCAGAGATGAAGACAGCACGTCACACAGGGTATTTTCCATATGCACCCTGACCAGCACTGGTTTAGCAGGATCAACTTCACCATTCACCAAAGCCAGATGCAGACATTTACTCAACTCATCCTGATAAGCATAGAGTCGAAAATGTCCGAACTCACTAGGGAAATCGGATTCGGCCACTCGTTCAACCGTCTTTTCATTCTCAATACGATAACGAATAAGGTCTTCAATAGTACCGATTTTAAGTCCATGCTCTTTGGCAAACTTTTCCAGGTCCGGTCGGCGTGCCATGCTGCCGTCATCATTGAGAATCTCAACAATCACCGCACTGGGATCAAACCCGGCCAGACGGGCCAGATCACAACCGGCTTCGGTATGGCCGGCACGATTCAAAACACCGCCGGGTTGCGCCATCAATGGGAAGATATGGCCTGGCTGAACCAGGTCCTCCGGGCGAGCATCTTCAGCCACCGCTGCCAGCACCGTCACTGCGCGGTCGGCTGCCGAGATTCCGGTAGTCACACCCTCCGCAGCTTCAATCGACAGAGTAAAATTAGTACCGTGTTCAGAATCGGTGGCATTCACCATCAGAGGCAGACGAAGTTGCTGACAACGCTCACGAGTCAGGGTCAGGCAGATCAGGCCTCGACCATAACGAGCCATGAAATTGATATCTGCAGCCGTAGTGCAAGGCGCGGCCATTAACAGATCACCCTCGTTCTCACGGTCTTCGTCATCCATGATGACTACCATCTTGCCCTGGCGCAGATCTTCGATTATTTCTTCTATTGAATTCAATTGCATAGCGAGTTTTCTTAAAGTTGATTCATACTAAATAGCAGCCATCAGACTACTTGATAAAACCGTTTTCTGCCAGAAAACTTTGCGTGATCCGACTTCCCGGTGTGGCGGCATCATCCCCCAGAACCAGGCGTTCCAGATATCTGGCTATAAGGTCCACCTCAAGATTCACAATCCTGCCGGGGTAATAATCGTTCATGATGGTCTCCTGTAAAGTATGGGGCACAATGTTCAATTCAAACTGTGCGCCGTCCACTTTATTCACCGTCAGACTGACACCGTCAACGCTAATTGAGCCTTTCATGGCAATGTATTTGGCCAGTCCTTTGGGAGCCTCAATCACAAAACGCACCGAGCGGGCATCATCATATCTATCCACCACCTTACCAATACCATCCACATGACCACTCACCAGATGCCCACCCAGGCGGGTACTCAGGGTCAAAGCTTTTTCAAGATTGACCGCACTGCCCTTTTTCAGTAGCTTCAGAGACGTCAGCGACAGAGTTTCACCAGACACATCCGCACAATAAGCATCTGGTCGTAATTCGATGGCGGTGAGACATACCCCGTTCATGGCTATGCTATCGCCATGCTGCACATCGCTCATGTCCAGTTTGCCGGTATTGATCCAGAAACGCGCATCACCACCCCTGTCTTCAATGGATTCGATACTGCCCAGACTTTCGATGATTCCGGTAAACATGATGGTTTCTACCCCATTAGGCCTTAAGGTCGATAGTGAACGTGGTCATAGGCAGTGCGGTGGCATTATTGAACTCAGCCCCCGCCTCGACACCGGCTTTGGCAATCTCTTCGGCCGAGTCCAGTCGATCAAACATGGCATACATAGCGCCCAGTGCATACTCGGAACCTGAGCCAATAGCCCAGAACTTCTTGTACTCACTCACCTCCCGCAATGAATAGATACCAAAAATACCGTTTGGATTGCATATCAGTGCATCGATATGACTGGCTTCATAGGGATCATCATCTTCATCCTTGGCATTGAGAAAGTATTTATCCTTGAGTACCGGATGCAGTTTACGGAAAGTTTCGAAAATAGCCATGCGATCGGAAAAATCGATTTTCACCTTCTGGTTCTTCAGTACGCTCTCCATCACCAGAGCATGGGCCGCACTACCCACAATGCCGAAATAACCTGGTCCATAGCACTGGATTTTGTCATAACCGGCATCATAATCCGAACCCATGCGTAAATCACCAAAGCTGGTGAGGCTGTCAGCCGCAATGCAGGCTTTACCGTTCTTTTTGACCACAACAATGGTGGACATAAATTAACTCCAAAATCGATTCATTATTACAATGAATAAAAGCTCCCGGCCAGAACCCTCTAGCCCGGAGTGAAAATTATTTAGGCAGGGCTGTTATCCTCACATCCTGCCCCACCATCCTGATGTCCTTAATATCTAATTCCAGTCTGCGCTCCATACTCTGAATATCCGGCAAATGAAATAAGCCTTTAGCCTGATTCCCCATCAGATGGGGCGCCATATAGATCACTAACTCATCCACCAGGCCAGACTCCAGTAAGGCCCCACAAAGTACACTACCCGCCTCTACATGGACTTCATTGATTTCCTGAGTCGCCAGCCACTGCATAGCGGCATGCAGATCAACACGTCCCTCACTCTGTTTAAGTTGAACCACCTCGGCACGGGGGAAATCTTCAGTCAAAGGCTCTGGGTGACTGGTGAGAATCACTGTCTGGCCGGGCAGACTAAACAGTTTAGCATCATGAGGACAGCTTAACTGGCTATCCAGAATCACCCTCATGGGCTGGTGCGGAGGTATATCCAGGCCCAGTTCCTCAGCCGTCATTCTGACATTAAGTGATGGGTCATCAGCTCGAATGGTAGCTATACCTGTTAGTATGGCCGAACTCCGCGCGCGCAGTTTTTGCACATCTTTTCGGGCAGCCGACCCGGTAATCCACTGGCTTTCTCCTGAAGCCATGGCGGTTCGTCCATCGAGGCTCATCGCCAGCTTGACCCGAACATAAGGTAAACCCGACGACATACGCTTGATAAAGCCAGGATTCAACTCCCGAGCCTGGGCTTCCAGCACGCCGGTAATCACCTCGATACCCGCTTCACGAAGCCTGGCTACACCCTGACCTGACACCTGGGGATTGGGATCTTCCATGGCAATAACCACCCGGGACACGCCCGCGTCAACCAGAGCATCGGCACAGGGTGGAGTTCGTCCGTGGTGACTGCAGGGCTCCAGGGTGACATAGGCGGTGGCGCCCTTCGCCCTGTTCCCGGCCTGATTCAGAGCATGGATTTCGGCATGGGCTTCACCGGCCTTGCGATGCCAGCCTTCGGCGATAATCTGCTTATGTTTTACCAGCACACAGCCTACCCGTGGATTAGGCTGAGTAGTGTACAGACCCTGAGCTGCCAGCTGTAACGCCCAGGCCATGTAGGTGGAATGACTCATGAACGACTACTGGGGTGCCTTAAGTTTTTCTATGGCCTCGCGGAAGGCATCCACATCTTCAAAATCAAGGTACACAGAGGCGAAACGGATATAGGCCACATGATCCAGCTGACGTAATTCTTCCATCACGCGATCACCAATCTTACGAGCATCCACTTCCCGCTCACCAGCGGTTAACAGATTGTGTTTGATTCGGCTGACACTGGCTTCGATCTGCTCCATGCTTACTGGCCGTTTTTCCAGCGCCTTGCATAAACCAGAACGTAACTTTTCTTCACTAAATGGCTGGCGACTGCCATCCTGCTTGACCACCCTGGGTAGATTCAACTCGGCTTTTTCATAAGTGGTAAAACGCTCACCGCATTCCACGCATTCCCGACGACGGCGTACATTATCACCATCGCCGGAAAGACGGGAATCGATGACCCGGGTATCGGGCGCTGAGCAAAATGGGCAGTGCATTTAAGTCTTAAGTCCTAATTCCTAAGTCGTAAGTCGTAAGTCGTAAGTCGTAAGTCGTAAGTCGCAAAATATATTCCAAAATCTGTAAGTCAATAACGTTTAATCATAATCTCGTCTAGAGCCTTTTGATTTAAGATTTAAGACTTAAGACTAATGACTTATGACTTTTTTACGACTTGTATACCGGCAAACGGGCGCAGATATCCATGACCTTCGCCTTAACGTCATTAATGATCGATTCATTATCCATATCGGCAATCACATCACACATCCAGTTAGCCAGATCGATGGAATCCTGTTCGTTAAAATTACGGGTGGTCAGTGCTGGTGTACCGATGCGAATACCACTGGTCACGAATGGTGACTGTGGATCATTAGGTACGGCATTTTTGTTAACCGTAATATTGGCCTTCTCCAGTGCCGCTTCCACATCTTTACCGGTCAAGCCGGCTTCAATAAAGCTCACCAGGAATAAATGATTGTCCGTGCCCTTGGATACCACATCATAACCGCGGTCCATGAACACCTTGGCCATGGCCTGGGCGTTCACGATCACCTGCTTCTGGTAGTCCACAAATTCAGGCTCCATGGCTTCCTTGAAGGCCACGGCTTTGGCGGCAATCACATGCATCAATGGGCCACCCTGGGAGCCGGGGAAAATCGCTGAGTTGAATTTCTTGGTAATGTCGTCGTTTTGCTTGGCCAGGATAATACCACCACGGGGGCCGCGCAGTGTTTTATGGGTCGTTGAAGTCACCACATCGGCAATAGGTACTGGATTTGGGTAGAGACCCGCCGCCACCAGGCCGGCTACGTGAGCCATATCTACAAACAGGTAAGCCCCCACTTCATCGGCGATATCACGAAAACGCTGCCAGTCCATAATACGGGAATAGGCGGAAAAACCGGCAATAATCATTTTGGGTTTGTGCTCTTTGGCCAGACGCTCGACTTCGTCATAATCCACTTCACCGGTTTCGATGTTCAAACCATACTGAACTGCGTGGTAAATCTTGCCGGAAAAACTCACCTTGGCACCATGAGTTAAATGACCGCCGTGGGCCAGGCTCATACCCAGTACCGTATCACCCGGTTCACACAGAGCCATATACACCGCTGCATTGGCCTGAGAACCGGAATGGGGCTGCACATTGGCATAATCGGCACCGAACAGTTTCTTAACCCGATCGATCGCCAGTTGCTCGGCCATATCCACATATTCACAACCGCCGTAATAACGTTTGGCCGGATAGCCTTCGGCATACTTGTTGGTAAGTACCGAGCCCTGAGCCTCCATCACACGGGGGCTGGTATAGTTTTCAGAAGCGATCAGCTCTATATGTTCTTCCTGACGGCGGGTTTCATGCTCGATAGCACCCCAAATTTCATCGTCATAACCCTGGATTCTCATTTTGACTGAAAACATGCACGGTTCTCCAAAAGTGACCTGGCGGCGGTCGTTAGAAAAGGTGCAATAGAATAGCTGATATAGGTTTTTTAAGCCAGCCTGAATTGCCCTAAGCTCGCGATATTACTACGATTTAGAACCATTCAGGCTGGTTTCATTAAGTGGGGCTTATTTTTCGGGTTGTGAGGCCGGCATGGGGATGTTTTTTGACCGGTGGCGTCTACTCTAACGTCCCCTATCTTCTTCATGAATTGTTTGGGATTTACATTGCCTAGGTTGACAGGGATGGCAAAACTGCATGACTGTTTGTTGCCATTGTTGGTCACTGTGACGAACACATTGATCTCTCGACGCATAAACTGCTTCATTTAATACAGATTCAAGTATAATTCTGCCAAACTCCTCAAACTATAATCTCACTACAAATTCTATGGCTCAATATATATACACCATGAACGGGCTGGGCAAGGTTGTTCCGCCTAAGAAAGAAATCCTCAAAGACATTTACCTCAACTTTTTCCCGGGCGCCAAGATTGGTGTACTGGGCTACAACGGTGCCGGTAAGTCTACCCTGCTGCGGATTATGGCCGGTGTGGATACGGATTTTATCGGTGAGGCCCGACCTCAGCCCGGTATTAATATCGGCTTCCTGGCCCAGGAACCTCAACTTGACCCGACCAAAGATGTAAAAGGCAATGTTGAGGATGGCCTGAAAGAAGTAAAAGAAGCTCAGCAGAAGCTGGATGATGTTTATGCCGCCTACGCCGAGCCGGATGCTGATTTCGATGCCCTGGCCGCCGAGCAGGCGCGACTGGAAAACATTATCCAGGCTTCCGACGCCCATAACATTGAGCATAAACTGGAAATAGCGGCCGATGCCCTGCGCCTGCCTCCCTGGGATGCGGATGTGAGTCAACTCTCCGGAGGTGAACGTCGTCGAGTCGCCCTTTGTCGTTTGCTCATGTCATCGCCGGACATGCTGATTCTTGACGAACCCACCAACCATCTGGACGCCGAATCCGTGGCCTGGCTGGAACGATTCCTGAAAGAATACACAGGCACGGTAGTGGCGGTGACCCATGACCGCTACTTCCTCGACAACGTGGCGGGATGGATCCTTGAACTGGACCGTGGCCGCGGTATTCCCTGGGAAGGCAATTATTCTTCCTGGCTCGAGCAAAAGGAAAAACGACTGGAAAGCGAAGAGAAAAAGGAAGCCGGCCGCCAGAAAGCCATCAAGGCCGAACTGGAATGGGTACGCTCCAACGCCAAAGGTCGCCATGCCAAGAGCAAGGCCCGTATTCAACGCTTTGAGGAGCTGTCCTCGTCCGAGCATCAGAAACGCAGCGAAACCAAGAGTTTGTATATCCCACCCGGACCACGTCTCGGTGATCTGGTGATCGAGGCCAGCAACATCAGTAAAGGCTTTGGTGACCGGCTGCTGTATGAAAACCTGAGCTTCAGCCTGCCCAAAGGTGGCATAGTCGGCATCATCGGCCCTAATGGTGCCGGTAAAACTACCCTGTTCCGCATGCTTACCGGTGAAGAACAACCGGACAGCGGTGAATTTAAAATCGGTGATACGGTTGAAGTCGCTTATGTTGATCAGAGCCGCGATGACCTGGATGGCAGCAAAACCGTATGGGAAGAAGTGTCTGACGGCCTGGATAACATCGCGGTGGGCAATTACACCATCCCATCACGAGCCTATGTCAGTCATTTCAATTTTAAGGGTGAAGACCAGCAAAAATACATCAAGGACCTGTCCGGCGGTGAACGCAATCGTTTACACCTGGCCAAGCTGCTGAAAAAAGGTGGCAATCTGTTGCTGCTTGATGAACCCACCAACGACCTGGATGTAGAAACCCTACGAGCACTGGAAGAAGCCATCCTCGACTTCCCCGGCTGCGTGGTGGTAATTTCCCATGACCGCTGGTTCCTCGATCGAATTGCCACACA
>JBLYYN010000053.1:0-9328 GCA_048550535.1 Gammaproteobacteria bacterium
CAGACCCAACGCCTGCTATTGTGAAGATCTTGATGTGGTGGCGTTGAAGAAAATCCATAAAGATGAAGAAATCACCCACGATTATGGCGAAGAATGGATAGAATCATAGTTGTAAGTTGTAAGTTGTAAGTTGTAAGTTGTAAGTCGTAAGTCAGCAAAAGTGTATATGTCATCCCGGCGTGCTTTTAGCCGGGATCCAGTGACTTTATTATGTTTTTAAGTCCGCAAATGCATTTGCGGAAAATAATAAATCAACGAATTTTCTGGAGACTGTTTTTCCAATCCGGGTTGGGTTTGCCCTTGCCAAGGTCGATAATCTGACCTACTTCATTTTCATACCAGCCTTGATGGTGTTGCAGGGGCTCTACCTGATAACCCCACCAGGCACCGTTTTTATCCTGTGCAATCCAGCATACCCATTCAGGTAAATTTTTTATCGCCGGTCGCATATTAGTCAGCTTGTACTAGTGGTTCCAGTTCATCATCCATGTGCATCATGGTCAGTTCACTGAAACCGCCGATCCATTGTCCATCAATGGTGATTTGAGGGACGGTCCGTGCGCCTTCGGTTATTTCTGACATTTCGCGCAGAGCAGCTCTATCCGTATCTACCCGGACTTCTTCATAAGGTATGTTCCATTTGTTTAGAAGGGTTTTGGTCTTGTCACAGATGGGGCAGCGGCCAGTGCTGTAGATTTTCAAACGGGACATAATTTTTCCTGAATAAATGTTACTTCAGGGGTATAGTAAAACGAATGTTGTTGGATCTAAACCTTTAATTTTGTTGGGTTTTTGATTCAATACTTTATGTTGTATCCAAGATCATGCACAATGCCACCCCCGCTAGAGTTTTGAGGTATCCATGACATATAAGGTGACGATTCAACCCACCGGCCATGAGTTTGAAGTCAATGACAATGAAACGGTGCTGGACGCTGCCATGCGCCATTCAATCGAATTACCCTATGGTTGTCGTGGTGGAGCTTGTGGCAGTTGTGCAGGTTTCCTGCTTAAGGGTGAAATTAAATATGAACGTCAGCCAGTGGGCCTGAAAGACGACATGATCAGTGAGAAAAAGGCACTGTTTTGCAAGGCTATACCCGTATCGGATCTGGAAATCAGTATAGAAGAACTCGAAGGCAGTCAGGGTATTGAAGTGAAAACGCTACGCTGTCGGGTGGAACAGAAGAATCAACTCAATCATGATGTGATGCAGGTGAAATTGAAACTGGCGGGAGATGATCGTTTACAGTTCCTTGCCGGTCAGTATCTGGAATTTATTCTGCAAGGCGGCAAGCGACGGGCGTTTTCCATCGCCAACGCACCCCATGATGATGAGCTTATTGAGCTGCATATTCGCCACGTGGAAGGTGGTAAATTTACTGATTTTCTATTTAATGAAATGGAAGACCGGGCCATGCTTAAGATTGAAGGGCCTTTGGGTAGTTTTTATCTGCGGGAAGAGTCACTGCGCCCCATCATTATGATGGGTGGAGGTACTGGATTCGGGCCTTTGAAAGGTATGATCGAGCATGCGAATTATGTGAAGTTAAAACGACCCATTCACCTGTTTGTAGGGGTGCGTTCCCTGCGTGACCTGTACATGGATGAGATGGTGAAACAATGGTTAAGGGTCAATCCGTTAATCCAGTATACTCCGGTTTTGTCGGAACCTCTGGTTGAAGATAACTGGCAGGGCGAAACCGGATTTGTTCATGATGCAGTGGCCCGAAGCTATGCGGATTTATCGGATCAGGAAATCTATATGAGCGGCCCACCGGTAATGATTACTGCGGCGGTTGAGTTATTCAGCCAGCAGTCGGCTGATCGAAATCACATCTATTCCGATGCATTTGAATTTTCAGCCGATGCCCAGAAAGCACTGGCGCAATTAAAATCGAGCTAATTAATTATATTACTGTATGACTCGCAGCACCGGTGAGCTAATGCTGCGATCACTGATCTGTAATGATCCTGTGGTCGAGTCATAATCCGCCAGTTTCATGGATTCCTCCACGGCCAGTTGCAATCCAGTTTTATAGAACTGCTGAGCCTTTGTCGGCTCCTCCATTTGTTGTTCCAGTAACTGAGCAAGTAGGAAGTAGGTTTCGGACATAGGTTTGATACCCAGGCTGGATTCAAGATAACTTCGGCCCTTGCCCCAGAGCTTGGCCTGGATACACAATTTTCCCAATACCAGCAGTAATGCAGCACTACGACTATGACCATGAAGCCAGGTTTCCGCCGATTCCAGCTGTTGCACAGGATTGTGGGTATTCAGGCGTGAGTAGAGCAATACCAGGGATTCCCGCCAGTGTCGACTGAGGTAGCCACGTAATAAAACCTCAGCCTCCTCATCTTTGCCTAGTTTTATCAGATAATTAGCGTATTTGGAAACCAGCTGATAATTATCTTTCTGATGTTTGGGTATATTCTGCCAGGTATTATACAGAGCATCGTAATCGTGAAGCTTGATTTGATTATCCAGTTGACCGGCATAGGTTTCAGTTTCAATGTCAGAGAGTTTTTCAGCTGAAATCAGTTTCTGTTTTCTGACCTGCTCAAGTAAGCCCGCCAGGTTGTCCCAGTCACCTAGATTTTCATATACCCGGGCCTGCAGTTTTTTTACATAGCCGTGCTTAGGGGCCACACTGACCAGATGATTTAAAGTCGCCAGTGCCTGTTCATATTGTTTGTGGGCCAGCTGTAATTCAGCCTGGGTAATACCAATGGCTATATCGGCCGAGGGAGTAGCTTCATGGGCCAGACGCAGGTATTCATCTCTACGGTCATAGGCGCCGAGTTGCTGGGCCGAGCGCGCAGCCATTAAATAATTGAGCAAGCCGGTATCACTGTGAATGGCCTGTTTCAACAGGATTTTTTCAGCCTGGGCAAATCGCCCTTCAGACATTTCAATGAGCCCTTTTACCAGTGCATTACGGGCTTTTTCCGACTGTCGAGAGTTATAACGAAACCCCAGGTAATTAGGTAGATGGAAGACAGCAGACAACATTCGCAACAGGTAATAAAAAAGAAAAAAAGCGATCACCAACATACCCAGGCTGAAAATAAATGAGGTTTCAATACTGTGTTCAGCAAAACTAAAAACCACATAACCGGGACCGACATAATAGGCCAGCAGGCCTATGGCCACAGCAAAAATGGTTGCAATTATGAAAACTATCAGCAGGCGTTTCATTGAGCTGCCTCCTGCGTAGCTTGATTGGTTAAACCGGATGAACCTCTTTGTAATTGTATGTCATGCAAAATTTGCTGAAGCATGTCCCAGGACTGATTGATATTGGGTAAATCGGGCAACAGGTTAATACTGGCAAAGCTGGCCAGATCACTCTTCATCTGGCTGACCCGGTTGTCGCTGGCTTTGTAATGAGCATGCAACAGGTTTTGGGAAAGATCCAGATCATGCGCATATTGTGTCTGGTCGAAACGTAATACAGCGAGACGGGCACCCAGCAGATAGGTGCGAAGCATTTGCTCAGTATATTGCTGCTGCTCACGGGAACTGGCCGGTTCAATAGAGCGATCATGAATTTTGATATCACCGATTTTCATCACGGTGTTGAGCACTGAATCCATAAAACCATTTTCTTCAGGCTTCTGATCACTGGTTTGCTGATCGCTATCAAGCTGTGTTTTGACTTCATCAATCACGGAATTGAATGGCAGATCGGTTAGATGAACCAGCATCTGGTCCAGTGCCATTGCTGTGCCATTCACATCCACCTGGTGCAGGGACTTGAGGTTGGCGATGTCTTTACTCAATTGCTGGCGTATACCAAACAAGTTGAGATCTGCGAGTTCGTGCAGGCGTTGATCGGCAGCCTGCATGGCAGCAATGGCGCTGTTAATATCACGAGCAATCTGCAAACGCCGGTTGGCCAGTCGTAACAGGTAGTCGATTTCCGCCAGTATCCAGTCCTTTTGCTGGCGATTAGTGATATCTATGGCTTTCTGGGATATCTCAGCAATCATTTGCTGCTGGTTTTTCAGATCATTGATTTGGCTGTTACTGGCTTCTATGGAGCCTGCCTGGTCACGGCTGGTTTTCTTCAGGCCATCGATTTGGCTGCGCAATTCAGTGACCTGGGACTGCTGTAGATCCTGTATGCTTTGTTGTTGCTGTGACAAATTTAACTGTTGCTGCCACAGGTAGTAGGCTCCACCAGCTGTGGCAGAAAATAACAGAATGACGACCAAAAACCACAGTATTGACAGGAACCGTGATTTTTTTACGGGTTCTGTAGCAACTGTCTTGTCCTTGTCAGTCGTCGTAGAAGTGTCAGTTTTAGCCAATTGTTTATTATTTTCGTCTGCCATATCCAGTATCTGCTAGCGTATTTTCGCACTGTGCCAATCCAGTACTGCCTGAAACATATCTTTGTCCATGGCAGAACTGGCTATCTGTATTTTGCCTGTATGCCCCTGCAAACGAGCAAGTTCAAAACACCGTTTACCAGGGACAATCAGATCAGTGGTGTTCAGGTAGTCTGACCCTTGGTCATTTAGTAAATAATACAGGTTTTCAAGTGTCTGGTTACTGGTCACCGTGACCAGATTAATAGCACCATTAGCCCACTGCTCTAGTATAGGCCCAATCTTGGTCCTGGGTATAGTTCTTCTGTAGACCTCGGCGTAGTCCACCTGAGCACCCCGTTCAGTAAGGGTTTTTGCCAGTTGTTCACGGCCGCTTTCACCTCGAAAAATGAGTATGCGCCTGCCTGCAATGGCAGGTTGTTGAAGATCCTCCAGCTGCAGCAGATGCTCAGAGGTGAACCCGGAACGAGCCTGAAGAGAAACCTCAAGTCCATGTTCCGCCAGCACTCTTTTCGTACTCTGGCCAATGGCAGCAATGGTCTGAGTATTAAGCTTTTCCGGAGCCAGCCAATTGAGGGCATGAGTTACCGCATTGGCGCTGATGAAAATAAGGATGTGATAATTCGATATCTGATCAAGCTGTGATTGCAGTGCATTATTGCGGGTCACGGCTTCGATGGCGATGGTGGGGCAGGCAATTACCCTGGCCCCAGCCTGCTGGAGCATATCTATAAAATGCTGTGACTGATGTGCCGGACGTGTCACCAGTACACCTGTATCTTGCAGAATTGCGCCAGTGGCTTGTATCACTAAAGCAGGCCTATATCCTTGAGTATGGTTTCGGCACCCTGGGCCAGTAAGGTTTCCGCCAGGCTGTTGCCCAGTTGTTCGGCCTGCGCGGCCGGGCCGCGGATATCGCCACGTACCACTTCGCTGCCATCAGGGCGGCCCACCAGGCCGCGCAGATATATCTCTCCTTTGTCCAGTAGGGCATAACCGCCTATAGGTACCTGACAGCCTCCATTGAGTCGATGGTTCATGGCACGCTCAGCCAGCAGCCGGATGTGAGTGTCGGGATGATTCAGTGGTTGCAGTAAATCCATCATGGCCTGATCGTTGTCACGGCATTCTATGCCCACCGCACCCTGTCCTATGGCAGGCAGGCTTTGTTCAGGCTCGATGTTCGAGCTGATGCGGGCTTGAAAACCGAGACGAATCAAACCGGCAGAGGCTAGAATAATGGCATCGAAGTCCCCGCGATCGAGTTTTTCCAGCCGACTGTTTACATTGCCTCTCAAATGTAGCATTTGTGCATCAGGCATGGCTTCCTTGATTTGTAACTGTCGACGTAAACTGGAGGTGCCAATTCGAGCATTATCGGGTAAGTCAGACAGGGTAGGGTATTGATTGGACACAAATGCGTCTCGCGGGTCTTCCCGTTGCATGATCACCGGCAGATGCAGACCGGGGGGGAATTCCATGGGTACGTCTTTCATAGAGTGCACGGCGATGTCAGATTCACCATCCAGCATACTTTGTTCCAGTTCTTTTACGAACAGGCCCTTGCCACCGACCTTGGCCAGGGGGGCATCGAGTATCTTATCGCCTTTAGACACAATTTTTATCAGCTCGATTTCAATACCCGGATGATGTAATTTTAGTTGTCGGCTCACTTCTTCTGCTTGCCAGAGTGCCAGAGGACTTTTACGGGTAGCGATTCGAATGGGTTTGGCCATAGATTTTTCTCAACGGGTAAAGTGGCGATATTCTAGCATTAGCTACCGCTTAAGAAAAAATGCCGGTTGAATTTTCCAGGGAAACTCTGGTGTTTGTCATTATAGCTACCTGGCTAAAAGTCATAAATCGATGTAGCCATCCACTTCGGTCGGCATGACCTGGCACGAATTAATCAGGCATCTCTGGGTTTAGCGAAAGGTGGAGAGGGTTTTCAGTTTTTTTCGAACATGGGGCAGATGGCGTCGACTGATTTCCAGCTGGTCAGCAATATCACTAATAATGACGGTACAGTGGCCGTCATTGTTTTTTTCCAGTCCTGTCAAATATTGATCTGCCACCAGCGCATTTCGATGTATGCGAGTAAAAAACTGGCTGAATTCCTGTTCCAGTGATTTTAAGGACTCCTCAATCAGGTGTTCATGATCCGGGGTACGCAAAGTGACATATTTATGGTCAGCCAGGAAGTAACGTATATCCTCCAGGGGAACCAGTTCCAGTGAGCCACGGATCTTGACACAAATGTGGCTGCGCATACTGTCGGTCTGGTCGCTGACCTTGAGTTCCTCTAACTGGGGCCGGGTGAGGCGTTTAGCGGCTTCCAGCGCATCTGCCAGACGATCCTGTTTAATGGGTTTCAGCAGATAATCCACGGCATGAGTTTCAAAGGCCTGCAGTGCATGGTCATTGAATGCAGTGGTGAATATGATGGCGGGCGGTTTGCTGATGCGATTGACATGATGGGCGGTTTCTATCCCATCCATACCTGGCATACGTATATCCAGTAACAGTATGTCCGGCTTTAAATCCTGGGTCCGCTGCAGTGCTTCTGTACCATTGCAGGCCTCGCCACAGGCTTCATAGCCTTCTATATGTTGAATGATGCCGGACAATCGTTGTCTGGCAAGAGGTTCGTCGTCAACTATCAGTATTTTCATAATCCGCGTCGATCGGTATCCAAAGTCTTACGATGTACTGGTTTTGTTGTTGTTCGGTTTCAAACTTCGCCCTGTCCCCATACATTAGAATAAGTCTCTGGTGTATGTTGTCCTGCGCCATGTGATTACTGCGTGAATGTTGTGGCCCTTTCTTATCACCCAGAGGGTTACTCACTGATAAGCATAGACGATTGTTATCAATCTGCGAGGTGATTTTAATATTTCCACCTTCTGGCAGGGGTTCAATGCCATGATAAATAGCATTTTCCACCAGTGGCTGCAGGCTTAGAGCCGGTATTTCCAGTTCATCATCATCAATACCCAGCTGCCATTCAGCACTCAAGCGTGTTCCAAGTCTGAGCTGCTCTATAGCCAGATAGCTGCGGGTGAGTTCGATCTCATCGTGCAGACTGTGGACGGTTTGTTCTTGAAGACTGGCGCGAAACAGGTCAGACAGGTCCTCAACGGCTTTTTCTGCCTTGTCCGGTGAGATGCTGATCAGACTGGCAATGGTGTTCATGCTGTTGAACAGGAAGTGTGGTCGAATGCGTGCTTTAAGCGCCTGCAACTGAGCCATGCCCTGGGCTTTAATTTCATATTCCCATTGAAACTGGATGTAGAAATAACGCAGTACTACGGCATAAACAACAGCGGAAACGGCTAGATTCCGTAACAGGTAGTAATGTGTCCAGCTCGGTTGCACGGCCTTGTAGACGCCAAGATTGTGACCAAAGTAGATTACCAGCAAACTGAATAGCAGGGTCACTGACATCATAATAGCAAAACTAATCAGGCCATTGCTCAGTACTGACAAACGATTTAGTTTGTCGCGCCACAGACACAGCAGTGCGGCATTGGCCAGGGCCAGCCATTGGGTAAACAGGGAGATAAAAGACAATCTGACCCAGAATTCAGTCACCTCACTGGAGGCCAGGGCCAGTATCAGCGCCAGCAATTCAACCAGCAAGATGAGCATAAACAGGACGTTAACGTCGCAGAAGTTGGGCAGAAATCCATGATTGCCTTGATTATTCTGATTTTCCATAGGCCTAAGTGTAGTGGAAATTTCTGTGCAGTCGATGATTTCTTTATCTGTGTTAGTCAGCTTGTGAAATAGTACGCTTTACGGGAAATGTTCTGGGTCTTAATACTATGTTTTTAGCTTAGGAATGGCTAAATTGCTAAATATAGGCCTGAATGAACACGGTTTGGTATACTTCGTCGATTGCAAACGAAAGAGACATCATGAGTAAAGATTCTGAACAGAAATTATGGGGTGGCCGATTTTCTGAGCCCACGGATGCTTTTGTTGAGGCATTTACCGCATCGGTGGCATTCGATCGGCGTATGTACCGTCAGGATATCGAAGGCTCCCGGGCTCATGCCCGTATGTTGAATAAAATCGGAGTGCTCAGTGATCAGGACAGTGAAGCCATACTCAAAGGCCTGGATCAGGTGGAACAGGAAATTACTAATGGCCAGTTCGAATGGTCGGTGAGCCGAGAAGATGTACATATGAACATCGAGGCCCGTTTAACTGAAATCGTGGGTGATGCCGGAAAACGTTTGCACACCGGTCGTTCGCGTAACGATCAGGTGGCCACCGATATTCGCCTGTATCTGCGGGAACAGATTGGTTTTGCTATCCAGGAAATCCTTCGTTTACAGCAGGGCTTGCTGGAACTGGCAGAACAGGAAGCCGGCACCATCATGCCCGGTTTTACCCATTTACAGGTCGCTCAGCCTGTCACCTTTGGCCATCACCTGATGGCCTGGTTTGAAAACATGCAGCGTGATGCCAGTCGTCTGCAGGACTGTCAGCAGCGTATGAACAGTTTACCCCTGGGTGCTGCGGCCCTGGCGGGCACTAGCTATCCGCTGGATAGAGAATATACAGCACAATTACTGGGTTTCGACGATGTATGTCGTAATTCCCTGGATGCGGTGAGTGACAGAGATTTTGCAATAGAGTTTATTGCCGCAGCAGCTATTATCATGACTCATTTATCCCGGTTTTCCGAGGAACTGGTGCTCTGGTCATCGGCCCAGTTTAATTTCATCGATCTGCCGGATCGTTTTTGTACCGGATCCTCTATCATGCCGCAGAAGAAAAACCCCGATGTACCTGAGCTGGTAAGGGGTAAAACAGGGCGGGTGAATGGTCATCTGGTGAGTTTGCTCACCCTGATGAAATCCCAGCCCCTGGCCTATAACAAGGACAACCAGGAAGACAAGGAACCCATTTTCGACACCATCGATACCTTACTGGGTTCGTTACGGGCTTTTGCTGATATGGTGCCGGCCATTATCGCCAAACGGGA
>JBLYYN010000054.1:0-2623 GCA_048550535.1 Gammaproteobacteria bacterium
GATAACTGTATTGCTCAAATTTTTCTTCAAAGATACGCACTTCAATACGCGCGGTTCGATCATCCAGCACTGCCGATACAATCTTGCCACCGGTTTTGGTTTTACGCACACGCATGCCGATCATCAGACCGGCCAGTTTATACTCTCTGGCATTTCTCTGTGACATGTAATTGTTTTCACCATTATTGCCACCGGCAATATCAGCCAGATCACCCAGTGGGCAATCGGTGAAACGCCGTAACTCAGCTTCATAACGTTCAATGGGGTGACCGGTGAGATACAGACCCAGGGTCTCTTTTTCCAGGGTCAGGCGCTGCTCGTCATCCCACTCGGGGACGATGATCGCATCCAGCGGTGCCATGGAATCGTCATCGGTGGAGGTGCCAAACAGGTCATCCTGACCGACCCGTGCATTTTGCTGATACTGTTCGGCCATTTGCAGGGCATCCTGCAGTCGCGCGATCAGGCTGGCACGATTCGGACCCAGTGCATCCAGGGCACCGGCCCGGATCAAGGCTTCCATCACCCGTTTATTGACCTTACGACTGTCCACACGGCGACAGAAATCATACAGATCTTTATACGAGCCATTCTGTACTCGCTCTTCAATGATGCCGTGCAGTGCGGCCTCGCCAACGCCCTTGATGGCGCCCAGACCGTATAGCACTTTGCTATTATCGGGCACACTGAATTTATAGATGGATTGATTGATATCCGGAGCCAGTACCTGCAGATTCATACGGTGGCAGTCTTCAATTAAGATAACCACCTTGTCGGTGTTGTCCATATCCGCGGACAATACCGCCGCCATGAATTCGGCAGGATAGTGATGCTTCAACCAGCTGGTCTGGTAGGACAATAAGGCATAGGCGGCGGAATGGGATTTGTTAAAACCATAACCGGCAAATTTTTCCATCAGGTCGAAGATGTAGCTGGCATTGTCCGCATCCACCCCACGTTCGGTGGAGCCTTTCATAAAGATGGCCCGTTGCTCAGCCATGACTTCGGCATTTTTCTTACCCATGGCTCGGCGCAACATATCCGCGCCACCCAGTGAGTAACCGGCCAGCACCTGGGCGATCTGCATAACCTGCTCCTGATACAGAATAACCCCATAGGTGGGCTTCAATATCGGTTCCAGATCCGCATGAGGATATTCCACCGTGGCCCGACCGTGTTTACGATTGATGAAGTCATCCACCATACCGGATTGTAGAGGGCCGGGGCGAAACAGGGCGACCAGTGCGATGATGTCTTCGAAGCAGTCGGGCTGAAGTCGCTTGATCAGATCCTTCATACCACTGGATTCAAGCTGGAATACCGCCGTGGTTTCAGATCGCTTGAGTAATGCAAATGCGCCTGGGTCATCCAGTGACAGCAGGTTCACATCCAGATCTTTCTGATCAGGATGACGAATTTTAATATTCTGTACGGCCCAGTCGATGACGGTAAGGGTACGTAGACCCAGGAAGTCGAACTTCACCAGGCCGATGGACTCCACATCATCCTTATCGAACTGGGTCACTACACTCTGCCCACCCTGCTCACAATACAGCGGTGTGAAGTCGGTGAGCACCGAGGGGGAAATTACTACGCCCCCGGCATGTTTGCCTGCATTACGCGCCAGACCTTCCAGTGATAGCGCCATATCAATCAGTTCATGAACCTCGTCCTCATCCTTATAGGCCCTGGCCAGCTCATCGGATTCTTCCAGCGCCTTGCTCAGGGTCATACCGATTTCAAATGGAATCAGTTTCGCGATGCGATCGACAAAGCCATAGGACAGAGCCATGACACGACCCACATCTCGAATCACCGCCTTGGCCGCCATAGAGCCGTAGGTAATGATCTGGGACACTCGGTCACGACCGTATCGCTGGGCCACATAATCGATGACCCGATCACGGCCTTCCATGCAGAAGTCGATATCGAAATCCGGTAGCGATACGCGTTCCGGGTTAAGGAATCGCTCGAACAGCAAATCGAACTGCAGGGGATCCAGGTCGGTAATCAACATGGCATAGGCCACCAGCGAACCGGCACCGGAACCACGCCCGGGTCCTACGGGGATGAGATTATCCTTGGACCACTGGATGAAATCGGCCACGATCAGAAAGTAACCGGGAAAGCCCATGCCGGTGATAACATCGATCTCAATTTGCAGGCGATCATGATAAGCCTGACGTTTTTGCTCAGCCTGCGGGTCATCAGCTTTGATTAAAACCTGTAAGCGTTTTTCCAGCCCTTCCCGTGCCACCCGGGAAAAATAACTGTCGGTGGTTTCGCCTTCGGGTATGGGGAAGTTGGGCAAGAAGCTTTCGCCCAGGCGCACCGTCAGATTACATCGGCGGGCAATCTCGACCGAATTTTCCAGGGCTTCCGGAATATCGGAAAACAGCTCCTGCATTTCCTGCTCACTGCGCAGGTATTGTTGTTCACTGTAATGTTTAGGCCGTCGTGGATCATCCATAGTACGACCGTCGTGAATACACACCCGCACTTCGTGGGCATCGAATTCAGACTGCTGTAAAAAATGCACATCATTGGTAGCCACTACCGGGGTTTGAGTAGCTATGGCCAGAGTGACCGCGGAATGCAGATATTCTTCTTCGCCTTCACGGCC
>JBLYYN010000055.1:0-4973 GCA_048550535.1 Gammaproteobacteria bacterium
CCTGGTGGATAACAGCGTTCATCGCCCAGGAACCAGTGGCATTGTGACCAGGGCAGGTCCATTTCAGCCAGTCGTTGCAGACAGGCTACCGGGGTGTTGCCGCCGGGCAGGGCAATCAGGCATTCGGCTTTGTGTGCCAGTGTGTGGCGGATGGATTGGGCCATAAAGTCTGCGGCCGCCTGTGCCGTTGCCGCAGCATCATTTGACACCTGCCACTGATGTTGATTATGTGGGTTTATGCCAGCCCCCTTCGCAGCCTTCCAGCAACTCTTCCATCTCAGGAATATCCCAGGTGCCCGCTCGATAGCGACCGATGGAGAATCGATCTTTCCAGGCATCCAGCAAGGGTGCGATAATGCGCCAGGATTCTTCCACTTCATCGGAACGGGAGAACAGCGTGGCATCGCCCATGAGCACATCATGTAGCAATACCTCATAGGCGTCAGCCATCACCATTCCTTCATGGGTGTAGGGCGCGCGCATCACCATGCGCTGGGTGTCCGTGGTCAGTCCCGGCATTTTGGCATTCATGCGCAGCACTATGCCTTCGTCCGGGTGTAAGCGGAACACCAGGGCATTGGCTTTGGGCACATTGGCATGGCTGTCGAATAAATTAAACGGTGGTTTACGAAATCGTATGACGATTTCCGAAACACGTTTTTTAAGACGTTTGCCGGTCCACAGGATGAAGGGTACACCCTGCCAACGCCAGTTATCGATATAGAATTTTACCCCGGCGAAGGTTTCTGTTGCGGATTCGGGTGAGACATCCGGTTCCGATACATAGGCCGGAACGGGTTCATCATCGACGACGCCAGAGGCGTACTGGGCCGCTTTGGCCAGTTTATCGATTTTTTTCGGATCAATTTGTCGTACTGCCCGCAGTACTTTTATTTTTTCATCACGCACGGCATCGGCAGTGAATTCCACCGGGGGTTCCATGGCGACCAGGGTGAGCACCTGCATCAGATGACTCTGGATCATGTCCCTCAGGGCACCGGAGTTTTCATAATATTTGGCTCGATATTCTATGCCGATGGATTCGGCGGCGGAAATCTGGATACTATCGATATAGTTACGGTTCCATAAAGGTTCCAGTATGCCGTTGGCAAATCGATATACCAGCAAATTCTGCACGCTCTCTTTACCCAGGTAATGGTCGATGCGGTAAATCTGGGATTCGTCGAACACCGATTGCAGTTCCCGGTTCAGGGTCTGGGCCGATTTAAGATCCATGCCAAAGGGTTTTTCGATAACCAGGCGACGATAACCTTCGGACTCGTCTACCAGTCCGGATGCTTTCAGTCCATCGGCTGCAGCGGCGTACCACTGAGGCGGTATGGCGCAATAGAAAACGGCATTCTTTTTACCATTGATGTCCTGCAGGGATTCTGCCAGAGCCTGGTAAGTTTGTTGCTCACCCAGGTCGCCCTGTACCATGCTCAGCATGGCTTTGAATTCTTCCCATTGTTGATCATCCATACTGACCGAACTGGCATACTGGCTAATGCTGTCTCGAATGATGTCCAGCCATTCTTCGAAACTGCGATTATTCACCACCCCAATGATTTTACTCTCACGATTAACCAGCCCGCAGCGGATCATTTTCAACAGGGCGGGTATCAGTTTGCGTTTGGTTAGATCACCGGCGGCACCAAAGATAACAATGTTGGTTGGCTCGGCAATATCCGGGCACTTGCGTTCGAAGTTCTCTCCCATTTAGTCATCCTCGTGGCTGGCACGGATAGCATGGCCACCAAATCCGGCACGCATGGCATTGAGTATCTTGCCCGCATAGGAGGGGGACTGTCGGCTCCTGAAGCGCATTTGCAGCGCCAGTGCCAGTACCGGTGTCGGTACCGCGCTGTCGATAGCGTCGTGGATGGTCCAGCGACCTTCGCCGGAGTCATCGACGTAATCACTCAGACTAGCCATGGATTCCGGGCTGGCCAGGGCATCGGCAATCAGATCCAGCAACCAGGAGCGCACCACGCTGCCATGTTGCCAGATAGTGGATATCTGTTGCAGGTCGAGATTGAATTCCTCTTTGGCCTGCATCAGTTCAAAGCCTTCGGCATAGGCCTGCATCAGGCCATACTCGATGCCATTGTGCACCATTTTGACATAATGGCCGGCGCCCACAGGGCCGACATGGCCCCAGCCCTGGTCGTGACCCGGTGCCAGGCTTTTTAAAGCCGGTTCGATCTGTTCAATGGCCTGCTCGGTACCCCCCACCATCAGGCTGTAACCGTTGTCCAGGCCCCAGACGCCCCCGGAGGTGCCGGAATCAACAAACTGGATACCCGATTCGGCCAGTTTCTGGCCACGCTGCTGGCTGAGTTTGAAATTGGAGTTACCACCATCAATAATCAGGTCGCCTTTACTAAGACCGGCGGAGATTAACTGCTCGATGGTCTGATCGACAAACTGGTGAGGCACCATGAGCCAGATACTGCGGGGTGTTTCCATGGCCGTAATTATGGCTTGCAGTGAGTCGACCGCGGTGATGGCGGAGGCTTCTTTGGCCAGGGCATCGCTGGCTGTTTTATCCAGGTCATAGGCAATGATTTCATGCCCGTCTCTGACCAGTCGACGCACCATATTGGCGCCCATGCGACCCAGACCTAACATTGCGAGTTTCATTTTTGGGGTTCTCCCGGTTGAGTGTTGGTTTTCATTAGAGGCTCCAGAGTCGGCTTTAAATACTTTGAGGTTTTTAATGCTGTCATGGTTGGGTTCTATCATTAAAATTGTTCATAGTGGGACAGCAAACTCTATACCAGATTTATATAATATTATTATATGAGAATAACATGAAGCACATCGGCTTTGTTCGGGGTTTGAAGCTATTAATAGCATAGTTAAACGGTGTTTATTTTATTTAGAAGCTGAATCAACAGGCATCAATAGCATTGTGGTGAATCTGAGATGGGGGATAATACGGGCGCTTCAAGACTCATGGGAATCTTTTTTTCCAATGAATCGCTTATGTGCCTGGCGTGGGCGATTACGCCGTTCTTTGCGTTTTTTGCGCATATGTAATAGTTTCCACACCAGGGACTCGGGTGCATCTTCATAGGTCATAACGTAGTTTAGACTATGAATATCGTTGAGCGTCCATTTCATACTGCGTTCAGCATTAGCGGTTCCGCAATATAAGATTTGGTCACCGGATTTGATAGCAATGTCATCGGTGGGCATGAGCATTATCTGGTTACCTCGTTTCAGAAGCAGGGCAACACTGCTCAGCTTGTGTTCTTTTTGTCTGGGATCCTGCAACAGGTTGCCGATGCGGATAACCCGACCGTATTTAAGTACCCGATACAGAGCTTTAGCCCGGGTTTCAGTGACCTCGACGGACCAGGTGCTGGGACGGTGCTCACCCAATATGCCGCTTAATCGACTGATGGCAATATTGGACCATTCATTATCCTGCTGCTGGGCTTTGTTGAGGAAAGATTCCAGCAGGGGGCTGGTGAGTAAAGTACGTATTTTACGGGCAATGATATCACTGGGTTGCATAATGATATCTGACTTACTGGCCTCAAATAATTGCTGATTGGTTTTCTTATTCTGCCGGGCCACCACGAAAACATCTTTATTAATTTCTCGTGCAGTCATGATGATGGATAGATTGTTGGAATCATCATCGGTACCTGAGACCAGGCCAACCGCGTGTTCAATACCGGCCAGGGTGAGGGTGTGTGCATCGAAACCTGTCCCCAGAATAAAATCATTATTTTTGTTTTCGGGCCAGCTTAGAAACTGTTCTCGGGTCTCTTCCGATGGGTCGATAATGGTTACGGGAATATCTAGTTTGCAGATGTGCCTGAACAGGCCCTGGCCGAAACGACCAAAGCCACAGATCACCCAGTGGCCCTGATCAATATAGAGTGGATTGGTCAGTTTCGTATCGGGTACCCCGGTCAACCAGTCATATAACAGATGAAGTGATGGCGACTGCATGACCATGGCAAAAATATTGGCAAAGGTCTCATATGGGTTAATTACATAATCGGTGCCGAAAGAAAACATATTTTCTTCGAAATCTTTGATTTCGGATCGGCAGATCACATTCACTTTCGGATTCAGTAGTTTACTGCTAATAGCAATTTTCAGGTTGGTTTCGTCGGATGCCGTCACCGCGATGACGGCTGCGCAATGACGGTGTTTAAGGCCGGCGGCGATGAGCTGGTTAGGATCACGGGCATCGCCCTGCATTCCCGGCACGAATACACTGTAATCAATCAATGGCAGAGTTTTAACCTTGTTATTATCCTGTTCAATAATGGCGCTGCGAATTTGGCGTTCGCTCAATGCCTGCACCAGGGCATGACCGGTTTCACCAAAACCGCAGATGAGGAAAAATTTCTCATGGATATTCTGCAGGTTGCGGGCGTATGTATTTTTTCTGGCTGCTTCGCGATAGGTGGGATCCTGGATCAGGGTGAGAATTTTACCCAGGGCAAAAAACCAGGAAATGACAGTGATATAGATAGTGATCAATGCCCAGACACGCTGCGCATTACTCAATGGGTAGGGGATTTCACCAAAGCCTATGGTGGTGGCAGTAAAGCTTACGAAGTAAAAAGCTTCGAAGAAACTCATATACCAGACATTGCCCTGATCATCGATGCCCGGTGTGACTACCATACCCAGGATAGTAATACTGTATCCCAGGATCAGTATAATGAGGGGTGCGCGCATCTGGCGCAATATGAGTGATGTTACCAGTGTCATGGCTGCACAGGTTTGCTAGCTAGCGGTGCCTAATGTTTCATCATTGCGGTTTCTATCATTAGCATCATAACGGAAACAATATTCGCCAGCATAGCACCACCACTTAATGACACGATGGTTGACATCATTTCTGGGGTGAGGCCGGCGCCGCTGACATGTACCGCATAAGTCCATACAATGGAGGCGGAAATCAATTGCACCACGGCTACCAGGCTGGTCGCCAGTAACATGGC
>JBLYYN010000056.1:0-13040 GCA_048550535.1 Gammaproteobacteria bacterium
ACTCATCAACTGATCGGCATGTTGTTTATCGTATTCACCACCCTTACCCATAGACCTAAGCCCAGCAATTAAAGATATGATGGTGGCCACAAGCGCAAGAATAATCAAAACTGTCAGTATTTGCATTTTAACTCCCCTTATTTATATTGAATAAAACTTCGTTTTTATTAAGAATATAATTAACCGAACACGAACACACTGACCTTGGTCTATGTGCAAGGCTTGCGCATAACACCTAATCCCATAGCACCGCATCTTTATATCATCCTGAATATTCCAGAATAAATACTCAAATTATTTCAACGGAGACCCTGATTAATTCAGAGGCTCTCTGATATTATCCAGGAAAATAGTTATTAAATATGAACACTAAGCCGCAGTCGTTATTATTTTTTCTATGATAATTATTCATAGACATTAAGCATGCGCATAAGATACAACACAAACAGAGCTGATAAAAGCATTTGAGAGAAATAGCTTAGGATTAAGTAGCCCCAGTTTTTTATCTTTATCTAATATTAGAATAAACTATACTCTATACTCGATTTTTTATTCTCGCGTATAAAATATATGTGCGTTATTTTATCTATAATTCCAGCTCGTATCGTATTCGCCCCATTTATTGCCAGCTGATTATTACCTTAATAATCTTTCCTTTTGCCACATTTAAAACCTGTTCATACTCGACGAATTATGGTTTTGGTTGATGTTCTTCTTCAAAAGGATGTCCTGTTTCACTCTATAAGCTGCTGTATGTTTCTGTAATAGTGTTTAAGTTCTGTGAAGTACAGGAAAAGCTAAGCTTCAGTCAAAACAGGCAGCCAGATATAAAAATGCACACCCTGGCCAGGTTCGCTGGTCACGTTTATTTCGCCACCCAGTTTGCTGGTTACCAGGTTGTAGACAATATTCATGCCTAATCCACTACCACCCTGGTTTCTCCTGGTAGTGAAAAATGGATCGAATATCTGCAGCAGGTTTTCCCTGGGAATTCCAACACCATTGTCGCTGTAGTGCAGCAAAATTCGATCCTGGTCGCGCGCTATTTCAATATTGATCAAGCCTTCGGCAAGCCCCTCAAAACCGTGCGTCATTGAGTTGCCAATCAAATTGTTGATAATCTGGGCAATGGCACCCGGCTGGCTCTCGATGTCTATATCTTCCGGGCAGGTTAGCTCGTAACGATGAGATGTATGACGAAAATAAGGGCGCAGACTGATCAACAGTTCTTCAATATAACTTTTCATATTGATGTGACGACACTCATCACTGGTCTGGTCCACCGCCAGTTGTTTAAAGCTACGCACAAGATCGCTGGCGCGCTCGAGGTTGGCAAGTATGATCTGGAACGATTCAGATGAAACGTCGAGGAAGGATTCAAAATCCACACGCGTGAGTGTGCCTTCCTCATACAGCTTATGGTAATGCCTGGTCTGCTCGTCCAGGTACGACGCCGCAGTGAGACAGACACCAACCGGAGTGTTGATCTCGTGCGCAACACCGGCGACCATTCGGCCCAGCGATGCCAGGTGCTCTGTGCGAACCAGCTGATCCTGTGCACTGTTTAATTCTTCGAGGGAACGATTGAGTTCGGTGTTGGCCGTTTGTAACTCGATGGTACGCTCATTGACCCGTTGCTCCAGTTCCTGATTCAAACGACGCACCTCCTGTTCTGCATTGCGCCGCTCAATAACCTCTCGCTTGAGCTGTTCGATCTTTTCATTAAGGGTGATAAATACGGCGCTGGATTTCTGCTTGTCAGTACAGTGCATCATGATCAGTGCGGATTGACCATTCATGGCGGGCCGAATAGTATTGCCCCTGCACAGGTAATGGACGGGAGCATCCCCACCATTCTTGAATGTAACACTCGCGGGTAGCGGCGATTTGCTGCGCGACCACATCTGCAGCAACTCATTTAGCCTGTCCGGTTCATCGGTAATCAGGGTATTCAGGTTCAACTCAGCAGCCGCGACTGTGTCGACTGAGAATTTTTTCCTGGCGGCCTGGTTGGTGGAAATAATGCAGCCGTACTGGTCCAGCAGAAAATGGGGTTCAGGCAGTGAATTGGTGATCTCTGCAAAGGACTCCGTCAGCACCCTGTCATACTCCGGCCTGGTAGTATTCCCGGCCATCGGCCTGTTTGGCTTCATCAGTGGCATTGAAGTAGACGGTGACATGGCAACTACCATCACCCCGGGCAATGGTTTTGTCCAGCACCACCTTGGCATAGCCGTTGTTGTCGGCGGCAATGGTGCCGAATACATTGGAGGTCATCATACACAAGGATGGCCGGTCTTTGACCTTATCACCAAATGGGCAGACATTGTTGCCCATGACCACCTTATCTTCGTCCGCCTCAATGATATAAAAGTCACCCTGTATACGGGCTTTAAGGTCCTGCAGCACTGCATTGATCTGCGGCTTACTGAGTCTGGAAACCTGCAGCGCCTGTTTATAGTAATCCCCGATTTCGGAGCCAATGCGCTGGCCTACCACGCTGATAAAACCGGACGCCTCTTCCAGGCCGACCATGTCCTCCAACAGCCCTGTCAGCTCTCGAATCAAGGAACGCAAAAAGCTATCCCGCTGCAGAGGAATATTAAGTGTGTGTACCGGGATGTCCTCTAGTTTGACCTGCTTCATGTTGTACTCTCCTCGGGAGGTGGGATTATCGTTCGCTATGACTCAAGTAGCCCTTCCATGTGTGGTAAAGATCATCCTCCATCGAGATAATTGAGTCGGCGGGAAGCGGTGGGCTACACAGGTAGCCCTGGATCGCATCACAGCCCAGTTTGTCAAGAAAACGTAGCTGCTCCATGTTTTCAACGCCTTCGGCAATCACCTCCAGCCCAATGGAATGGGCCAGGGTAATGATCGCGGCAGCAATGGCGCCATCGTCACTGTTGATGGTGACATCGGTCACAAACGAACGATCGATTTTGAGCAGGTCGAAGGGTAATCGTCTTAGATAATTCATCGATGAATATCCGGTACCAAAGTCATCGATGGCCAGGGATATCCCCATGCTATGCAGTTCCATCAGTTTTTCTGCGGTTTCCCTCATGTCATCGATCAACACCCCTTCGGTGACTTCGAGCTCAAGATACTGTGCATCTAGCCCGGTGTTTTTTAATGTGCGATCGACCATCTGCACGAATTCTTTCTGCCTGAACTGATGGATAGAAATATTGACAGCCACTTTTCTGGCACTCTGGCCTGCTTGCTGGTTGATCTTTTCCTGAGCGCAGGCGCTATGCAATACCCATTCACCCACGGGAATAATCATACCGGTTTCTTCCAGCAGGGAAATAAAGTGGTAAGGAGACACCAGGCCATGCTCCGGGTGCCGCCAGCGCAACAAAGCTTCGTAACTATTGATATTGCACGAACACAGGCTGAGCTGGGGCTGATAATAAAGCAGGAACTCTTCTCGCTCCAGTGCTCGCCGCAGGCTCGACTCCAGGTTCAGCCGCTCTATGGCCTGTTTTTCATCTTCCTCGGTATAAAACTGATAAGCGTTTCTACCCGCGTGCTTGGCGTGATACATGGCAGCATCGGATTTTTTCAGCAATGTCTGGCCATTATCGCCATCATCAGGAAACAGACTGATACCGATGCTGGTGGTAACAAACAGCTCGCGGTCCGCACAGTCGAATGGCATCGCAAGACAGGTGAGAATTTTGTTGGCCAGCTGGGGAATGTCTTCCTCATCGGCAATGTCATTGAAGATAATGGCAAACTCATCGCCCCCAAAACGGGCGACGGTGTCACCCTCGCGGACACAGTCCGACAACCGTAGCGCTACCTCTTTCAGTATCAGGTCACCGACGTTGTGACCCAGAGTGTCGTTGATGACCTTGAAACGGTCCATATCGAGAAACAGTACCGCGATTTTACGTTCCCGCCAGCGGGCACGGGAAATCGCCTGCCCCAGACGATCCTGCAGCAATATTCGGTTTGGCAACCCCGTCACGGCATCGTGATGCGCCAGGTGATGTAAACGCTCCTGCGCCTCCATACGCTCGGAAATATCTTTACCACTGGCAATATAGCTAATGATTTCTCCCTGAGTATTTTTCTGTGGCGTTATGGTTTTTTCTTCGTAATAGAAGTGACCGTTTTTGTGCTTGTTAATGACCACGTCATTAAACACATCACCTCGCTGAATCGTTTTCCACATTCGTTGATAAAAAACGTCGCTCTGTTTGTCTGACTTCAGTATCCTCGGGGTCTGCCCAATCAGTTCGTCTTTAGCGTAGCCGGTCATTTGCGCTATGGCCGGATTCACGTATTCAATAATGCCATTTCGATCAGTGATCATAATACCGTCGGCGGTTTGCTCAACCGCCATGGATAGTTTACGCATTTCTATTTCCGCCAGACGCCGCTCGGTGACATCCTGCAAAGTGCCGACAATACGTGTTGCCTCTTCGTCTACGTCAACAGATACATCGCCCTGCTGGCGCACGTAACGAATATTTCCAGACACTTGCTGCAGGCAGTGTTCAATATCGTAAGGTTCACGCTTCTGGATGGCCTGCTCCATTGTTTTCGAAACCAATATGCGATCATCGTTGACGACGAAATCCAGAAATTCAGTCCGTGTATGAGAACCGGATATTACCGGAGCCTGCAGGATACTACAGACCTGTTGGGACCAGATCATACTGTCATCAACTACGGACCATTCAAAGTGCCCAATGCGAGCAATACGCTGTGCCTCGGCCAGCCGTGCCTCGCTGCGTTGCAGCGATTCATGGGCCTGGGCCTGCTGTTTCATTTGCTGCTGCAACATAGCATTGGCGGCAGACAGGTCCTGTGTCCGTGCCTTAACCAGGGCTTCCAGGGTATCGTTAGTGTCCGTCAGTTTGCTAATGGTACAGATATCATCATAGGATCTGAGCGAGGTGATCAGTGCAGTTTCGAGATATTGAGAGGTCAGCTTGCTCTTCTCAAGGTAGTCATTGATGTCATACAAACGCACCACCATGTGCTCTGGTGCCTGTCCCGGCTGTCCGGTGCGCAGAATGATCCTGACCGCCTTGTTTTGCTGTTGTTCACGGATATATTTCACCGTATCCAGACCGGCAGTATCGGTTTCCATCACCACATCCAGCAGCACAATGGCGGTATCCGGATGTTGCTTGACCAACTCGCGGGCCTGCTCACCCGAATAACCGTGAATAAATTCGAGTCCGCGATTTTTATAAGAAAAATTTTTCAGCACCATCCGAGAGACATCGTGCACAGACTCCTCATCATCGATAATCATAATTTTCCAGCATGAACCAGTGGATGAAGACTGCGAGTTATCCTTGCCCCTACTGTGGTCGGTGTCGGTAAACAGCAAAGCGTCGCGATGTTCTGTATTTTTAATATGTATTGCTGCCAAGCTAACTTCCCTTATCAATACAGTTAATTTTTCATTTAATAAACTATAGACTATTTAATTCTGAATAGGCTTGCCAGAAAATCCTTTTCTGCACAGAACTTAGCTAAATCAGTAGGAATTTTTCCTATATCAGAGGTGCGCTATATGCCATATCAGTTTAGAGTAAAAAGCACTAATATCAGCTGATATTGTTGAAGAGCATAAGGCAGTGAAATGATGCCTTTTATTTCTAAGGCGTGATCAGAAGATGTGGATGAAGTTAAAATTTAATATTGACATTATATTGCTGATTATTGGTACATTACTGATGCTCACAGTCACCGGCTTTGTAACCGGCTGGTTTATTTACCCGTACGGTTTCCTGCTATTGCTGATTTTTTTTGCAGCACGTATTGCCTACCTGGCAGCAAAAAATAATTAGAACCTGTATAAAAAGCCTGCCTGCTTTAATTCTGATTTTCGTTTTCTAAAGCCAAATCAAAACGTCTCACAATATCCCCGGCAGATTCGACAGAATGAATACCCGCCACGCTTTTACCCGCCTGCCAGTATTCATGTTGACCGCTTTCATCCAGAGATGCCCGCTTCAGTTGCCATAACGACTTCAAGGCATAAATACTGCGCATCAGGTGTTTGGTTTTTCTGCCACGTAACATCCAGCGAGCCAGGGCGCCGGCTTTCAGGCCGCTACGTTTGATATAGGCGGTCTGAATAATCGAAACCGGCACACCGGTGATGCGTTCACTCAACACAATGTCATCAGCTCGTGCTTCGAGGATGGCGTGTTTGTAAAGCTCACTGGCCTGACATTCCTCGGTAGCAATAAACCGGGTACCCATCTGCACCCCAACATAACCCAGCCTTAATGCGCCCAGAAAGTCCTGTTCCGTCGCCACCCCCCCAGCACAGACCACCGGCACACCCAGGTCATGCAGTTGCTGATACAGCTGTTCCGGGTTGCGTCCTCCGGCATGGCCACCGGCCCGATCATTCACCGCGATTAAACCATCGACCCCGCAGTCCACACCCTTAATACCCCATTGTCGTTCTGTCGCATCGTGATATACCACACCGCCCGCAGCATGAACGGTATCCACTACCCAGTCCGGTTTACCCAGGGAAGTCACGAAAAAGCGTACCCCCTCCTCGAGAGCGATCTCAATCCACTGTTCCATATGCCGACGGTATCGCCTGGATGATTGTTCAATCAGCACGTTCATGCCAAAAGGTTGAGTGGTCAGCTGTTTGATTGCCCTGAGTCCGGTTCTAAAGTCGTAACCATAGACATAGCTCAGGGAAATAGGCTGCACTATGCCGATAGCACCTGCTTCGGACACTGCCGCCACCAGTTCTGGATTACTGCAGGGGTACATGGCGCCACAGATAACAGGCACCCGTATACCGGCATGTTGGGTGAGGGCTGTCTCAGTCACTATAATCGGCCTTTGCTGGATGTTGACATCATACTTGTGCCACCGGACCCACTCGCCAGTCCACGCTGATCCTCGCCACAAGCTCCCCCTCGCTATCTTTTATATCGGCATAAGCGACTATATCCATGTCCTCGGAAACCGCTGGTAGATTGCAGCGCCCCTCGGCCATTAAGTCACCCCGGGCTTTTTTGATATATTCGATATTCAGGCCGGTCACAATGCCACGGACATTATCGGGCAAACTCATGAGCAAAGACAAACCACTGGCCAGCTCTCCCAGATTAGCCAGGGCAATGGCATGGATAGAATTGAGGTGATTGCGTACTTTTCGTCGATCATCAAGCCGCACTTTCGCATACCCGGGTTCTAATCTCAGCACCCGGGCCTTCATAGTTCCGGAATACGGCACCATAAATCCCAAAATACGGCTGAACAGCCAGCTTCCGCCCGGTTTGTTGTGAAGCAATTGCCAGCCTCGGCGCAATCGAGTGAGTGCTGAGCTGGTGGCAGATGAAGGCTGCTGGGGCATATCATCGTCTTCCTGTGCATGATGCTTCATAGAAGCTCGTGAGACAGATTATCTATCGAATCTGAGCTTTTCAGCCATATTAGAAACTTTTGTGCTCTGACACCAGCTTTAGCTGGACAAATTCTGACCGCAACTTCCAATATCATGTAAATATTGGCCAGCCAGTTATCCATCAAGGCGAAGAAAAACACAAATACTCAGATATATACAGATATAACATGAAGTGACTCAGATAGAACAAGATAGAACAAGATAGAACAAGATACATCATAGATTAACTTAATTGTATAAGTCTCGATTTAATACAACGATTGTGCAATCCATCTTAATACAATCTGGCAGTTGCTTAGTTCCGCAATTAGCCAGAAGCGGACTGATCAAAAATTTAAAACTTTGCCACAGAGGCACAGAGTTTTTATAAGTACGCCCTATTACAAGCACGACAGATTTCTCTGTGCACTCTGTGCCTCTGCGGCAAATCTTTGTTGATTTTACGGCCGGTTCAGGGTGGTTAGAGACATCCAGTCCATATACGTATTGTCAGATCAGGTTTGAGTAACTACAACTTAATGCATCGACCACTGTGACCCTGCCGATTCAAATCAGCCGGCAATAGCATGACATATTCACAGTAGCCTAAACTTAAATTTCTGTTAATGACTCTCAACAAACATCAATAGCCACAGAGTGAAGCAGTTGTCCGTGTTCAGAGTACCAGTTTGAAACGACTTTTTCATTGCTTACAGATACATGACAAAAGTTATGACCCTGCATCAGCTCATCTTCGTTACCAATAAATGGAGCAGTCAGTTTTGATGGATAGCCATCATCAGGCTTGTTAATGATTAGAGCGCCATATGAACCCTGTGTATCACCTGAAAGAAGAATAACGGGACGTCCAGGGTGACGTTCTGTATATTCATCAATCAATTCACATAACCATTTTCGCTCATCTGGAAAAATTTCCCAGCAATCTTTTGCACCATTAAATAAATGATCACTATCTGTATCGGTTGCAACCGACACAGGACTGACAATAAACTTTATTTTATTAGAATCATTTAAAAGCCAGTTTTCAAATCTGTCTTTTTGCTTATCACCCAACAGACACTTATCAGGCAACTTATCAGAGCGCACATCCATGACGAAGAAATCGCCAACACCATAGTCGAAATGATAGTAAAAGCTATCATTATAGGTATCAGGATTAAGGACAGATTGATAAGCACTAAAATATTTTTTGCCATTCTCATAGGCGGTTGTTATCCATGACCTGTCGTTTTTTCCATCCACACTCCCGTTATTTAATACGTCATGGTCATGCCACATCATTAGACTAGGATACCTGGATACTATTTTGGAAAAATTTGGCCTGCCCCATGCCTTATGATAGTGAGATTGATAATGAGATTCTTTTTGTAATTTTCTTTGTTTTAGAAGAGATAACACACCTCCCCCTGGATGATCGGCATATACCTGATCACCGAGCAACAACATAAAATCAGGCTTACCCAGATTATAGTCATGCTTGCTGTTCTCAATCACATCAGAACAGCGAATATCATGACTGTTATCTAAAATTTCTAAATCAGAATGCCTACATGAACCCAACACAAAACCAAACGAGCTGTCCTGCCCAAAGGGTGCTAGCCTGGTCGGTATATATTCAATACCAGACCAGTCCAGGTTTAGCTCATAACCGAAGAGTGAGAGTGATTTGTCAATGCAGCCGACACGGTATAACAATGCTCTTTTACCATTAGCCATAGCGAGCTTCCACTTAACATCATTTACTTCAATGATACCGGCATAATCCAGTGCCTGATCAAAGCTAAAGAGCTCAAAATAACTCACATTATTATCGGGATTTTTTATCTCCAGTATGCCTTGTTGATCTGTGTTATTAGATCGGCCCCAAACCTTTACTGAAGATGATGTCGAATGACCGAGAACTGGACCAAGATCCAGGGGCTGCACTTTGTGCGGACTCATACTTGTTCCCGCAACATTAATATTTCTGAATAAAATTTTGATAAAATCCATTTTCATTTCCTGTGTATTTATATTGATGAAGCGTGTCAAATACGCCAGACCTACACCTTGCTATATTCAAAAAATACCATGATTAAAATAATAAAGCATCACCTGAATGGGTGACCTCTAAATTTATCTGCGTTTATAGATAGCGACTGCAGAAGATATTTATTGAGGGCAATGGGATCATAATGAATCCTGTACATACTAATTGCTTAATATTTCAGCACAAACTGCCTGTTAGCATGAAATAAGCTTTATTTTCCTAAATAATTCGGTCTTTCTGAAAGCTACTGACATAACGTTGTCAGTAGGGGTTTGCTAGGGTGCCAGCTCCATTAAATCAACAGGAGATAATAATGGACCAACAAGCGATACAGGATTATTTAACTATAGAATGTCAGTATGAAAGTGATGCCATATATAAATCAGGAAAATTTAATATATACGAACGACTGCCACTCAAGCTTATAACTCAGTCCCGGCCAGTTGTGACGATGGCATCCTGAATGTCACCTTGATGGGATTGTGATCAGATGAAGTCACTTCAAGGGTCTCTTCCTTAATCAGCTCCAGGCCGCGATAAAATACGTGATCCAGAGGATTACCAAACAACATCAAGCGGTTATGTTGTTTGTAGGTAACTGCATCCAGTGATAACAGCTCAGCCATCTGATTGACTATGCCCATTCTGCTATCACTCCAGGTATTAAAATCACCGGCCACAATCACCGGTCCTTCATGATGTCGAATGGCATTGGCTAATGAGGCTATCTGCTGCATATAGGCCCCCGTACCCAGAGTGAAGTTAATACTGTGAATATTGGCTACCAGAAGGTTATGTTCACTATTTGACAGGCGGTACTCACTGATTAATATGGTTTTGGGAATTCGAATCAGCGGCTCTTTTGCACGCAAGCCACAGCTGCGCAATGCTCTGACTTTTGAGGCCGTTAATACACCGGCTTCCGCGTCCTCATAATAAAATGCCGTGTTCAGGCTCCAGTGCAACTGTTGTGCGCTCAATGCCTGATAGAGCTCCTGCTTAAGCACTGCTTCCTGTATAACAACTATATCCTGTTGCTGGATATGCTTGTTAAAGTCACTGGCCCAGTTATCACGCTGGCCTTTGTAAATATTCCAGTTAATCAGGGAAATACGATTAGTGTCCAGCACTGATTCTGATCTCGCTCCGGCCTTGATGAAGCCAGTTCTGTTGCCATGGGTACAATTCGCCTGTACCTGCATCTGACCCATCTCCACATCCATAGCCACCAGTTGCATCTCTGGCGGTATGGTGACACAGCTGCTAATAGCAAAAGTCAGCAATAATAAGCTTATATTACGAAATGTGTGTTTGAGCATAATAATAAATCAGCAATAATTAAATAAGTGTAGCAAACAATAATTTACATCGCTGTGGGTGAAAACCATAAGCTAATCCGGAGTAGTCACTGCACAGACGTAGGAAATAGCACATCACAGCTCCCTGTATCACTCACCACCAGGTAAAACGCCCCCATTCAGGGCCTTAGGCCTGATTCAGGCGCCCAGGGCTGACTTCGCGTGGAGATTTTTCAATTAGAAAACGATAGCTTCAGCGGTTCACGACAAACCACTCATCAACAGATTCTCCATGTTTGTCATCCATGGAAATATCGATAAGCTACTGTTTTATTTTAGATTATCATTTATATACTGAGACATCATAAGTTTTGACTAGCCATCTATGAATCTGGAAATGCCATAAACTCTCTATGCGACCCATTTACACCATATAAATTCCATTCTATACATGGATTTATGAGGGACGGGTCATAAATTTTACCCATATCAGTGAAAGCTTTTATCCATATATCGATTTCGATAGTATAATCGCAAAATTACGGCCAAAGGTCACTCAACTTGAGCCATTATCGGCAAATATCTATAGCCAGTGTATTTTAGACATACTTATTTGCACCAGAAATAACGAGAAAACGACCCGATGATCAAACGCACAATAAGAATCACATCCGTTTTATCTTGCTTCATTTTGCTGACTGCATGTGGGCAAAAACAGGAAAGTATCACCCAGGCGCAGGCAGATGTGGACTACGATATTTTACAAAAAGAAGAAAGCATCTCCTTTGTGAAACAGGCGCGCCCGGTTTTAGAACAACGCTGTATTGTCTGCCATGGATGCTACGATGCACCCTGCCAGTTGAAACTCTCGTCAATTGAGGGCATTAAACGCGGCTCCAATCCTGAAAAAGTCTATAATGCTGAGCGCCTGTTAGCAATTGAGCCCACACGTTTGTTTATTGACGCCAACTCTGAAGAGGAATGGCGAGCCAAAGGTTTTCATTCCGTGCTGAATGAAAAAGAAAATGACCCTGCCAATAATCTTCGACATTCCGTGCTCTATAATATGCTACGCCTCAAGCAACTTAAACCACAGCCCAGAGTGGGTATGATTGATGACAGTTTTGATTTAAGCCTGTATAGAGATCAAACATGCCCGGGGAATGATAAATTTGATCAATATGCCGAGAAATTCCCAATGCAGGGAATGCCATTTGGCATGCCTAATTTATCAGATAAAGAATATCATATACTGGTGAAATGGATTTCTCAGGGCCTGCCTGATGATAGCAATGTAAATTTACCCCTATCCACTGAGCAGCAGATAAAAAAATGGGAAACATTTTTTAATAAATCTGACATCAAGCATAAGCTTGTTAGCCGATATTTATACGAACACCTGTTTTTAGGCCATTTATACTTCAAAGGTGCAGATAATCGGGAGTTCTTCCGCCTGGTCCGCTCTTATACACCACCGGGAAAACCCATCAAGGAAATTGCTACGGTAAGAGCATTTGACGATCCTGGTGTGGCGCAATTTTATTATCGTTTGAGATATTACAAGTCATCCATCGTAGATAAAACGCACTTTATTTATGAGCTATCAGATAAACGCATGGCACGTTACAAAGAGCTATTCATTAACAATGATTACCAGGTGAATGGGCTGCCATCGTACAAACCCGAAGTTGCCGCCAATCCTATCAAAGCATTTATCGACATACCGACCAAATCACGCTATCTTTTTTTACTGGATGATGCCAAGTACTTTATAGAGGGTTTTATTAAAAGTCCTTCTTGTCGAGGTCAGGTGGCACTGAATGTTATCGAAGATAATTTCTGGGTATTCTTCTCTAATCCAGATTTGTCGGTGGTGAATCATAACGACCACTATATGGATGCTATGGTAGAAAATCTCAATCTTCCGGCGGAAAAAGGTAATACCCTAAATTTGTTAAGCGCCTGGAGTCAATACTGGGATCCGCAGCACGACTATATGCTAAAACGGCAGAAACGTTTTGGAACAATACAAAAAATGGATCTTGATCAGGCGCTGAAATATGTCTGGAATGGCGAAAGCAGTATGGACAAAAACAACCGGACACTCACTATTTTCCGTCATTTTGATAGTGCTACAGTCAAACATGGTTTAATTGGTGATTATCCTGAAACCGCCTGGATTATCGATTATCCTTTATTAGAACGTATCCATTATTTACTGGTTGCGGGATATAATGTTTATGGCAATGTTGGGCATCAGTTGACCAGTCGCTTATATATGGATTTTTTACGTATGGAAGGTGAA
>JBLYYN010000057.1:0-2647 GCA_048550535.1 Gammaproteobacteria bacterium
TCAATCTCGGCGTTTTTTCTTGCGATCAGTTTTCTTAACATGCTTAATCAGACGTTGTTTATTCTTGATCTGAGACTCGCTTAATTTATTTTTCCGCCCTTGAAAAGGATTGCTACCGGTTTTGAATTCCAGTCGCATGGGTGTGCCCTGAATATTCAGCTCATCCATGAATAAATTGGTTAAATAACGTTTATAGGAGGCAGGCACCAGTTCAGTCTGGTTACCGTGAATAACGATAATGGGAGGATTCATGCCTCCCTGATGAGCATAACGCAGTTTTACCCTGCGACCATGCACCATAGGTAGTTGATGCTGGGTGGTTGCCTTTTCCAGGATTCGAGTGAGTAGTGGCGTGGATAATTTCTGCATGGCCGCGGCATAACATTTGTTAATTGCCTTATATAAATTACCCACACCCGTTCCATGTAAGGCTGAAATATAGAAAATTTTTGCAAACCGAACAAACACCAGACGCTGTTCCAGACTTTCTTTCAGACGCCGCTTATCATAGTCATCCATACCATCCCATTTATTAATGGCAATCACCAGGGCGCGACCGGATTCGATAATATAACCCAGCAGTTGCAAATCCTGGTCACTGATACCCTGTTTGGCATCGATGATCTGGATAACCACATTGGCCTGGTCTATGGCCTGCAGCGTTTTAATAACACTGAATTTTTCAACGGTTTCTTTGACTTTTTTACGGCGTCGCACACCGGCCGTGTCGATCAGGGTATAGCGAGTATCATTGTGTTCAAAAGGGATAAAAATACTGTCGCGGGTGGTACCGGGCATGTCCATCACCACCACTCGTTCTTCACCCAGCATACGGTTCACCAGGGTAGACTTGCCCACATTCGGTTTACCCACCAGGGCCACTTTAATTCCGGCCTGTTCGTCTAAAACCTGTTCTTCTTCCCATTCAGTCCATTGACCCAGCAGTGACTCAAACATGGGTTTGACACCCCGACCATGGGACGCTGAGATGGTATAGTTATCGGCAAATCCCAGACTGTAGAAATCAGCCCGGGCACGATCCAAATCCACACCATCGGTTTTATTGATCACCAGATGCACGGTTTTGCCAAATCGTCGGATCTGATTGGCAATGACTTCATCGGAAGCGGTCAGGCCATCACGGCCATCCACCAGAAAGATGATAATGTTGGCTTCTTCGATGGCCAGCAGCGTTTGCTGGGCCATACGATCATCCAGCTCTTCAGACTCACCACTGAGTCCACCGGTATCAATCACGATGAAGCGACGATCGTTCAACACCCCATGGCCGTATTTTCTATCACGGGTCAATCCTGGAAAATCGGCCACCAGTGCATCACGGGTTTTGGTCAACACATTGAACAGGGTTGATTTTCCGACGTTGGGGCGGCCCACCAGGGCAATTACGGGTAACATGGTGCGGTTATGCTCGGCTATCAATACAATAATAAAAGGGCCGGCGGATGCCGGCCCTTGGGTATTTTACCGGAAAAGTGCAGATTTTTCCGGTTTTAAATGCTTTGCGGCGATAGTTATTTAGCAGAATTCATCTGTGACATAATTTGTGCCATAGGATCAACCTGTTTGCTATTCATCACCATCTGACCCTGATGCATACTGATCTGACTACTGTAAATCTCATCTTCAAACACGATCCAGTTTTCATCCATCATGGCCTTGATGTTTTCACTCACTTTACGCTGCATGGGTACATTCGATTCCATACGGCGACTGGCTTTATTACCGCCTGACTCAACATCGGCTTCTGCCACTAGCAACTGCCATTCTACCAGCTGGTGCATTAATCGTTTGTCGATATCCAGGGCAAAATCGATGTTGATGGCATTCAACAGGAACATGGGATCGGCAGGTGTGTTCTGATCCAGGTCACTGACTGAAAACTCCAGCTGAGCCTGCAAACCACCCAGCTCACTTTCAATACTCAGGGGATCGATACGTATTTCAGCCTGCTGGAATATATCCGGTAACAGCCCCATCATTTCGCCCATCATCATGGCACCCACCTGTTCTTCGGGCACACCGGACTGCAATTTATCCTGCATATCCTGCTGGATTTGTTGTGCCTTCTTCAAGGCAGGTGCATTCAGACCACTGATACTAAGATTAAAGGCCACAGGACCAAAGCGTTCATTGCTGAGAAAGATTTCACGGGCATTGAGCATAGATTCAGAACTCAATAAGCTGCCCCGTTCAGTGGTCACCGAACGCAAGGTAAAATTATTAATGGCAAACTGATCTTGTGCAGAATGAACTTCCAGTTTGGACAGGGAAATCACCGAATCACCAATTATGATGCCATTCTGTCCTGTTTTCCCGGAATAACTAAAACTCAGGTCCCGAATATTGATATCTTCTTCTGAACTCAAACTCAGTGCATTGACACGGCCATCACCGGTAAAACTCTGCAATGAAGACTGGTAACGCGTGTTAAGCACCATACCGCTGAAATTGACTTTGTGCTCACCCGTTTCATCCTGAAATGCGGTATTGATTGCGGGAATATAACCCTCGGAATTTACATTACCGAAAAAATCAATAACGTTCTGGTATATATAGGGAGATTGGTCACCAAACAGCTGCAGCATAAATGGCTCAGACCCGGCAGGCTTGAGCATTTCACCTTTAA
>JBLYYN010000058.1:0-8392 GCA_048550535.1 Gammaproteobacteria bacterium
GCCCAACGTTGTTGCGTTCAGCTCGTAATATGCGCATGCTGTCAAAATAAAGATTGTAATCCTCGGCCTGCTCAGATGATTTAGATAATTCAAACAGATGGTTTTCAGCATCTAGCAGCATTTTGCCTAACAGCTCTGAAATAGTTTTATTGAGGGTGCGAGTGATTTCAGCATTTAGCTGTTTGAAATCAGTAGTACCTGGCTCTGGTATGAGATCTTCTATCGGAGTGTCACTGCTCATTGGTTGACTCAGCTGATGCAAATAAATAGTTAGCAATGATCAGGTAGTGTCCACATTCCCTGGACGCTTAATGCAGCTTATGCTCCATAGTGCGATCTAATTGCCTGTTTATAGCTATTTCATTTTAGGCATGGCTTGGTTTATGCCATGTCATTAATACATATCAACTCTCATATATTCATGTAGTGCATAATATGCCCGTTTCTAATGAATGACCGGCTTGCACAGTTACAGTGTGCTATTACATGCTTTCCACTTTGGGGCAGATAATATCCAGCACTTCACCGGTCTGCTCCCAGGCCTGATCCATCAATTCTGGCAGTATCCTCAGGTCTATACCGCTGATGTTCAGGGTTTCAGGCTCAAAGTCCAGTCGATTATCCAGTAGATGCTGGTTGATTTCGGTTTCCGGGCCAATGGCATTGACGATACAGTTAGCAATATGAACGATGGCCGTTTCAACCGGGTATTTTCGCGCTAACAGAGGGGCATGGTGGTAGCTGATGGTATCTTTTAGGGTATCGGCCAGTTTCCAGGCTGTAATCAGGGCACCACCAACGTCGGCATGGTTAAAACCCAGGATTTCTTCTTCGGCACGAAATATAACGCCATCAGTGTCACTGGCTTCCAACAATATGTCCTGAGACAGATCCGGCTCCTGGTGGTACATGATCAGTTTGCCTATGTCGTGTAACAAACCGGCGACAAACAGGCGTTCGCCATGCAGAATATTGCAGTGTCGAGACAGCAATTTGGCAACTATACCGGTATGGATACTGTGTCGCCAGAACAGATCTATGTCCACCAGTTCATTGGGGATACGTTTAAAGGTTTCTACTGCGGACGTCGCCAGTACCAGGTTGCGAAGATCCTCTTCACCTATAACCGATACTGCACGACTGACCAGCTCGATTTTAACTCGCAAACCATAGAAAGCACTGTTGACGATCCTTAGTATGCGTGCCGTGAGAGATGGATCATGGCTGATGACATCCCCCAGTTGTTTGGCATCGTGATTGGGATCGGACATGACCTGGTTTACCCGGATAAAAATCTCCGGCAGTGAAACCAGTTTAATTACTCCGTTGACCAGGGCTTCAGGGCTTTTCGGCATTATTGTTTTCCTGTTTTATGACTATCCAATCATTATTTTTAGGAACTCGGGAAGTGCAGTACTGGCACTATGTATATCTACATTATAATAATGGTTTATAAATGGCCTATTTTCCACCGAATCAGTCCTAATTTGTGGCATTTGTCCGGTTTTGGCTGCCATGGTGCAGCTCCACCAGCCACTGGGGTAACAGGGCTGGGGGAAATTAAGTGTTTGGGTGGACTGAAATCCCGAATCACGCATATTTTTGTGCATGGGCAAGATGATGCTTTCGGCGTGTAACAGGGGCGATTCACTCTGTTGCACCAGCAGTCCGTTATCGGCCAGGGCGCGATGACAGTTGCGAAAAAACTCCGGACTGAATAACACTTCTCCGGGCCCTACCGGGTCGGTGCTATCGACAATGATGACATCATAAAAACCGGCCTGGGCCTTGCTCACCCATTTTATGCCATCATCGAAATGCAGCTCGGCACGATCATCGCCATTGCTCTCGCATAGCTCGGGGAAATATTTTTCCGAGAGACGAGTAACCTGCTCATCTATATCCACCTGTTGAGCCAGCTCGACAGTCGGATGTTTGAGCACTTCTTTTAAGGTGCCGCAGTCTCCACCGCCGATAATTAAAATCCGTTTTGGGTCGGGGTGGGTGAACAACACCGGATGACTCATCATTTCGTGGTAGAGAAAATTATCACGGGATGTGAGCATAATATAACCATCGATAACCATCAGTTTGCCGAAGTTTTGGGTATCGTAGATTTCAATTTTTTGAAATTGAGTCTGTATCTCCTCCAGTTTCCTGCCTTCACCCAGTTTCAGTGAAAAGGCAGTGCCTTGTTCTGGAACGGCTTCAGAAAACCAGCTGTTATCAAGTGACATATCATTTGTATCCTGTAAAAAACGGCTGCATGTTGCCGTGAAAGGGTGATTTTAAATCAGCCTGATCTATAGGCAACATGTTTATGCGAGCGTAGAATAGCCGGGTTTTCCACACACTATGAAGTTAGCAAACAATGGCTGATTGGAGCACTGAACAGGCGCGCCGAGTTTATAACATAGACCACTGGGGTGCGGGCTTCTTTGATATAGATAAAGACGGAGACTTAGTGGTGCGTCCAGATCCGGCCGCTAGCAGTGGTATTAATCTGCCGCAGCTGATTAGTGAGATCAAAGATGCTGGTCTCAGGCTACCGGTGCTGGTGCGTTTCCCCGACATCCTCAAGCAACGCATACGGGAATTGTGTAATGCTTTTACAGATGCGGCCGAGCAGTTGGACTATCAGGCTCGGCATACTGCCGTTTATCCCATTAAGGTCAACCAGCAGCGTTGCGTGGTGGACGAAATCTTACTGCAGGGGGGTGAGCGGGTTGGTCTGGAAGCGGGTAGTAAGCCGGAGTTGATGGCGGTGCTGGCAGTATCCAGGCCCGGTGGCATTATTGTGTGTAACGGTTACAAGGATCGTGAATACATTCGTCTGGCCTTGATTGGCCAGAAACTCGGGCATCGGGTTTATATCGTGGTTGAAAAACCGACGGAAATCGAGCTGATCCTGCAGCAATCCCATGAGCTGGCTGTGAAACCGCTGATGGGTGTTCGCTTAAGGCTGGCCTCCCTGGGTAAGGGTAAATGGCAGAACAGTGGCGGTGAGAAAGCCAAATTTGGTCTGTCGGCGGCCCAGGTACTGGATATGGTGGAATACCTTAAGCAGCGGGACGGCCTGCAATATCTGAAATTGCTGCATTTTCACATGGGCTCACAGATTGCCAATATCCATGATTTACAGGGTGGTTTGCAGGAAGCCGCAAGGCATTTTTCCGAGTTGAGCAAACTGGGCGCAAAACTTGATGTGTTTGATGTCGGCGGTGGCCTGGCTGTGGATTATGACGGTACCCGGTCACGCAACCATTGTTCGATGAATTACAGCCTGCAGGAATATGCCCTGAATGTGCTGAAAATCATCAAGGCCACCTGTGATGAATATGAGTTGCCACATCCTCAGGTGATTACCGAATCCGGCCGCGCTATGACCGCCCATCATGCTATGTTGATCACTAATGTTATAGAGACTGAGGCGCTGCATTATGAGCAATTATTGCAGCCGGACCAGGACGCACCTCTGGCGTTGGCAGAACTGTGGCGGGTTTTCCATGGACAGAGTCGCTCATCGGTGGAGCAGTTTCACGATGCCCAGTACTGGTTCGAACAGGCCCAGGGCCAGTACACCCTTGGGGTGATGAATCTGCAGCAACGGGCAGAGGCGGAGCGTCTGAATTTTGCCATCTGTAAAAAGATCCAGCAGGCTTTACAAACCTATAACCGTGCCAGCGAAGTGCTGGATGAAATTAACGAAAAGCTGGCGGACAAATATTTCTGTAACTTTTCGGTGTTTCAGTCCATGCCCGATGTCTGGGGTATAGGTCAGGTGTTCCCGGTGGTGCCCATTCATCGCCTGCATGAACGGCCGGATCGCCGCGGAATTGTGCATGACCTGACCTGCGATTCCGATGGTCAGATCGGGTTTTATCCAGACAGCGAAGGTATAGAAACCACCCTGCCCCTGCATAAAGTCAGGCAGGATGAAGAATATTGGCTGGGAATGTTTTTATTGGGTGCGTACCAGGAAATTCTGGGTGATATGCATAATCTGTTCGGCGATACCGATGCCATTAATGTAGAGCTTAATGAGGATGGCAGTCATAAACTGCAAGGAGCTGAGTTAGGGGATAGCATCGAGGAGTTGCTGGCTTATGTGCATTTCGATATCGCAGCCATGCTGCAATCATATCAGCACAAAATTAATGCGGCGGCTTTGACGGAGCATGAAAAAACAGCCTTCTTCCATGAAATGGAAGAAGGTATAAAAGGTTATACCTATTTTGAAAAGGAATAACCTGAAACTAGAACGCGCACAATTGAGCCCGAGCTACCAGTTCCCTGACTGAGCAGATGTGATTGCCAAAGGCCAGTGTCTGGTTGATATTAATGTAGCCTTCCTTGAAGCGTTTGCGTAGTCCATTCTCCACAATATAAGTGCCGTTGGTGGAATCAAGATCAGTCAGGTATAAGTCGTCATTTAATACGACTAGTTCGGCGTGTCGCGAGCTGGTGGTTCTATCAAACATTTGTATATTGCCATGCCGGCCAATGGTGTATGTTCGATTATTCATTAGTTATACTCGATGTGTAATTGATGCTGCATTCGGGTTCAGGGGCACCCTCTATTGTACAATATAGGTGGTTTTCCCGTTAAAACCGTGAATCAGGTCAAGTTATTAGTTGCTTTAATAGGGCTAGAAACGCTTTTGATGAGCTCGTCACAAAATATGATGTATTCAATAACTTATTGATTGCGCATGAAATCAGCGGTTTTATAAAAAGCAGCCGATAATTCGCCTAGTAAAGGCTCAGCTATGCCCAGTTGCTGCAGGGCTGAGTTCATACACAACATCCATTGGTCCCGCTCTTTTTCACCAATTTTAAATGGCATATGGCGCTGTCGTAATCGAGGGTGCCCGTATTTTTCCATATACAGCTGCGGTCCACCCAGCCAGCCGCATAAAAACATGAACAGCTTTTCTTCAGCCTCGGATAAATCCGGGGAATGAAGCTTACGAATATCCTGGGCTTCTGGCAGTTCATCCATCAACTGGTAGAAGCATTTCACCAGTTGGCGTAGGGTCTGGTCGCCTCCCAGGCGCTCAAAATGGGTGTTTTTCATAACAATTTACGACGAATAGACTGAATTAGCCTATTTTACACGGATCATCGGACATTAATATGTTGTATAATTCGCGCCCCTTGAATATTGATTTTGTATCCGGTTGAAATTATGAAATTACGGAATGTTGCCATTATTGCCCATGTTGACCATGGCAAAACCACTCTTGTTGATGAATTGCTCAAGCAGTCGGGCACCATCGATACACGCGTTGAGAATCAGGAACGCATGATGGACTCCAATGATCAGGAGAAAGAGCGGGGCATTACTATTCTTTCAAAAAATACCGCCATTAAATGGAATGATTACCGGATCAATATCGTAGACACCCCCGGCCATGCAGATTTCGGTGGTGAAGTGGAGCGTGTACTGTCCATGGTGGATTCGGTGCTGTTGCTGGTGGATGCCCAGGAAGGCCCTATGCCGCAGACCCGTTTCGTGACCCAGAAAGCTTTTAATATGGGTTTCAACCCGATAGTGGTGATAAACAAAATTGACAAACCCAGCGCTCGCCCGGACTGGGTGCTGGACCAGACCTTCGATCTGTTCGACCGGCTGGGTGCCACCGATAAGCAGCTGGATTTTCCGGTTATTTATGCCTCGGGTCTGGGTGGCTATGCCGGTCTGGATGAGAGTGTCCGCGAAGGCGATATGACGCCCTTGCTGGAGGCCATTATCGAGCATGTGCCGGTGCCGGATGTCGACCTGGACGCGCCGTTCCGGATGCAGGTAAGCTCACTGGACTACAACAGTTATGTGGGTGTTATCGGCATTGGCCGTATCAAACAGGGTAAGGTAAAACGCAACCAGCCCCTGACGCTGATTGATAAACATGGCAAAACCCGTAGCGGTCTGCGTATGCAGCAGGTGCTGGGTTTCAATGGACTTGAGCGGATAGAAGTGGAAGAGGCCGAGGCTGGTGATATTATCTGTTTCAGCGGCATCGACAAGCTGAATATTTCCGATACTCTGTGCGATCCCGAGAATGTTGAGGCCATGCCGCCATTGACGGTGGATGAGCCCACCGTCAGCATGAGCTTCCAGGTCAATAACGGGCCTTTTGCCGGCAAGGACGGGAAGTTTGTTACCTCTCGAAACATCAGTGACCGTCTCGATCAGGAACTGATCCACAATGTGGCACTACGAGTCGAGCCAGGTGATGATGCTGACAAGTTCCGGGTGTCCGGTCGTGGTGAGCTTCACCTGTCGGTACTGATCGAAACCATGCGACGAGAAGGCTTTGAGCTGTGTGTGGGACGCCCAGAAGTGATCATCCGTGAAATCGATGGCCAGACCTGTGAACCTTATGAGCAATTAACCGTGGATGTGCCTGAAGAAAGCCAGGGCAGCATCATGGAAAAACTGGGTGAGCGTAAGGGTGAATTGAAAGACATGGTACCCGATGGCAAAGGCCGTGTGCGCCTGGATTACATCATTCCTTCCCGTGGTTTAATTGGTTTTCGCACCGAGTTTCTCACCGCCACTGCCGGTAATGGTCTGATGTACAACGTGTTTGAACGCTATGGCCCGAAAGTGGATGCCAACATTGGTCAGCGTAGTAAAGGGGTGCTGATTGCCAATGGCCCAGGCAAGGCCCTGGCCTATGCCCTGTTCAACCTGCAGGAGCGCGGACGTCTGTTCCTCGGACATGCTGAAGAAGTCTATGAAGGCATGCTGGTGGGGATACATTCCCGTGATAATGATCTGGTGGTCAATCCGCTGAAAGCCAAGCAGCTGACCAATGTACGCGCCGCCGGTACCGATGAAAACCTGATCCTGACACCGCCTATCCGGATGTCACTGGAACAGGCGCTGGAATTTATCGATGACGACGAGCTGGTAGAGGTCACGCCTAATTTTATTCGTATGCGTAAAAAGCTACTCACTGAAAACGAGCGTAAACGAGCATCACGCGGTCCTAAATAAGCGCTATGAACAGGATAGTTAGAACGTTTATTGCATAAGTCCTGCTATCGACTAGTCTTTAGGAGTGCTTGAATGGTAATTTCATCTGATCTAATTTACCGATTCGAGGAATAAACCTAACCGAGTCCAGACTGACTTCTTTGTTCAGGGGTAGCAGTGTCAATAGAGAGCAGCCAGGTCCTGATCGTCGATGATTCCAGGGTCATTCGTCGTGCGGCAGTAAAAATCCTGGATAAGGAATACCATGTTGTTGAGGCCGAGGATGGCGAAGTGGCCTGGGAGGCGTTGAAAAATAATCCTGCAATCTCCGTAGTATTTACAGACCTGGGCATGCCCAATATGGATGGTTATGAGTTGCTGGAAACCATCCGCAAATCTGATGACCCTGCCATATCGAATTTACCGGTTATCGTTGTCACTGGTGTCGAAGATACCGCAGGTGCCCGTGAAGAAGTCCTGAGCATGGGGGCTACGGATTTCATCAGTAAGCCTTTCGATTCAATCACGCTCAAATCCCGTGCCGCTACCCATATAAATTATCGCCATGAGCTACAGTCGCTAGAAAAAATTGCGGCCACCGACACGCTCACGGGACTGGTCACAGATCTGGTATTTAAGGAACATGTTGAGCAGGCGCTGGCTTATGCTATTCGACATCATAGTAACCTGACCCTGGTGCGTTGTGATATAGACAATTTCGCCGAGTTTTTTGTCAAGTACGGTAAGGAGGTGGCACAACAGATTCTGAAAAAAATATGTGCCATGCTAAAGGAGGGGCTGCGCAAAGAAGACACGGCTGGTCGCCTGGGGCTGTCGCAAATTGGATTGCTGTTACCGGCCACCGATGCCGAAGGCGCTGCTCAGGTGATGGGGCGTATTTATAAACGGCTGGATGGCCTGAAAATTAAACTCGGAGGCCGCGAGCTTAAAATCAGCATCAGTGTCGGTGTGACATCCCCTGAAGACTTGCAGCTGCTTGATGTACAAGGGCTTATTGATCAGGCTGAATTGGCACTTAAAAAAGCCAGCCAGGGTGGAGGCGGCCAGTTGGTGATATTACAGACTGACAGCAGCAGTAAACAGGCAGAATCCTTACCCCAGGTGGATGTGGATATCGATGAATTATTGGACAGACTAAGCCTGGGGCAGTCGGTGAGCCATGAGCAACTGGCGTCTGCCATACGATTGCTTATTCCGTTAATCTCTGAGGCCGATCAGGCGCTTAAACTCGGGTTGTCCAAGGTTGTTACACATCTGCAAAAAAAATTAAAGTTGTAAGTTACAAGAAATGTTGCGCAATTTCGTAAACTCCAAAATATTGTTTACGACTTACGACTTACGACTTACGACTTACGACTTACAGACTTACGACTTACGACTTACGACTTA
>JBLYYN010000059.1:0-2972 GCA_048550535.1 Gammaproteobacteria bacterium
AAGTTTGTGGAGTCTAAAACTATGCGTTGGTTTGTATTGTTTTTCTGTTTGTTTGGGCAAACAGCATTGGCCGTCGATGAGAAGTTCTTTGATGAAAGCCTGGGTGATTTTTCAGAAGAGCTGGAACTGGCGCGTGAGCAGGGCAAAAAAGGGATATTACTGTTCTTTGAAATGGATGAATGCCCTTTCTGCCATCGCATGAAAACTACCGTTCTTAACCAGCCAGAAGTGATTGCTTATTTTAAGCAGTATTTTCTTATATTCCCGGTGGATATAGAGGGTGATATTGAAATTAACGACTTTCAGGGCCATAGCATTACCCAGAAAGACTTTGCTTTTAAAGAGCATCGGGTGAGAGCAACACCTGTGCTTGCTTTTTTTGATCTCAATGGACAAAGAGTGGCTCGTTATACCGGTGCCACTTCAACGGTTGAAGAATTCATGTGGCTGGGTGAATTTGTGGTGACCGAGGCGTATAAGACCACCAGCTTCAATCGTTTTAAACGGGAAAAGCGTAAAATATCTGGATGATCGCTCTATCACGTGTTTTAGGACTATGGGCTCTTCTGCCTGGCATGCTGCTGGCACAGAATGAGCAGTCGTTACCCGATCCGCTGACACTCGAGTATGCAGTTCAACTGGCGAATGATGACCATCATCCCCGCCTGATACAGGCGGATGCCCGTTTACTGGAGGCAGATGCCGAACTCAGGCAGGCACAGGCCGGGTATGCTATGGAGCTCGATTTGAAGCTACAGGCCGCATTTATAGAGCCGTCGGAGCTGGCATTTAATCAGAATCAGAATGACAGTATTGCCATGTTGCAGTTACGTAAACCACTGTATGATTTTGGTCAGACCGGCAATAAAACTGAAGCCGCCGAGGAATTACGACAGGCAGTAGAGCATGATCGTGGATATGTTGTGCAGCAACGAAAAATAGACATATCCCGACATTATTTTCAGGTCCTGCTGGCGGATTTGAAATATGCCTGGGACAATGAAGCTATGTCCATAGCCTTTATTCGTTACGACCAGGCACAGGATCGTCATGCTCTGGGGGAAATTTCCGATATAGATTTGCTTAGTGCACAGAATAATTATGAAGAAGTGCGTCATCGGCGCTATGTCAGTGAATCCAGTCAGTATTTGACTCGAGTGGCACTGGCAGAAGTCATTCACCGGCCGGGGCAGTTATCATCGAACCTGACCATACCTGATTTTAATGACTGGCATTATGAGCTAGCGGAATCCTCACTACTTGTCGAGAAAAGCCTGCAACAAAATCCGCGATTAAAATTACAGAATGCACAGTTTTCAGCGTCATACAAACGACTGGAATCGGCACGCAAACAAAACCGCCCCAGATTGGAGGCCGGCCTGGAGTATGCTGAGTATGCTCGTGATACACCCTCTCGAGATGAATGGCGCGCAGAGCTCAATTTGACCATACCTTTACTGGAGCACGAGGGTATGCAGGCAGAAATTGCTAAAGCCAGGGCCCACTGGTTGAGTGATCAGGCGCGATTATTGGGTATGCAGACAGAGGTTAGGCAGCGGGTTTTAAGTCTCTGGCAACAGATTTATCTGTTAAAAACCCAGCGTCAGCAGCGTCGTGTGGCGATGGAGTTACGAGAGCTGGAACTGGATCGTAATCGAGCTATGTACGAGATGGAACTGAAAACTGATCTGGGGAATGCCATGGTAGCCGTATCTGAAATTCGTTACTTGCAGGCAAAAACTGAATTTGAACTGGCTCTGGCCTGGATGGAGCTGGAACTGGTGCTGGGGAATAAACGGGAACAGGGTAGAGTGCAATGAAGGTCTCAAGTTATATAAGCATTATCTTTTTTGCCTGCTTTTGCCGACCGTTACTGGCCGCTGAGCTGGTGGCTACTCTGGACTGGGCAAACCCACAGATGTTGGCATTTCCCGTACTCGGGGTAGTTGAAGTGGTGAATGCACAACCGGGGCAGCAGGTAAAACGTGGGCAGTTACTGGCCAAACTGGATCAGCAACCCTTCAAGTTTGCGATCAATCGACATCAGGCCAGTGTCGATGTCGTTGAGCCACTAATAGAAGATGCCCGGCGTGAATATCAGCATGCCCAGGAATTGTTTGAGCAGACCGTGTTATCAGAAGTGGAATTACAGAAAAAACAGGCGCAACTGTTACATCTGCAGGCACAACAGAAAGTGGCCCTGCAGGATGTTGCTCTGGCACGCTGGCAACAACAACGTTCGGTGCTGCTGGCTCCGGCCGATGGTGTGCTGATTCGTTCAAACTTAATACCGGGACAGGTGATATCCAGGGAAAACCAGGATCAGATCTTTGCACTGTTTGCACAAACCACCATGATGGCACTAGGCGTTGATGTATCGCCTCAACAGCGGACTGCATTTAGCCTGGGTCAGATATTGGAAGTAAACATCGACAAACAGAGGCTAAAAGCACAGGTATCATCTATAAATATAAAAGCTACTGAGCCAGTGATATATCATATGGTTTTACAGTTCAAGCCAACATCTGATCAGCAATATGTTGCCGGTCAGGCCGCAACCGTGGTGTACTGATGATCTGTCGACATTATTGGGTAAAAGGCCGTGTGCAAGGGGTGTTTTATCGTACCAGTGCACAGGATCAGGCTAATCGACTGGGCCTGTCCGGCTGGGTGAAGAATCTGGATGATGGCCGTGTTGAGGCCATTGCCTGTGGTGCGGAGCAACAGCTGGCCAAGTTCGAGGCCTGGCTAAAACAGGGGTCTCCCATGTCACGGGTGGATACGGTTGAAGTAAAAGATGAACCCGTTCACCCAGCTGCTAACGGTTTTCAGGTAAGTTATTAAACATAGCAAAAGCCAATCTCAGGGGATATACCAGCCAGAATGAATGCCGTAATCGATACTAAAGACCGAAAACTGGATCTCCATGAAGCACTAACCTGGCTGGAACAGGACGGCATAGTCAGTAAAGA
>JBLYYN010000060.1:0-3267 GCA_048550535.1 Gammaproteobacteria bacterium
CCTACTTTCATTTTTTGCAGGGCTTCGGTCCAGCCAGCTATTACACCGTTAACAGGAAAAGTTGCTGGTTGACCGCGTTTGTAGGAACTGTCAAATTCCTGGCCATTTACCAGTGTGCCCTTGTAGTTAGTCACCACAGTATCGGTTACTTTGGGTGATTCGCCTGTACCTTCTGTAATTATTTGATATTGCAGGCCGCTTTCCAGGGTTTTTACACCTTCCACTGATTTGTTTTTGGCCAGGAAGGCATCACCGTCTTTTTTATTCTGCTCAGAAATCGTTTTGAATTTATCCTGCTGCTTTTTCTGCATGCTCTGCTGGAATTCAGTCATTACCGTGCGTATTTCTTCAGGGGTTAAACGAGGTTCTTTACCTGCAAAAGCTTCCTTCATGCCCATAAAGACTTTATCGACATTGATATCATCCTTGTTTTGACTTAATTGTGTCCCCAGATTAATACCAATGCTGTAACTGGCTTTGTCTTTTTGAGAATTTAGTGACGGGTCTTCCTGGCTGTCGAAGCAACCGAGTAAGCCGATACAACCCAGCACAACAGGAATGTGTTTTAACATTGGTAATGCCCTTTGATGATTTTAAAATTAGGGGTGAAACCTTATCAGGGCTTTAGCAGTGCTGCAAGTCATGAAAGTCCTGTGAACTAATAGTTGTGAAGCCAGTCTAGAGTCAATTATCCACTGGGGGGAATGTAAAAATGTACAAGATGGTTGTCGGGCTATTGCTGGTGTTGAATATAGGATTAGTCCAGGCGGCTATACCGGCTGAGCTTGATGGTCAGGCCTTGCCGTCACTGGCGGATATGGTGGAACGGGTAACCCCTGCAGTGGTGAATATATCCACCCGCAGCAAAGTCAATATCAGCCAGAACCCCTTGTTCAATGATCCGTTTTTCAGGCGTTTTTTTGATATTCCCAGCCAGCCCCAACAGAGTCGCCCGCAGAGCCTGGGTTCCGGTGTGGTGATCGATGCTGACCAGGGTTATATCATCACCAATCACCACGTGGTGGGGCGTGCCGATGAAATCACCATTACCCTGCGTGATGGTCGTGAGTTGCAGGCCCGCCTGCTAGGCTCCGACCCCGAAGCCGATGTGGCGCTGTTGCAGGTGCCAGTGCCAGCCAAAGGTCTTACCGCAATAAAACTTTCGGACTCCACTGATCTGCGGGTGGGTGATTTTGTGGTGGCCATAGGGAATCCCTTTGGACTCGGTCAAACCGTGACCTCCGGTATAGTTAGTGCTCTGGGGCGTAGTGGCCTGGGCATAGAAGGCTATGAAGATTTTATTCAGACAGATGCATCCATCAACCCCGGAAATTCGGGGGGCGCCCTGGTTAACCTAAATGGTGAGCTGGTGGGCATGAATACTGCTATTATTGCTCCCGGTGGCTCCGGGGGAAATGTGGGCATAGGATTCGCCATTCCCATCAACATGGTGCAGCAAATTATCAACCAGCTGGTGGAGCACGGAGAAGTACAGCGGGGTGTCCTGGGTGTCATCACCCAGGACCTGACCCTGGATCTGGCTGAGGCCTTTAATATGAATGAGCGTAAAGGCGCTGTGATTTCCAAAGTTTTTCCCGACTCAGCGGCAGCTCAGGCCGGCCTCAAGGTGGGTGATGTGGTGGTGGAAGTGAACGGCCGCAAAATCAAAAACTCCATGGACATGCGCAATGCGGTGGGTCTGGTGCGCATCGGTCAAAACCTGAACATTAAATTGCTGCGTAATGGCAAAGCCATGACCCTGAACGCCAAAATTCAGGAGCCAAAGCAACAGGCTATTGCCGGAGAAAAAATATCACCCCATCTGGCCGGCGCCGTGATTGGCCAGGTGCCCGATAACGACGATGAATCCATTAACCATGTGGTGATACTGAATGTGGCCCAAGGCAGTCCAGCCTGGTATGCACGTTTGCGTAAGGGTGATGAGATTTTATCGGTGAACCGAAAACCGGTGAAAAACCTGCAGCAGCTGAAAAAGTTCAGCGGCCAGGGACAGTTGTTGCTGAATATCCAGCGCAATGGTACGGCCTTGTTTATTTTGTTGAAGTGAGAAAAACTAAAGCCTCGCCACTGAGTCACAGAGTACACTGAGAAGTATTAATTTAAAAAGCCTCTGTGATCTCTGCGACTCAGTGGCAAATCGATTTTTACCCAGGAGTGTTTTTTTCTACCCAGCGATGGCCGTCTTCTAAATTTTCTTTTTTCCAGAAGGGTGCGCGGGATTTTAGCTCTTCCATTAAAAACCGGCAGGCATCGAAGGCAGCGGCGCGATGGGCCGACCAGACTACAGTCAGAACAATGGGATCATTGGGCATCACCTCACCTACGCGATGCAGGATCAAACAGTCAATAATATCCCAGCGGGATTTGGCCTCATCACAGATTTTATCCAGATAAGACTCGGTCATGCCGGGGTAATGTTCCAGGGTCATGGCAGTGACCTGATCACCTTCATTGAAGTCTCTCATGGTGCCGACGAAACTGGCAGTCGCCCCGTATTTACCGGCATCCATATGTTGCTGCTGGTAGTTTTGTATGGCCTGCCAGGGATCGAAGCTTAGGTGATGGATTTCAACGGCCATACTAACCCCCGGTGACCGGTGGAAAAAAGGCGACTTCATCACCGTCGGCTAGGGTTTGTTGTTGATCGACATATTCCATATTGATCGCACACAGGGTGTTTTCCGGCATGGGGGTGTTGTCGGTGGCCAGTTTCCATACTGCCAGTGCCGTCATACCATCCTGATAAGGAAGGCTGTCATCGCCTTTGCCCACCCGTTCACGCAGACTGGCAAAAAATTTTACATTAACCGTCATTCGATATTCCTGAAACCTTCTGCTAGGCTAGCCGACAGAAAACTGAAGGTAGACCCATGAATGATAAATTAACCCATTTTAACGCATCCGGCGAAGCACATATGGTGGATGTGGGCAAAAAAGCGGTAACCCCGCGTGTCGCCGTGGCCGATGGCCACATAGTCATGATGCCGGAAACCCTGGAATTGATCAAACAGGGCAGTCATAAAAAAGGCGATGTGCTGGGCATCGCCCGGGTCGCAGGTATCATGGCGGCGAAGAAAACCTCAGAGCTGATTCCCCTGTGCCACCCCATCGCCCTCAGTCATGTCGATATCGAACTCACGCCAGACGAAAGTCTGCCAGGGGTGTACTGCAAGGTCACGGTGGAATGCAGTGGTGTCACCGGTGTGGAGATGGAAGCCCTGACCGCGGTGCAAATCAGCCTGCTCA
>JBLYYN010000061.1:0-8345 GCA_048550535.1 Gammaproteobacteria bacterium
ACCTAGAAAACTAAAAAACATTAAAAATGATATTCATTTTTCTGCTTACAAAAGTGCTTTATAATGAGTAACTTAGAGCTTAACTTACTGGCATTGGCTCTGACCCTGCATTGCATGTTATTCTGGGGCTACCTGGATATCGACATGACTTTGGAACGACAGCACATGAGCCAAGAACAGAAGCATTCAGACTCAAACCAAAAACAAGACCAATCGAGCCAGACTCAGGGGGCTGAGTCGGTAGAATCCGAGTCCGAATCTAAGCAACGTAAAAAACTCAGGAACAAGGCCTACCGTAAGTTTCAGCAGGAGGAAGAGCTGAAACCTTTTCAGGCGGAACTGATCAAGCTGCAACAGTATCTGGAACAAAGCCAAACGCGAATGATCATCCTGTTCGAAGGCCGAGATGCTGCGGGGAAGGGTGGAACTATTCGTCGTGTTACACGATATATGAATGAAAAACACTACCGCATTGTTGCTTTGGGTAAACCCACGGAAAGTGAGAAAACCGAATGGTTTTTCCAGAAATATGTGCGCCAGTTTCCACGTGGTGGAGAAATAGTTTTATTTGATCGTAGCTGGTATAACCGGGCCATGGTTGAGCCGGTATTTGGTTTTTGCAGCGATGAAGAATATAAAAACTTTAATCGTGGTGTTTCCGGTTTTGAGAAGGACCTGATTCGGCAGGGTACTATCCTGGTTAAGCTTTATTTCAGTGTCACCCAGGATGTACAGGCGAGAAGGTTTGATCGCCGCAAGACTGACCCACTCAGGCAATGGAAGCTGAGTGAGGTTGATGTTCAGGCACAGGAACGTTGGGACGATTTCACCAATGTAAAATACCAGATGTTGAAAAAAACCCATACCACCCATGCGCCCTGGAAAATTATCCGTTCCAACAATAAACACCTGGCCAGACTCAATGCCATAAAAGTCATACTGAACTCAGTTCCCTATGAGCGAGGTGATCAAATGCTGGATTATGTACCCGATCCAGATATCGTTATTTCTGGATCAAGGGAACTCGAAATGATGGAGGCTCAACGTTTACGCAGTGGGAAATTTAAAACTTAGGGAATATCTGATTAATTTGTCATTTCGACCAGAGGGAGAAATCTTACTTTAAATTTCTGTCAAATGTATCAAACATTTAAGATCCCTCGATAACTGCATACTGCGCTCTTGCAGTCGTCCTTTTCTGTCGGGATGACATAACATGAATTAATCAGAGGTTTCTTAGATGAATTAAGCTATTGGGGTTTAGAGTAAATGCTATGAGCTATTATCCCGAAAATAAAGGGATGGGTGACAACTGAGAACTATTCGTATTATTATCTATCACCCAAGCCTTTAATTCTTCTCAGTAAAAAGGATAAAGAATGATGACTTATAATGGTAGCTGCCACTGCGGTAACATTTCATTTTCATTCGAGCATGAAAAGATTGATTCTGGACTGAGATGCAACTGCTCAATATGTAAACGTAAGGGTGCGGTGATGTCAGATTTTACGCTTGCAGCAGAAGAATTAAACATAAAAGAGCATAATGATTCATTGAGCTTATACCAATTTGATTCCAAAGTAGCCAAACACTATTTTTGTAAACACTGTGGGATATACCCATTTCACGAAACAGTGCGAAAACCTGGCAACTACCGCGTTAATTTAGGCTGTATTGACGACATAGATACCAATGATCTTAAAGTTGCGATATTTGATGGCAAAAGTTTATAGAAACTGTCTAAAATTAGATCACCCTCACTCTTAAAAATATGGGCCAGGCAGCCATATAAGAATTAAAGAATGGAGCCTGGACTTACATTTGGCAACTAAGGTTGAAATGCTTTCAGGTCAAATATAAGGCCTGACTGCAGAGAGCCTACTTATTACTTTAATAGCTATGATGCTGTTATCAATCCATCGCTGCAGAGTGCTTCATGTTCGAACGTTACGCACAGTTTGTAATCAACCGCCCGTATTGGGTTCTGCTGACGGTGTTTATTCTGGTGCTGTTGCTGGCGGCGCGACTCCCACAGCTCACCGTCACCAGCGATATGCGGGTGTTTTTCAGTGATGACAATCCGCAACTTCAGGCCTTTGAGCTGACCGAAGCGAGCTACGGCCGACAGGACAATGTATTCGTTTATATTGCGCCCAGGCAAGGTGATATTTTTATTAAAGAAATACTTACCCTGGTGCATGAGCTCACTGAACTGGGCTGGCAGTTTCCCTATTCACGACGCGTTAACTCATTGAGTAATTACCAGCATACCTATGCTGAGAGCGATACGGTCACTACCGAGTATTTATACGAATCTCCCGACTCACTGACTGAAAAGTCTATCGCCGATATAAAAGCCATTGCCCTGAATGAAATTGACCTGGTGGATAATCTGGTGGCCAAAGATGGCCGGGCAACAGCAATCAATATCCTGCTTAATTTGCCTGACGACAATCAGGCCGCCAACGATATTGTCACTCATCACGCACGTGCCATCGTCGAAGGCTTTAGCCAACACTATCCCGATGTCGAACTGCGCATCACCGGCTCGGCTCCAGCGAATACGGCATTGGGGGAAGCCGTGCAACAGGATTTGCGCCAACTGGTGATTACCAGCTACATTATCATTATCGTCGGCTTATTGTTTCTTATTCGCAGTTATACCGGTACCTTCATCACCTTACTGGTGATTAGCTTTTCCATAATCGGCGCCATGGGCATATATGCCTGGTTGGGTCGTGTGCTCACCCCCGTTGCCGGTTTTGTGCCGTCGATCGTAATGACCATTGCCGTAGCTGACTCGGTGCACATCCTGGTGAGTTATTTTTTTGAGTACGGCCAGGGTAAAAGCAAACAAGGCGCGGTGCATGAAGCCTTGCGTATCAATGTGATGCCGATATTTATTACCACTATCACCACCATCATTGGTGTATTGATGTTGAATTTTAGTGACAGCCCACCCTATCGTGACCTCGGCAATATGGTCGCCATTGGTGTCGCGTTTGCCTTTGTGTTTACACTTCTGCTGATGCCGGCCTTGCTGATGATCCTGCCGACCCGGCGAGTTGAAAAGCGCCAGCTATATAAGCACAGAATTAATCGCTTTGCCGACTGGGTGATTCATCATCGTAAAAGGCTACTGATTGGTGTTGGCCTTAGTGCCGCCATGTTCACCCTGTTCATTAGCCAGAATGTATTAACGGAGCGTTGGCACGATTACTTTGACCTCAGCTTTAACGAACGCCAGGCGATAGAAGCCATTAACCAGAACTTAACCGGAGTGCATGCCTTTCGTTATTCCATAGATACCAATAAAGACGATGGCATCAATGATCCTGCCTATCTGCAAGACCTGGATCGCTTTACTCAATGGTATCGACAGCAGCAGGGTGTGGCTTATGTCACCAGTATCACGGATACCCTGAAACGCCTGAACAAAAATATGCACGACGATGACCCGGCCTGGCATCGCTTACCGGATCAACGTGACCTGACTGCGCAATATTTACTGTTGTATGAACTGTCACTGCCCTTCGGACTCGGCCTGGATAACATCATCAACCAGCGCCGCTCGGCGACCCAGCTGGTGGTCTTGCTGAATAAAACCCATTCCGAGAAATTACTTGAAATCGACCGGCAGGCCCGCGCATGGGCCGCCATCTATACCCCCGAACTGATTGTAGAGGAAGCCACTGGTCTCGATATGGTGTTTGCCAATATCAATCACCGCAACATCCGAAGCCTGCTACAGGGTACCGTACTTGCCCTGGTGATCATTTCACTGGTATTGATCGGTGTATTGCGTTCTATTCAACTGGGTTTAATCAGCATGTTACCCAACCTCGCTCCCGCCGCACTGGCCTATGGCACCTGGGGGCTTCTGGTGGGGGAAATTGACCTGTCGGCATCGGTGGTCATCACCATGACCCTGGGCATAGTGGTGGATGACACGGTGCATTTCATGATGAAATATTTACGGGCCCGACGTGAAAAAAGCCTGGATGCCCGGGAAGGCATTCGTTATGCCTTCAATACGGTTGGGGTGGCGCTTACCATCACCACGGTGGTGTTGGTGTCCGGTTTCTTTGTGCTGACCTTTTCTCATTTTTCACCGACCAGTACTACAGGGGCATTGCTGGCGATTACTTTGAGTTTTGCTTTGCTGGTGGATTTTTTGTTGTTGCCGCCGTTGTTGATGGCGGTTGATAAGGGGGATGGTTGAGGATTGTTTCTTCGATTCAGCAGAGGTTTCGCTTCCTGGCGAGTTACTTCTTTGTATAGCAACCGTCCATGGTTGCTACCCTTCGGGCCATGCAAAGCATGTTCAGAAACGCTCCCGGCGTTTCTAGTCTTCAGCAAAGTTACCGAGGACGCCCTGAATACAACCTTTCACAAATCACTCCTTCCTCAGCTTACTCCAAAGGCGTTGATAAAAAGCACGGGGTTTGAGTATTTTCTTTATTTGAAATTTCCACATTGGAGTGAACCGAGGAAAGACAGGTCAGACCAATGCATCCTGGTAAATGATTGTAAACGAACAAATGATATGTTCTAGTAGTGTATAACCAAGGCAAAAGGCAATACTTGAGCCCATGATCCGTATTCAAAAATCAGACCGGAATGAGTCCGGCCGAGTATCGCCGGGTCAATTAGCACCGATTAGTTCTGAACGCATGCAGTTGCATTCTGATAGTGTGATTGGAAACAGGAAAAGCCAATGAAAAGACTTCGTTTTGCTTATGAGCTAATTAAATATCTGACCTTCGTAACACTACTTGTGGCTCTGGCAGGATGTGCATCTACCTATGTAGATCAAAGATCGCGCTCTCCTCACTATAAGGATGGCAAGTTTACGAATGGTGTAGAACTTGATAAAACCTGGTGGGGTTTTATTGCAATGCGAATTAGCACAGAGTATTCAGAATGGCCTGACTGGGTGGAAAGCTCGTACGGTTCTGCTGCAGTAAATAAAGTATCAGGGAACAAAATCAGGACAACTCTAATTAATCACGCCACGGTTTTGATACAGACAAATGATTTGAATATTCTTACTGATCCCGTTTATTCAGATAGAACAAGCCCTTTATCATTTCTTGGGCCTAAACGAGTACGAAATCCTGGTCTTAAATTTGACGACCTGCCAAAAATTGATGTTGTTATTATTAGTCATGATCATTATGACCACCTGGACCTTGCAACTATTGAGCGATTGGTAGCCCGTGATAATCCAAAAATATACCTGGGACTCGGTGTGGGTGAGCGGCTCGAGTCTATGGAAAATGTAAAGGAGCTGGATTGGTGGGAGAGCGCAGAGGTCGAGACTGATTTTTCACTGACATTTGTACCTGTTCAGCACTTCTCGGGTAGGACACCTTTTGACCGCTACTCCACATTATGGGGTGGTTTTATGCTGGAGATAGGTAAGCGAAAAATTTACTTTGGAGGTGATAGTGGTTATGCCGAACACTACCAGAAAACATATGAAAAATTCGGCATTATCGATCTGGCATTTTTACCCATCGGTGCTTATGCACCACAAGATTTCATGGGCTATGCACATATGAACCCGGAAGAAGCGATTAAGGCACATCAGGATTTGCATGCCGAGAAATCAATCGGCATTCATTATGGAACATTTCAATTAACACAGGAAGCCATTAATGAACCCGTTGAATGGCTGATTAGAGAGCGTAAAAAGGCTGGCATTGCTGAGAACTCATTTGTTTTGCTTGAGCATGGTCAGCCAATCACTATTTCGTCGAATGACAATGCAAATCAAAAAGGACCTGAGTAATTTATGTCAAAAAGAATTTTGACAACCGGTGCAACTGGTATGGTTGGAAGTCTGCTTTTTGGTATAGACGAGCTGCGAAGAAAGGTGATGCAAGGTCCCAAAATAATTTAGCCGTGATGTAGATAAGTGGCAGATACTGGATTGCTGATATTGTGAATAATATATAGACTCATATGGCTGATGGGAGAAGGCAAAAGGCAAGACTTGACCCTATGATCCTAACTAAGAGGAGAAAGATATTGCTATCATCAAAAGTAACGGGAAGCTGCCTTTGTGGAAAGGTTAGTTATGAAGTCACAGGCAATCTTGGAATATTTCAATATTGTCACTGCTCAAGATGCAGGAAGTTTACCGGCAGCGCTCATGCTGCGAACTTATTGGTGTCTCCCGAACAATTTAAATGGCTTGTCGGTGAAGAGTATGTTGGTCGCTTTGAGCCCAAGGATACAAAACATTTCGCAACCTCTTTTTGTAAAAATTGTGGCTCCTCGCTCCCTTGGTTGGGAAAAACCAGGAAAGCGGTTGTCATACCGGCAGGTACGCTTGACACTAATCCTGGTATAAAGCCATTTCAAAATATATTTTGGGATTCAAGGGCTGAATGGTACAAAGAAGCAAGTGAACTGGTTAAATATGAAACGCTTCCAACTAGGTAATTGCGGCTATCGAGTATGCTACCATATTTAAGCGTTTCTCCTGTTTTACAAAACTTGGTGCTCTCAGATCTAATAGAACTATGCTCGATATGTACTGATTCGTTGAATTTCAGGTTATAAAAATGTCACACATACCTTACCGACTGCCGCCACTAAATTCATTACGTCAATTCGAAGCGGCCGGACGCCATCTTAGTTTCCGTCTGGCAGCAGGAGAATTGAATGTCACGCCCAGTGCGGTCAGTCACGGAGTTCAAGCATTAGAGGCATGGCTGGGTATTGCCTTATTCACACGCAGCCATCGAGGTCTTGATCTTACAAGTGCTGGTGCAAGGTATTTGCCGCAAGTGAGGGATGCGCTAGAGATACTTGCTCGTGCGACTGAGGACGTACCCGGGCGTAGCTTCAGCGGTCAATTGTCAATCAGTACCGCCCCCGGCTTTGCTTCTAATTGGCTTATCCCACGGCTCCCGCGCTTCCGAGAAAAGTATCCGGATATTGAGGTATCGCTCGATACGTCTCATCGCCAGATCGACTTTCTACGTGACGGTATGGACTTGGCTATCCGTATGGGTCGAGGTGATTGGCCTGGCCTTTACACTGATTGCCTGGTTAGGGAAGAACTGGTCCCCATTTGTGCCCCGCAATTGGCGCAGAGCATCCACACACCAGCAGATCTGATGAAACAAACCTTGCTCCACGTGACCGATGTTACCGAAGACTGGGTGGAGTGGGCCAGCCTGGCGGGAGTGGAGGGGCTTGATCTAGACCGGGGCCTTCGCTTTGATAGCATCGATATGGCATGGCGCGCTGCGGCACAAGGACTTGGTGTCGCCATTGGGCGTCTGCCGCTAGTCACTGCCTATTTACAGGCCGGCCATCTGGCCCCGATTTTGAGTGATCCACAACCTTGCCAAACCGGATACTGGCTGGTAGCCAGCCACGAGGTGCTAGCGCGTCCCGAAGTGACTTCACTACACAATTGGCTTCGAACCGAATTCAAAGAGCCAAAGTACCTGGTTTAAATTTAGCGGCCCATGTAATCCGGTGGTCGGCGTTCGAGCCAGGCATCAAGGCCCTCACCCAGGTCATGTGTAGGTACAACACGGGCAAATTGTTCGCTTTCCATCTGCAGGCCTTCGCTGATGCTCATATTTATTCCCCGCGTTACCGCCGTTATGATGCTGGCGACCGCCAACGGTGAATGGCGCGTGATCCGTTGTGCCAGTTCGCGGGCGGCAGGTAACAGATCTTCATGCGGAACCATCTTATTGACCAAGCCCATTTCGAGTGCCTTAGACGGCGAAAAAGTATCGCCGGTGAGCAGAAATTCCAGTGCACATTTGCGTCCGGCCAGCCGTGGCAAGCGTTGAGTGCCTCCAAATGTTGGTGGCATTCCAAGCTTGATCTCCGGCTTGGCAAAGGAAGCACGCTCACTGGCGATTGAGAGGTGAACCGCTTCGGTGACTTCGCAACCACCACCGAACGCCAGGCCATTGACAGCAGCTATGATCGGTTTGTGAAACATCTCCATGCGCGATGTCAAAGTCTGGCCGCGTCGGACGAACTCTTGCACCGCCGTGTCCGTTCCCGCACGTACACTTTGCGAAAATTCATGAATGTCACCACCTGCAGAAAATGCGTGTTCTCCCGCGCCAGTCAGGATAACAGCCCTTACATCCTTATTCACTTCGATGCTATCAAGTAGTGCCAACAGCGCATCAGCCATGGCATAGTTTATGGCGTTAAGTTTTTGCGGGCGGTTAAGGGTAAGCATGGCTATATCATCGCTGATTTCACACAGAACTAAATTTGACATAAACATTCCTTTCTTAAGTAAATGAATGGGCTATTACTGTCTGATAGAGGAAGAATCTGGTCAAACGAGAAAAACA
>JBLYYN010000062.1:0-31513 GCA_048550535.1 Gammaproteobacteria bacterium
ACATTGTTTTTCTCTGCCGTTCGACGATGCTCCAGCAAATCGTAATAAACCTTACCGCTGCACATGATAACCCGAGTCACCTGATTAGCATCCAGCTCATCGATCTCTCCTATCACCGGCTGGAACCGGCCCTCGGTTAAATCTTCCAGTGTGCTCACGGCCAGCTTATGCCGCAACAGACTTTTTGGCGTCATGGTGATGAGTGGTTTTCGGCAACTGCGCATAATCTGCCGCCGTATTAAATGAAATATCTGCGACGGTGTGCTGGGTACACAGACCTGGATATTCTCCTGAGCACAAAGTTGCAGATAACGCTCCATTCGAGCCGATGAATGTTCCGCACCCTGGCCTTCAAAACCGTGGGGCAAAAACATAACCAGTCCACACAGGCGCCCCCATTTCTGTTCACCGGCAACGATAAACTGATCGATCACCACCTGGGCATTGTTGGCAAAGTCACCGAACTGGGCTTCCCAGATCACCAGAGTTTCCGGCTCGGCAGTGGCGTAACCGTATTCAAACGCCAGCACCGCCTCTTCTGACAACAGAGAGTCTATGACCAGAAAATTACCCTGGTTTTCACGGATATTGCGAAGAGGTAAATAAGCCTGACCATTGATCTGGTTATGCCATACTGCATGACGGTGGAAAAAGGTACCTCGACCAGAATCCTGTCCAGATAAGCGAACGTCATGATCTTCATTAACCAGACTGGCATAGGCCATGATTTCAGCATAACCCCAGTCTATAGGCAGGGCACCGGCCGACATTTTATGCCGGTCGATCATGATTTTTTCAACCCGGGGTTGCAGTTCAAATCCTTCTGGCATGTGCTCAAGCTTTGCTGAAAGCTCGCGCAGACTTTCCATACTGATAGAGGTCTCCACTATCAGGTCGCGATCAGGATCTTCATAGGGATGCCAGTTCTGGATAAATTCATGATCCAGGCTGGTGACTTCCAGCTTATTGGGTACCACACAATGTCCGGCATCCAGCTCATCCCGGTAAGCACTAACCATGTCCTCACTCTGCTGTTTACTTATAACCCCTTCCGCTATCAGTTTCTCAGCATATCGTGTCCTGGTGGTGGGCAGGGCATGAATCAATTTATACATCATGGGCTGGGTGACCGAAGGTTCATCGGCTTCATTATGCCCATGACGGCGATAGCAGAACATATCGATCACCACATCCTTGTTGAACATCATGCGGTAATCCAGGGCTAATTGAGTCACCAGAATCACCGCCTCAGGGTCATCCCCATTGACATGGAATATCGGTGCATTGACCATTTTAGCCACATCGGTGCAGTAATAAGCTGAACGTATATCGAGTATATTACTGGTGGTAAAACCAATCTGGTTATTGACGATAATATGGATGCTGCCTTTGGTGGAAAACCCCCGCGATTGTGACATCTGCAGGGTTTCCATCACCACACCCTGACCGGCAAATGCCGCATCGCCATGCACCTGAATCGGAAGCACTTCCTTACCCTGGGCATCACCTCGACGATCCTGCCGTGCTCGTACCGAACCTTCCACTACCGGCGCAACGATCTCCAGATGTGATGGGTTAAAAGCCAGAGCCAGGTGCACCGGTCCACTGGAGGTTTGCAAGTCAGAGGAAAAGCCCATGTGATATTTCACATCACCGGCTGAGTCGCCATGGGATTTACGGCCTTCGAATTCCATGAATAATTCTTCCGGCGTCTTACCCATAATATTCACCAGCACATTCAGCCGGCCTCGATGAGCCATGCCCACAACCACTTCTTTCATACCGTGGCTGGCAGCACGTTCAGCCAGTTCATCCAGTAACGGAATCAGGGTCTCACCACCTTCCAGAGAAAATCGTTTCTGCCCCACATATTTGGTATGCAGATATTTCTCCAGGCCTTCCGCAGCCGTTAAACGTTTTAGAATATTGTTTTGCTGTTCTTCATTGAGCGCCGGTTTACCTCTGACACTCTCGATACGTTGCTGAATCCAGCGTTTCTCTTCGGTTTCAGTGATATGCATGTATTCGGCGCCAATACTGCCACAATAACTCTCCCGAATGATGTTATAGATTTCCTGCAGACTGGCCTGTTCCGGGCCAACCAGTGAACCGGTTCCAAACACGGTACTCAAATCCGCCTCATCCAGGCCATACTGTTTCAGATCCAGCTCATCGATAACCGGCATAGGATGACGTTTTAATGGATCGAGATTGGCATTCTGGTGACCGCGAAAACGATAGGCATTGATCAGCTGTAATACTTTGACCTGTTTGCGCTCATGTTCAAGCACAGTCGCATCGACCGGCTTAGCTGCAACCGCCCGGATCCCCCCCTTAAGCCGAGTGAGCTGGCGGAACTGTTCCCTGATAGAACTATGCGCAACATCTTCAACCGACAGTCCATTGACTCGGGGTAAGGTATCAAAGAATTCGCGCCAGTGATTTTCAACCTGATTAGGATTGCTCAGATAGGTTTCATACAGTCCTTCCAGCCAGGCAGCGCTGCCGGCATCCAGCATGGAACTGTCCCACAATTGCTGCATATTCGTTTTGCTTTCAGTCCCCACGCACCGTATTCCGTAACTTAATAGTGGATATATGGTTATCTATAGCTCAATTTATTAAGATTGTTCATCTAGATAAGCCTGAAACTAATATATTACTGGTATGCACTGTCATATAAAAGTAATTCAGAAAAATAAAAACCAATAAGGTCTCTGTTTTAGGATCTGTCTCACGATTTGTTTAACTATTCCGCTATTAATATTCATCCTCTGGCATAGCAGTGTTGTTATAAACAGTAGCAGAATAAACATGCCGTTCTCGACCATCATCAATTTGATTACTGAAAACCGAATAATCGCCACCACATACAGTCAGCCATTTCGATTTGACGACGATGGCAACTTTGAAAATCTGAGCATTGCCGCCGGTTTCAATTCATCAGTCGCAAGTGGATCCCTTACTGATTAAGTTTGGGTATCAAAAGTCACTCGAATACCCCGACCGAATGTAACCAGTCATCATGATCATCCAGTAATAGTTGAAGGGGCAGGAATAACGGCTGAGGTAAATTATCCAGATCAAACCACTGCCAGTCACCAGTAAGCGGCTTCGTTATTTGATCTGTATTTAGCCTGGCTAGCACATACAGCGTCACAGAATGGAAATCGATATCAGGAAACACATTATTGGTATAGGGTCCCAGCTGTAATGGCTGGATAATGACTTCGGCTTTTTCCAAGGCCAGCCGAGTGGCCGCATCAAAGACAGCCTCGCCGGCCACCATGAAGCCTCCGGGAAGCTGCCAGCTACCCTCCCCGGGAGCCTTGTGCCTTGGCCCGAGTAATAATCGACCGTCATGCATGACCAGGCTGGCAATACCGACTCGAGGAATATGCATGCAACACCTTTAACATTTTCTATTCGAAAAATGTAATGACTCAAACCATCCCTGACGACTTTATTCTTATGCTTGAGCAACCTATGCCCAGGAAAGGGCCAGCTGTTTGTGATTTAAAGCGACATACAACAGGCCTGCAATACTAATAGCATCAGTGATGCGGCCATCCTGTGCCATCTGTACCGCTTCCGTCAAAGGCAGTTTGTGGATTTCAATATCTTCCGTCTCCTCCAGAGACAACTTGCCCGGTGTCAGATGACGGGCCAGGTACACCCGACCTTCTTCATCGGTAATGGAATTGGAAGTATGAAGATGCAAAATCTCAATCAGCTCACCGGCTACCAGGCCGGTTTCCTCTTCCAGCTCTCGTGCCGCTGTGCTTAAGCAATCCTCCCCCAGGGGTGAGCCGCCCATGGGGATTTCCCAGGACCAGGCATCCAGGGTATATCGATGTTGCCCCACCAGCCAGGTATTGCCCAGCTCATCGACCGGGATTATACCCACAGCCTGTGTCTTGAAACACAGCTTACCGTATATACCCGGCTTTCCTGCAGGATTGATTACTTCATGATGCTGGAGTTGAATCCAGGGATTATCATAAACCGTGTCTGAGGACAGGGTTTGCCAGGGATTTTTTCGTTTGCGGTTCATAGGGATCGTCAAATACCGGAAACCATAAACAATCCGACTCAGGCACCGTCTTCCGGCTCAAGTCCATGCTTGTGGGTGTCGTTAATGCGCAATAATAACGAGCGAAACGGCACGACCCGCTCGTCCAGGTCTTTGATCATAGGTATATATCTCAGATCGCCGGTACGCCAGCTGTAGGTCCCTTCCTGCATGGCGTCCATGACCTCCTTCAGAGACGACGCCAGCTCTCCGATAATCTTACTGGAATCCGACATGTATTCTTCATCGTATTCAATAGCTGCACGCATTTCCTCAACTTCATAAATGGCATCTCGGATCATGGCCACATATTCATCTACGGTTCTTGCACGTCTCATAGCTTACCTTTATTAATGACTTTTCTATTTATCAACGCGACCGTCGCTTAGGACGAGCCTTATACGCCATCACCGACTGCATCACAATATCAAACGGCACCGAGTCGATAGCGCCATATTTTTCCCGCAGGTCCTGCACTACCTGATAAACATCGACGACCTGCTCAGCGGAATGTTCAGGATCCACTAATTTCTGCAGGCCACCGATACCTCCGTTTTGCACCCGAATTTCCTTGTTATGGGGTAATGGCCCATCGATTTCACTAATCTTGAACACAAATCGAGTCTGTTTTCTTAGCTGATCCAGCAACTGGGCACAATCCTGCTGGGCCACTGCCGACTTACATCCGGCACCGTGGCGGTCGGCCAGGCGAAAAAGATGGCCCTGTGAACAGGAACAGAACAGGGAACACAGGGCTTTCTCAAACACACAGGGAATGCTGTTAATCCGTTGATAAGCCTGCTTGTACTCATTTTCATCCATTTATTTAAACATCCCACAGTAATTATTTTTCATGTTCCATGACTATGGGTTGTTCGCGTTTTTCCATTAGCATTTCTTCGGCATGCAGCTTATTATCGGCAAATATCACTTTGATGGTGGCGGTGTCGGTTTCCACCTGCTCCACACGCAGGGATTTGGCAAATTTTTTCGCCTCCTTGAAGGATTCGAATTCCTGTACGAAATCCAGCTGTTTCAGCAGTGACATCTCTGCATTTTCGATTTTATATACATAATATGGCATGGTATTATCGCCTCAGTTACAACCAAGTAAATTAGTCAGGCATTATACATCGCTGCTCGCCCACGGCAAAACCTGACATGCCCAGGGCTGGCTCCCGTATAATTTATTGGCCAGACGCGGGTTAACCGGCAGGGCTTGAATCTCGGGTAACCCGTGTTCAGCTTAGTAAGTTATAATTATCCGATATTCCACCATATTACAGGCGAAGTCGAATGGATCCTGAAACATCCAAAGAATACAAAATCCTGGTCACCATGCGCCAGGTACTGTCTGGCATTATCCGTGACATCACACCGGCGCAAGGCCAGCGTCATCCTTTGAGCGAAGGCACCATGCAAGACATTAAGCAATGCTTTAGCCTCATTGCCGCCAGGGAAAAGGAAATCACCGATGAAGCAGGTATGCCCAGTCAGCATAGACCCCGCTATGTCGATGACCAGGCAGCCTCAAAAGTGGTTAAGCTGCACACACCGGGCAAGAAAGATGACTAATACTCAGCATTAAAACGCACAACAGTATACCTGGGGAGGCGCTTCAGGCCCTATGCTAATACCACCCCAGGCCACTGCTTTTGGAGCGACACGCTACATAGCCTATAGCCAGGCTCCAGCACAGGGTCCGCTGGAGCATGCGTCGCTTAGTTAACCGGAAGTTTTTCCCGCAGTTTATCCCGATCAAACCACCACTGCCCCTCTTCGACAATGGCATTAAGCACCATACCCATACGCGGCAAGAATACCGCAGGGTCTTTAAGCTCCAGTTTTTCCATCCAGAAGTCCAGGGCTTCCTGGGATTTGACATCACCATGACGTTGGGCAACTTTGGCAATCAGATTGGTGGTGAGGAAACCCAGGCTCTTGTATTTCTCATCATCGCAGCGCAAGCCAACAATGTAGTGAGCTGTGGCGGCGGCTACCGCTGCGCCATCGGAAGAATCCGGGGTTTCATCAACAATGTAATTGATCATGACGATAGTCTGTTCGGGATCGATCGGATAAGTCACTGACAACCAGATACCATGAGCCATCGCCACGATGGATGCAGGTTGATCAGTCTGGTACAGGATGTCGCAGGCTTCCACGGCCTCAGGCCAGGATTCATTTTCAACGAATATCTCGAAAGCCTGTTTGCCTGCATTCCAGGCTTCTTCGTTGCGATTCAGGCCCAGCAACGCATTGGACTGTTCCAGCAAAATATTAGCCCGATCAAGCGGGCTGGCATTAGCAGGTAAAGCCGCCAGGTGCTGCTCGGCCTCGACCAGTTGTTGCTGTAAAAACTCATGGGCCTTGGCATCATCAGAGACTTCAATGAAGCCGGCTTCGGATTTAATACTCTTTTCTTCAGACATAATTCGCACTTATTAATAGAGATCGGCTTGGTACTGGGTAAACCGATCTGATTTCGATTTAATTACTCACCCGGATGCTGTTTCGCAGAGTGTCGGGTATATAACATTCGGATTGGTATATTGGGGTAAATCCTGAAATTTCTAGTTACTGGCCTGAGATACCACGGTTACCAGGGCTTCCATCTCAGATAGCCGTTGCCCCACCTGGGATTTTTTGTCATGGTCCAGCTCTATTTTTGCCAGCAGTTCCCGCGCCTGCTGAACCAGCATGATCTGTTGCTCAGGCACAAAAATCTGCATGGCCATACGCAGATTGTCGATCGACTCACTGAGCAGCACCGGCACCAGATCATGTTCCACGACTGGACTGTCTGGCCGGAGCAGATCTGCCACCAGAGGGTATTCCAGCAGGGCAAAATGAGATTCCCGGGCTTTTTCTTCGTCCTCCAGCTTGGACTGGGCCTGGAAATCCTCACCCACCCCCTTCCACATAGCCTGCATGATCGACGCCAGCAAGCGTTTGATCATGGTCTTGATCTCTGCCTGATCACCGGCCAGGCCAGCACACTGCTCATAGCTTTTGTCCAGTTGCTCCTTAAGCTTGAGTACCACATCGGCCTCGGCATTAGGATCAAGCTCCAGTGCCTGCTGCACCAGATCACGGAACTGACTCATAAACTGATCCACTTCTTCCGCATCCTGTTTACGCGCCAGAACTATGTCCATTTCAGAGACCTCAGCCCCGGGAAACAGTGGATTCTGGTATTTACGCTGAAGATGGCGTTCTCTGGCCCCCGGCCTGTCACTAAACATCAGGCAGCCTCCCGCAAAGCACGATCGATCACTCCGGCAAGCATCGGTTCTTCGATGGGAAAAGGCAGGGTTTCATAAACATGGGCCTTGGCCAATAAACGTTCCAGCTTGTCTCGTTGCTCCTGCTCATAGAACACAATCACCCGTGTCTCAGGCAGGCGCTCCACCGTCGCCATGAGTGATTCCAGGCTGCTGGTACGATCACGAAAATCACTCTGGTAGTTAAATTCTGCCACTATTACCGATGGCCGACTGTTTTTCAGTAATTTAATGGCTTTGCGCATACTATCCGCACGCAGTACTTCAAACCCCTTAGCCCGGTACAGATTCGAAAAATCCGGATAACCACCCAATTCCACTATTGAAAGCAGCTGCTGCTGATCTGCCATAATCTAAGATCTCGTTATAAGCGGGCTGCATATTATATCAGCCTGAACATGTATGGGTGTATGTCCTTTTTCAGAAAAATTTATGCAACACAATCAGGCGTTTGCACTTGCACCGCTTTCCAGTAAAGACGTTAAGGACTATAGTAGCGCTATATCGATATACATCCACATGAATACGACTGACCTCATACAACAACTCTCCGAACAACTGAACATCAGCAAAGCCGAGGCCCGTCGTATGCTTCAGCAGGAGCTATCCGCTCTCGGCCAGCAATTAACCGAAGGTAAGCATGTGATTATTCGGGGATTCGGCACCCTGGGCTTGAGAAACATTCGGCCCAGTAAGACAAACCCCAATCCCGGACAAACCGTATTTTTCAGAGCGTCACAGAAACTCAGGGCCATCATCCGCCCCTGGAAACCCTGATGCCAGAACATATCTATGAAAGCGCCGTGCGCAAGCTGATTGCACAACAATCCTCGGACAGCCAAAAACAACTGCAACAATTCTCAGACCTGTTATTCGAAATCATCAGCCATGGCCTGTTACAGGATGGCCATGTGCGCATCCACCAGTTTGGCAGTTTTAAACTGAACTGGGCAAAACAACGCCGCGGACGTCACCCCAAAACCGGCGCAGCAATCATGATACCGGCCCAACCCCGTATCAGCTTTACACCGGCCAAGGCCTTAAAAGACCAGGTCAATTCGAAACCCATGACTGACAGGGCGAAACCAGCAGTATTAGCCCTCGAGCCCAGGGACAGGCTCACAACCGAAGATAAAACCACCGCCATTACCACCGGGAAAGCACAAACCGATTTAATCAAACAACCCGAAAAGCCAGGCATAGCCCCTGCCCCTGCCCCTGCCCCTGCCCCTGCCCCTGCCGACATTATTCAACCGAAACACAAGTCGCTACCATGGTGGGTGACCAGCCGAAACACGGCACTGGCGGCATCCATTATTGCGGCACTGCTTGCGGCCCTGTTACTCAAACCCGGCAGCGAAAAAGCAATCCCCCAATATTCGGATACCAGCTATCAGGCCAATAGCCCTACAATGCGGCAGGACGTGGCGGCAGTTGCTGTGATTCAGGCCGACAATCATCATCCGGCCCCTGTTATTGAACGGGCAACTTCAGTCCAGGCCAGTGATACTGAAGCCGACACATATGCCGAATTAAGCCCCGTCTTCGATACCTCAACAGTGCTCGCGACACCTGTTGTTCAACACAAGAGCGCGCAATCCACACAGATATTTTTCCAGCAACGGCCCCACATGCTGGTGGACGGCGACAGCTTGTGGTCTTTATCACGTAAACACTACGGCAATCCCTTTTACTGGCCTCATATTTATCAGGCCAATCAAAGTAATATCGACAATCCCAACAAACTTAAAACCGGCACTCGCATACTATTACCCAATATGCTGGGTAAGCCCGGCAAGCTCACTGCAAAAGACCGCCGCAACATCGCAGAAGGTTATTTTCTGATATACCGTTACCTCAAGCAAAGCAACAAAGCTTTCCCCTATTATGCGCTGCTCGGGGCAAACAAATTTGACCCAGCAGTGATCCAGGAACATATTTACGAAATTGATGAGCAGGACTGGCACAGTTTGCAACTGGCCAGCAACTAAACAAGGCAGACCCATGGCAGGCAAACTGATCGAACCCAAAGTTATCACCGACTTCAATAACAAGCCGGTGTGCATATTACCCACTGGTTTTTATTTCGATGACCAACGCTGGGAAATGATCTGGCAAAGATTTGATGAAAAAGGGGAATCACTGACCATGGAGGATTTACGACAGTTATTTCCTGACGATGAAACCTTGCAGGTAGCAGAACTGGTGCAGACCGGTGAAACCACCTTTAAGTAGCCCCATTCCGTGCTTTTTGTGATCCACATCACATAGACCCCCTGTTGGGCATATTTCCTGTTCTGCAACGAGCAATCTGTGACGATAATCAAACTATTGTGATGATTTTAATGAATAAAAAACTGCGCATGAACACCCTGGCAGTTAAAAAAATGACCCACCTACAATAAACACGTCCCATCACAGCTTTTTCTTATTTTATTGAATTAATTTCAGCATTGACACGCTGGAATTTGTATATGCGTTGAAAATAATTGAACAAAAACTTCTGGTTTCATGGATATGAATAATGCAATCGAAATAAGCTGTTCCCTGACTATAAAAAACATTCTATGTGAAGCTTTGAAAAACTATGCCTCACAGGCCTTACAGCAGGATAACATCCATGATCTAAAGGCGCGTCAGGATATTCTACAAACGGTCAGCAATATCGAGGAACATTTTTCAGACCGGTTAAATAACATTGTGATTAATCGCAGCCTGACACCGGAATGTACGCAGGCGATAAATCATCATTACGACAATATTCAGAAACAGCTAAATACCTGCGTCAACGAACAGCGCCGCCTGATGCTTAAATTATTGCAGGGCAAATCCATCAAAACCATTGAACTGGATGAAGCCCTGAGCAGAGATAAAATCCTTTAGTATCGTTCCTAATTTGTATGAGTTCCGACTTAATCTGACACATTACTAAATAGTATCGGAGTTAATCTGGCAGTTTTGCCTGAAGATAAAAGTATTAAAACATCTTGTCGCAAAGACGCTAAGACGCAAAGTTTTTTATAGTAAGACATATATCGTGTCGTAGGTAGCAATTACCTGCATAAATCAAAAGCACACATAAAGGCCATTTACAAATAATAATTAGGGTATCTTTGCGCCTTAGCGTCTTTGCGACAGGATATTTGGTTAATTTTGTTACAGTCGCTTTTGACTAATTTGAGCCAGAGCAAACTGTCAGATGAAGTCGGAGCCAGTACACCTATTCTTCCAGCACGCATTAAACTCTTCCACAAGCTCTCTACAGCCTCCCAAAAACGTTATAATCATTACATGTTGCATCATCTCGGGGAAATAACATGAACTGGTGGGGAAAACTGATTGGTGGTGGCCTGGGCTTTATGATGGGCGGCCCACTGGGAGCCATTATGGGCGCAGCCTTTGGCCATCAGTTCGACAGGGGACTACAGCACCTGGACCAGGACATACCTGCCGGTAACACCCAACGCACCCAGGCCGCTTTTTTCACTGCCAGTTTCTCGGTCATGGGGTATATCGCCAAAATCGATGGCCAGGTGTCGAAGAGCGAAATCCAGCTGGCCGAACAGGTCATGAATCAGATGCAACTGACACCGGACCAACGGAAAGCCGCTATCAATCTGTTTAACGAAGGTAAACAGGCCAACTTCCCGCTGGATGAGGTGCTGCAACAATTTCGAACAGAATGCCACCGCCGCACCAGTCTGATACAAATGTTCATGGAAATCCTGATCTCCACTGCGCTGGCTGATGGAGATATCGATAATGCAGAACAATCCATCATCATACACATTGGTGAGCAGCTTGGATTCGACACATCGTTTGTCCGCCAATTAATACAAATGGTGGCCGCACAGCAACAATATGTTAATCAACCGGCAAGAGACCGTGCCACCCTGGAGGACGCCTATAAAGTACTGGGGGTTAGCAGCGACCTCAGTGACAGTGAGCTTAAAAAAGCCTACCGTCGGCTGATGAGCCAGCATCATCCAGACAAACTGGTCGCCAAGGGCCTGCCCGAGGAAATGATCAGGATAGCCACTGAAAAAACCCAGGAGATCAAAGCGGCCTATGAACAGATCAAGCATTCACGATCTATGCGCTAATCCATATCTATCACAATGACATGTAAAGCATACCGCTGACTATTGAAGGCTTTACAATCCCCGGCAGTGAAGCCAGAATAACCAGACCTTAATTATTAAGAAAACGACCATGCAAATTGAAGGGCCATTTACTATTCAAGTCATCGACAACACGGATAATCAGAGTCGTGAACTACAACTTAGCTTTACCCAGGAATATCAGGCACAAAATACTGAGGCACGGATTAACACTTTCCGCCAGCATATCGCTGACCTGCAAAAAAATATTGCACAGGAATCCGACCCTGCCGCACAGCAGGGCATGTTAATGATTCTGCAGATCAGTGAGGAATTATTACCTCACATCGAAACCGATGAAATTCCACTGAATGAAATGATCGCTATTGAAATAGGCCCATCCTCACCTTTTGATCAGCTACTGAATAAGGCCAAAGTTAAATAAAGGGATAATTTGGACTCAGGAGTTGAGCAGACAATCCCGGGCATGATTAATTTTTGCCGCCAGATAATCCGAACCGCCACGATCCGGGTGTAATTTTTGAATCAGCCTGCGATGAGCCTTCTGTATCTCCTGTTCGGTAGCTTGCTCAGACACACCTAGAATTTGCCGTGCCTCTTGCTCGCTCATTTCGGCACTCGTCTGCCAATCTTGTGATTGTTGCCCAGCTTCGCCCTGGCTTTGGCGCCAGCCACTGTGATATCGATCCAGGAACGCCGCCAACAGGGCCGCGGAGTCCCCGTCCTGTTGTGCCACTGAAGCCAGCAGTCGCATTAATTCCTCAAGATTCAACTCCGCCAGGCGTCGCCCCTGAAACTCGCCCTTGAGTACCTGCCCATCCATACCCCCTTTTAGCAAATCCACCGCCATGCGAAAAAAGTCGGTCTGAATAGTGGGACCTGCCGCCGTACCTCGTGATTTGAAAAAGCCAAACAGGGAATACATGGGTGCCCCGACTTTCAGTAGCCAGTTAAGCAGGCGTGGAATGAGCGGTATGATGGAAGCCACCAGTGCAAACAGCCAGCTCAGGCGACCCGTGACGGCCAGACCAGCCAACAGGATAATGAGCAATATTAAAGCCAGCCATTTGAGCACCCGTATGCGTTGTTGCCTGGGCATTTCACCCAGCTTGTATATCAACACCACGGCAGCTGACACCAGCAGCAGGATTAACAGTATTCTGGCCATCAGTACCCTTGAATTATTTATTCAGCCTGACAATTTTCATCACCGGCTCATTCAATAGTGGATCATCATTGAAACCCGACACCAGTAAAACGCTTTTACCCTCATGATCGTGTTCAAATTTATCGCAAACAATCTCACACAGGTCTTTCCAGTCGCCTCGCACATGTTGCTCAGAATCCAGACTGACTATTCCCCAGTGCAGGGCCAGACGACGAGAAATCCGTTCATTGGCACAGACCGCCAGCAGAGGCGCCAAAGGACGGTCAGCAGCCAGGATCCTGGCTGTGGTCCCAGTCATAGTAGGTATAACTATACCTAGTAGATTGAGCTCTCTGGCCAGCATGGTCACGGCGTGAGACACCGCTTTACGTACCGAAGACAAATCCCGCTGGCGATGCCCGTCTTCGATACTAACAAAACTGTCCTGTCGCCACTGGTATTGCTCAATCTCCCTGAGTACCGAATCCATCATTTTCACCGCTTTTATGGGGTGTTTACCACTGGCGGTTTCTGCTGATAGCATGACTGCATCAGTCCCCAGCAGTGCGGCATTGGCCACATCACCCACCTCGGCGCGAGTGGGCCTGGCATTGCTGATCATGGATTCCAGCATCTGGGTGGCGACGATTACCGGCTTATTGGCATAACGGGCTCGGCTGATCAACTCTCTCTGAATCAATGGCACTTTCTGTGCGGGCAACTCGATCCCCAGGTCACCCCGGGCCACCATGATGCCATAGGATTCCTCCAGTATGGCATCCAGATTGGTCACCGCTTCGGGTTTTTCTATTTTGGCAATCACTGGAATATCCGCGCCGTGACTGGCAAGAAATTGGTTCAGATCCTGTATATCCTGCCCAGTGCGCACAAAACTCAATGCCAGGAAATCCGCCTCCAGCTCGATGGCCACCTCGGCATCTTTTTTGTCCTTGTCAGTAAAAGAAACCGTCGACACCGAAGAATCCGGCAGGTTCATACCCTTGTGATCACTCAGCTTGCCGCCATAAATAACCCGGCAGTGCACCGCCTTATCTACCACCTGCTCCACTTCCAGCTCGATATTGCCATCATCCAGCAGGATGCGCTCACCCGACCTCACGTCTTTATACAAATCCGGGTACTGGGAATGTATGACACCCGGCCCCTGGCATTTAATACAATTCACCACCACCGAATCGCCATCTTTCAGCATCATGGATCCATTGTCAAAAGTGCCAACTCGGATTTTAGGGCCGCACAGGTCCATCAATATGGCCACATGCCGGTTCAGGCGCTTGGTAATACTACGGATTCGCTTCACCATGGCCCGGTGTTGCTCATGATCACCATGGGACATATTGATACGAAACAGGTTTACGCCCAGCTGCAACAGCTTTTCTATCTTCTTTTCTGACTTGCTGGCTGGCCCTATGGTGGCGATAATTTTTGTACGTCGCCATCTTACTAATGACGGCTCTACTGTGTAGTTAATCATATTGGTAGTTACTTTTGGTCGAAATGTTAGTTCTGTGTGCCACTGTTATATCTGCTTTTCGGCAGTTTTCCAGTTGCTTCCTTTTGCTCTTTGCAGCAATTTACCCTAAGCCATTACCTCAATGCTCAGGCGCTACAGGCCTTTTCTTTGTATCTTCTGGCCGCCGCATCAGCTGGGCAATAACGCTCTCCTGAAACAACGTCCATGGCCAGGGAGCCCCTGATCAAGTCGTGATTGTTTTATGCTGGCTAATAGTCATCCAGATTTTCCCTGAAGTTCGTTACAATAGAATAACTATTCCGCCTCATCTGGTGAAAAATCTAAACACTCATCGCAGCCTATTATAACCAGACTTAATTAGAGGCCCCTATATTAAGCGGCCTGTTTGACTACTCTACTCTATGGTTTTTAGCATTAAGCTGGTAAAAAATCCCTGGTGAAATATCTGCATTCACTCATAGGACAAAAAATTTCACTGCTTATTAAGCATCACATCATTACGGCATATTCATGCACTACAGCTTTTACCTGAGTATAGAACGAATATAATATACCGTATCATGTAAACACCGGGCCAGGAGTTAAAAACCCAGCCTGATCTGCCAGCAGTATACAAAAAATGAGTATAACTATTTGAAGTGATTGTTATTTTGAATCATAATTTCATCTTAACAACAAAAGAGAATACGCAATGCCGATTTTCTGGCGAAAAAATCCGGATTTAAAAGACGTCGACCTGCCTCAAACTATTATGCAGCCCTTCTGGCACCCGGATACCCGGCAGTTGGACGAGCATAAATTCTGTACCTTGTTGCCAGATGCGAAACCACTGGCCAGGCTCTACGGCATCCTGGCTTTGGCACTGACAGCCATAGCCGTATCGTCTCTGGCTATTTGTGAAATCCTGAATTCGGCAGATTACACTCAATTGCTTGAGCAATTTTTACACAAGCCACTGGCCAATCAGCCACATACCATCGCCCTGGTGGGCCTGCTGGCCATTCCTCTGCTTTATTTGTTTATTAAGGCCTTTCCGGCACGAGTTATTTGCTTCGACCGCAAACAGCATAAATTAAAATTCCCTGTTAACAGCCTGATGCCAAGGTTTCAGGAAATTAATTACACTGAATTTCAGGGTAAAATCGATCATGTAAAAAGCCTGTTCGGTAAACGTAAAACCCGTCTGGTGCTGGTGCACAGAGACAGCCATGAGGTCATCTGCCTGGCTAATACCTTCAGCAGCCCGCAGGCGCTCACCGGTTACTGGTCATTCATTGTGCAGTATATGAACCCTGGAGCACCTTTACCCGATGTGCCTGCCCTGCATGAATATCCGGACACCACACCCGGCATCATACGCCAGCATAGCACCAACTACAGCTAATGCTTAACGACCGACCAATGGGCTATTCGATATTCTCCAGCCAGTTATAAATTGCTAACCAGTGCATTTTATCGACATAAATTGGCTGGTGTTTGAGTTCATGAATACCCAGGCCCGCTTCGGCGGCACGTACATAATTCTGGGTATCACGCAGTCGCGCCACAACCGGAATACTCAGGGTATTTAAAAACCGCTCCAGTGCTGCAAAGGCATGGGTGTTTTTCTTGATGCGATTTGCCACAATAGCAATACGGATTTTATTGGTACGGACTTTAGCGCCCAGTAACAGGTCGCGGATGAAATCCGCTGTTGCGTACATATCGATGGAAGATGGCAAGACCGGAATGAGAATAGCATGAGCCCCTTTCAACTGATCGATCAGATCCGGGCCCTTGAGTCCTGGCGGTGTATCAACAATAACCCGTTCCGTTTCCGGCGGCATGCGTAATTGCCAGCTTTTAGTGACCCCTTTGGCATTCTTGTAAGCGGTCACACCATAAATATCAGCAACTTCATGATCATGATCCCTGACCCGCATCCATCTCATACTGGATGACTGAGGATCATAATCATAAAGGGCTGTGTTTGTGCCTTTACTTGCATAAAAACTGGCCAGATTAGTGGTAATGGTCGTTTTACCACAACCACCTTTGGTATTGATAATAACAATACGCTGCATGCTCAGCTAACCTAACCGGTTTCTGCGTCAAATTGAATAGCTTCACCGTATTCATGTCGCCCGAGGTGAAGACGTTTGTATTTTCTTATCATTATTATAGCCCTCTTTATTGCAGGCTTATCAATTTGCGCCAAATTAAGGCCTATGTCTAGCAGGTAAACTCCATCACAAAATCTGATATCGATAAACTGGCATAACTTCTGAGCCTGCTTATCCTGCTTATTAGCTGTCGCAGCAGCCGTTAGCTGCAGATGACAGGCATACAGGGTTCTTATACGGGCATTCCACATAACTTCCCTGCCTTCGAACTCACTCTTAAATGCCAGCCTTACCGATTGCTCTGAATCTCTATGGATTATTTTATAATCTTCAGCCACACAGTCTGCCCGATAGTTAACAAATTGAACAATTCAACATATTCTGCTTTTTATTATTATGGAATGCTATGAGATAGTTATAGTAATCAATACATAATCTCCCACAGATAATGAGAGGATACAAAATGAACCCGCTCGCAGACAGAAAGCTCGAAACAATTCCCAGGCAGGGCTATCGTCTTGAACAACAGGAACTGGCTCAGCTCCTACGGCAGCTGGATAGCTGGCAAATTGACCGATCCACACCAGAACCGCAACTAGTGCGTAGTTTTAAATTTAAAAATTTCACTGAGGCCCTGGGCTTTTGCAACCGAATCGGGGAACTCGCGGAGCAGGTTGATCATCACCCGTCGCTACTACTGGAATGGGGTAAGGTCAGTGTGCGCTGGTGGACCCACACGATTGGCGGGCTGCATATCAATGACTTCATTCTGGCAGCACGCACAGACCGGATGTTTAAGGAGATATGAGTGCCGTTTATTTTTTTCGTATATAAAAATGTAAGACTGAATCCTGCTTATCCATCTGAACAAGCTCATCATGCAGGGTTGCCAGTAACAGACCAATATCTTCTTCCGCATTGGGGTCAGTGGCCATCACGTGCAGCACTTCTCCACTGTTCATACTCAACAGCAAGTGTTTGGTCCTGATCACCGGACCCGGACAACTATCATCCCTCGCATCCAGTTCACGCTGAAACTCCAGCATACAATAGCCTCATACTCACTATATATTACTGCTAACGGGTACAGTAAAACCTGCGGGCTAAACATTCCCTGTTTTAGCAGCAAGTTTGTTGTCTGTGTTTGTTATTTCCGGGTCGAGCCGGACAAGTCCCAGGCAAAGCTGCAATCCAGCTCAGCAAGTACTGCAGTTACGCCATTACCACCATCTTCCAGCATAGTCTGCAGCGGGGTACGATTCTGAAAACGCCTGTGTGGCATCTTCATCCAGCGACCACCCATAGTTGGATTTTTGGGATAGCTGGTACGCAGAGCATCAATGATACCCAACAGTCGAATCACTCGATATTCAACCTCGGGATGATCCGGAAAGGGGGTATCTTCATGGTAGGCACGTAATTTACGAGTTCGTGTACCGTCTGGTAAATCCAGTACACTAAGCTGCTCTGAGGCCGAAAGACCCCAGTCATCCAGGCTTTGCATAACCTTCTGGGTCATTATGATCTGTCGATCTTCACTGAGTCCTAACATATTTCTAACCTTTACCTATTTAGGGAGAAGCTGCTTCAGGGCTATTCCCAACGAAAACTGTATGCACCAAGAAGCAGAAAACACACACTCATGACCAGAAGCACAATAAGGTGTGTCATGACACCGGTTATACCGACACCGTCGATCATGATAGCACGAGAGGCCTCTATAATGTGCGTCAATGGAAAAATCAGGGCAATTTTCTGTACCCAGGGCTGCAGACCTTCAAGGGAAAACCACACACCGGACAGGAAAATCATCGGCCAGGACACCATATTTAACAAGCCTCCGGCCATCTCTTCCGAGCGGATTCTAGCGGCGACCACCAGACCCAGACTGATCAGACAGAAAGCCCCCAGGGTGAACACCACAAACAGGCTAAACAGGCTGCCATTCATATTGAAATCAATAATCATATCCATACCCAGATAGACCACCAGGGTAATGACCACGATTAACCACATTCGAGAGATGACCTGAGCCGTCAGAAACTCCAGGGCACTGATCGGAGTAGCTCTCAAACGCTTGAGCACGCCATTTTTCCGATATCGAACAATGACATACCCCACACCAAACAGAGCACTGAACATCATATTCATGGCCAGCACACCGGGCACCAGCCAGTCCACATAACGGATTTCCTTTCCGCTAACCGTTTGCTGTTGAAACTCAGCACCCCCAGAACCTTTCAGGATACGCTCCAGCATATAGCCTTTGGGTGAGCTCTGATTAATCCAGTATTGCTGATTTTCCATATCCAGCAACAAATCCAGCTGGTGCCGCTCAACCTTGGGCATCGCCTTAAGCTTTTCCATCTCGATAAAACGGATATAGCGAGTACCCAGGAAAGCCAGATCAAAATCAGACGGTTTTTGCAGTACTCCCACCTTGTATTGTTCCACCTGGTCGCTGGAAAATGCAAAGGCGAAGCCGATGATAATTAGCACCGGAAACAGGATATTCCAGGACAATGCACCATGATCCCGAAGAAATTCCCGGTTTCTGGCCACCAAGATGGCCTTTACCCGTCTCAGATTCATAGCCTTAAGTCCTTGCCAGTGAGTTCCAGAAACAGATCCTCCAGGGTACGCTCACGAATTCTCAGGCCATCCAGCGGCACGCCGTCCTGCAATAGGCGCTGCAGGGTTGCAGTTACATCTCCGGATCTCAGCTCCAGCATGCCTTCATGGTGTAATACATCGATACCCTCGAACAGGGCCTCAGAAAAAACCTCCGCCGGCAACTGCAGGATGACATCGTTAAAATGCCTGGCCAGCAGCTCCCTGGGTGTCCCCATGGCGATGATTTTGCCATGATCCATGATGGCAATTCGGTCACACAGAAGATAAGCCTCTTCCATGTAGTGCGTGGTCAGCACGATGGTTTTTTTCTGGCGTTTGATGTCCTGCACCAGATCCCAGAAATTTCGCCGTGCCTGGGGGTCAAGTCCGGTCGTGGGCTCATCCAGGAAAATCACTTCCGGCTGATTAATCATGGCTATCGCCAGTAACAGTCGCTGACGCTGGCCACCACTGAGTTTTCTGGTATCTCGGTCGATGAATTCTGACAAGGCACAGACTTCGATCAGCTCATCAATCTCGCTCACCCTGGGATAGAAGCGGGCAAACATATCCAGGGCCTCCCGCACCGTCATAAAATCCTGCAGGGAGGTGGACTGGAACATAATCCCGGCCTGATCCCTGAAATCCTTGCCCAGTGTTTGCCCCTTGTATAGTACTTCACCGGATGAGGGGTCGGTAATTCCCTCCAGCATTTCTACCGTCGTGGTTTTTCCAGCCCCGTTGGGGCCCAGCAAACCGAAACAGATACCGGCTGGCAACTGAAAACTGATGCCATTAACCGCTTTAACGCCCTGAAAATGCTTCACCAGGGATTTTACTTCGAGTATGGGCTGCATAATTTCTTTGTACGAGAATAATTTCGGCTGACGAGCATGTATTTCACAACAACTGACGGCCGATAATGACACGAGCGGCCTTAAATTAATATCGATGCGGCTATTTCCAGGCTATAAAAAGTAGCCATGTTCGACTGGCTGGTAACAACCTTAAATAACCCCAGAAAACTTTATCAATTAAGCCTGTCGGGCTGCCAAATTCAGGCAATCTACCCAAACCAGATCACAACGGAAATGGAGCAGACATGCTAATATGTTAAAAGCATAATCCAAAACCGGAATTTAATGTCGAATAAGCCCCTTGACCATATCCTGTCACGATCACAGGACTACCTGCAGCAAAAGATCCATAATCTGTTGCCTGATCGTATACCTATTGCCATTAAGCTGGCACTGGCAATCACTATGCTAATCGTCGGCGGCATGAGCATGCTCGGCCTGATGATTCTGGAAAACCAGAAAAATATACTGTCCAAACAGGTGATCGACATGGGTTCCACCGTGACCAGCCAGCTGGCTGACAGTGCTCGTGAACCCGTATTATCTGATGACAACCTGAGCATCCAGACCCTGATAACTGCCCTGCTGGATAACAATCATATCCTCGGTGCCAGCATACTCTCCGAAAAACAGATGCCCCTGGCCAGTACCGGTACTAACCCCGATAAAAGCAGCCTGATCAAGCACATGAAATATGCCAAGCCTTCAGTGCAAACCGGTTATTTCGAATGGAACCTGCTCAATGATAACAATCTCGACCACGACCTGATTACCTTTATCAGCCCGATCCATATCAATAATTTACTTGCGGGACATTCGATTGTCACATTTACCAAGTACACCATGATGCAATCCATACAGGATACCCGCAACACCATCATCGTGGTAACCATATTGATGAGCATTGTCGCCATCTATCTGGCCTTCGTCATGAGTAATCATCTGTCACAACCTATTTATAATCTGGTGGATGCCAGCAAAGCCATTGGCGACGGCGATTTTTATTACCGCCTGAACGAACGTCGTAATGATGAAATTGGCGAACTGGCTCTGGCCTTTAACCAGATGGCTGACGGACTGTTAAAAAAATCCCAGGTGGAAAATGTTTTCTCACGTTATGTTTCACGTAATGTAGCCAAGGAAATCATGTCTAATTTAGGAGGTGTGGAACTGGGTGGCAAACACGTCAATGCTTCAGTACTGTTTGCCGATATAGTTGGTTTCACCAGCATGTCGGAAAAAATGCCGGCGCAACAAATTACCGAACTTCTCAACGAATATTTTTCCTATATTTCAAAAATCAGCTCCCTGTACAATGGCCATATTGATAAATTCATGGGTGATTGCGCCATGGTCGTGTTTGGCGTGCCAGAGCACGATCCGACCCACTGCTTCAATGCCCTGGCCTGTGCAATACTCATTCAAAAACTGGTTACCCGGCTCAATGAAATCAGAATAAAAAATAATCAGATCGCAGTCAACTTCAGGATTGGTATCAATACAGGTAATATGGTAGCGGGAAACCTGGGTTCCGATGAGCGCATGGAGTACACCGTTATCGGCGACCCGGTGAATCTGGCATCTCGGCTATCATCGGTTGCGCAAAGCGGCCAAATTGTTATCATGGACGAACTTTATCATCGCAATGATATTTCAGAAAAAATCGTCGCTCATCCATATAAAACTATACGCGTTCGCGGTAAGGAAAAACCGGTATCTACTTACATAGTCGAAGGCCTGAACGAGAACACCATCAACTACATGGATGAACAGATACGGATAATACTTGAAGACTATATTTTATAATGAAACAGCTGAATCTGATCATCATCATTTCTGCATTTATGTTAACTGCCAGCTGCTCAGATTATTATGCGAAATCGGACAATCTTAATTCGCAAATAGATCTCTGGCTGAAACAGGACCAGTATGCGCGTATTGATAAAACTTTACAGCTACTCGAAATCTCACACCCCGATTACAAAATCATTAAAGCTCGCATCCCGGCAATTAACAAACAGAAAAACAGGTACATAAACAAAGCCATTAAAACCGCCAAAAAACAAAAAAGCAAAAACCAGTGGCAAGCAGCAATCGATGACCTTGAGCTGGCCTTAAGTCATATTCCGGACAACAAAAAACTCAGCGCAGAATACGACTCACTTATTACTGAACGAGATATACGCATCGAAGAACTAAGAAAAATGATGCTGATTCGAAAAGCCCGCACCTTGTTACAATATGAATCTGTTTACACACAGCTGCAACAACTGATTCCGAATGATTACAATGCCCAAATTGAAATTGATGAATACAACCGGAAAAAACAGGAAAGTGCCAACCTTTTAATGGACTGCGCTCAACATGCATTATCGAAACGAGATTACTTTCTCGCCACAGAGTGCCTGACCTTATCCAATCAACTGCTGCCCAGCATGGAAAAACAGGTGCTGCTCAAAACTGCAGTTTCCAATCGCAAAAAACTTGACAAAAAACGCCGCTCCAGGCAGTTACTAAGCAATTTCCGACAGGCAAAAACCAGCCAGGATTATGCTTCTGCTCGCTACAACCTGGAAATACTTCTGGACCTTGACCCTAAGGATAAAACCTATATCAAATTAAAGAAGCAGCTGGAAAAAGATGTCACTAATCGTCTTAGAAATGACATACAACAGGGCAAGGTACTATACAGCAAGGGCAATATTAGTGGAGCACTGGAAACCTGGGAATCATTACTACAGATCGATCCCAGCAACGATGACCTGATTGCATTGATTGCACGGGCCAAAAAAGTCACCCGTAAAATTGAAAAGCTGGAACAGTCGCAACAAAACTAGGGGGCTTGTTCATGCACATCACCAGCTTAACAACATAGCTGCCCCAGGACAGGATGAAACACAGGATAACCAAGAGTAACAGCAAGTAAAATCATTCATTGCATATCGAACACATAGCACAGCTGTTTACCCGCACGTAGGAAGGGAAGCAAAAAGCCAGTCGCTCAACATGGTAAACAGCATCAGTCAGTCAACTTTCATTTATTCCCTGATGTCAGCATACCTTGACCTGTAACATTTCTTCACCTTCACTGTTTAACATATGCACAGCACAGGCGATGCAGGGATCAAAACTGTGAATGGTGCGCAATATTTCAAGCGGCTGGCTGGCATCATGCAAAATGTGATTATCCTGCAATGCCGCTTCATAAGGGCCCGCCTGTCCACTGGCATCTCGAGGTCCGGCGTTCCAGGTACTGGGTACTACGGCCTGGTAATTCGACAGTTTTTCATTTTCGATGACCGACCAGTGCGCTAACGCGCCCCTGGGGGCTTCTGTATAACCTACGCCTTTACTACTAGCTGGCCAGCTGGAAGGTTCCCATAATATTTCATTAAAGGTCCGAACATCACCGGCTTTTATATTACCGATTAAGCTATCTAGCCAGCCCATCATGGCATCAGCAATAATTTTACTTTCCAGGGTTCTTGCGGCGGTTCGCCCCATGGTAGAGAACATGGCCTCGATAGGTAACTCCAGTTTACTCAGGGCCATTGTCGCCAGTTCACGAGTCGGTTCATGGCCTTTGGCATAGAGCATCAGTATCCTTGCCAGAGGCCCCACTTCCATGGCGTGGCCACGCCACCTGGGTGATTTTATCCAGGAGTAACTGCTATCCATATCAATGTTTTTAAAAGGCGGCTCAGGACCGGTGTAATTAAGATGGGTTTCGCCGTCATAAGGATGTAAACCTGCATCCTTGCCCTTGCTGTAGTCATACCAGGAATGGGCCACATATTCCTGTACCTGTTCCGGGTCATTTAAATCAATATCATGAATCTGTGACAAATCACGATTAAGTATTGCACCTCGTGGAATCATGAAGCTGTCGATATCCGTCATATCGGTTTCGGGAAAATCACCATAGGTTAAAAAGTTTCCCGTACCTTCGCCAATCTTAAACCAGTCTTTATAAAAACCGGCAATGGCCAGAGTGTCGGTGAGATAAACATTGTCCACAAACTTCTGTATTTTCTGGATAATGTTACGAATTTCAATCAGGCCATTCATGTTTAGCGCGGTGGAACCCGATATGCCGGCACTGCCTTCCACGTCTACACTGATGGCCGATGGCACACCACCCACCAGAAAATTGGGGTGCGGATTCTTACCCCCAAATATAGTTAATAAGCGGGCAACATCACGTTGCCATTCCAGCGCTTCCAGGTAATGTGCCACGGCCATCAAATTTGCTTCCGGAGGTAATTTATAGGCCGGATGACCCCAATAACCATTGGCAAAAATGCCCAGTTGCCCGGATTCAACCAGTTGTTTAACCCGTTTCTGAATATCGGAAAAATATCCCGGCGAAGAATTGGGATGACTGCTGAGGGACTGCGCCAGTTCGGAAGTGGCTCTTGGGTCCGCCGATAATGCAGATACTACATCCACCCAATCCAGGGCGTGCAGATGATAAAAATGCATAACATGGTCATGTACAAATTGTGCGGCAATCATCAGGTTACGAATCAATTGTGCATTTTTGGGTATGGAATAATTTAAAGCATCCTCCACCGAACGCACCGAAGCGATACCATGCACCAGGGTGCATACGCCACAAATGCGTTGTGCGAATGCCCACGCATCCCTGGGGTCACGATCTTTCAAAATCAATTCAATCCCGCGGACCATAGTACCGGAACTGGAGGCTCGGGTGATTCTACCTGAGTCATCCACTTCAGCCTCTATACGCAAATGCCCTTCTATACGGGTAACAGGATCAACAACAACTCGTTTACTCATGGTTTTCGTCCCGGTTTATTTTTTTGATGTCAGTCCGCCAGATGCTCAGCAACCAATTCCGTCAAACCCAGTACTTCCATATCCATTTCATAATGATCTATGCCATCTTCCATGACCGACCGGCAATTAGCACAGGGGGCAATCATGGTATTTACCCCCAGTGCCTCTACCTGTTTTTTCTTTCGACCAAATGCCGTCATCATCAGGGGTTCGGCCCGCTCATTAGCGCTTACACCTCCGCCGCCGCCACAACACCAGTTCATAGCACCATGATCCTCCATTTCTCGAAAATCCGTTGCCAGCAAATTTACCAGTCGCCGGGGTTGTTCTATAACACCTCCACGGCGTGCAATCTGGCAGGGGTCGTGATAAGTCAGGGCCTGTTCAACTTTACCCTGAAGCTTTAATCGTCCCTGCTCACGTAGATCATCCAGTATTTCCAGAATATGCTGTACCTTAAATGAAAATGGCTTACCTACCAGATTTGGTCCTTCCCAGCGAAGGGCCGTATAGGCATGTCCACATTCAGGACTGATAACGGTTTTAACTTTGAGCTTTTCTGCCGCATCGACTATTTTTTTCACCAGCTTACCGGCCACATCGGAAGAGCCAATCTGCAAACCACTATTGGTAGCCTCAAAAGCCTCGGAACTTAAGGTCCAGCTGATACCCAGTTTGTGGAAAATTTTTGCCAGAGACGCAATGTATTCTGGATACAATACGATCTCATTGGATGACAACATTGCCAGGTATTCCACATTTTCAACATCCATGGGGATGCTAAGACCAGTTTCTTCTTCAATATGTTTGATTTTGTTTTTCAAAGCCTGAATTTTGATGCCCATAGGACTGCCAATGCGCAGTGTTCTTATGCTTGCCTGTTGCAAACCTTCCGGTGCATGACCGGACACCACCATAGCTTCTCGGGATTTGCGTATCATGTAGACAATATCATTCCCTACCGGACACACCATGCTACAACGACCACACATGGTACAGCTGTCATAAAGCAGAGGCTCCCATGCTTCCAGTTCTGGCTCACTCAGTTTTGGCAAGAGACCGACTTTATCCAGCCATTTACCCCAGAAAGTGTAATGTTTACGCCAGATTTTTTTCATCGGCTCCAGTTTATAGATAGGCGTATATTGAGGATCACCCGTCTCCTCATAAAACGGACAGGCCTCGGCACATAAGCCACAATGCACACAACTGGAAAAAAACGATGCAATTGGCCCATCGATGTGTTCCACAAAAGCATTTTCTGCTTTTTTCAGAGATTCTGACTGACTCATGACTGCACCCCCTTGCGGCCGGAAATCATGCCGTTATAAGCCCTGGCCACAAACAGTGTCAGCATATGGCTGAGACTGGTAAACGGCACACAGACCATAAGCAATTCAACACTGAGAATGTGCAGCGTGAGTATAGTGATGTAATCGGACATCAAATGGTGGTAGGCCATGTAACCGGTCAGCAAGGGCAGGAAAGTCAATGTCCATACCAGGTAATCATCCCAGCCTGACAACAAACGATGCACGGGTTGCCATAAACGGTATGCCAATCCCAGCAGCAGACTCAGGATAGTAATCACAGTAACTGCGTCAATAAAGAACCTGCTCAATCCCGGCCATGAGATTCCAAAGGCACCCTCGAACACTTCTATATGCGGCATGGAAAAGACAATGATGACAAATAGACCCAGGTGAAACACATAACCATTGATATAAACAAACGGACTCTTCTTGAACATTCCTGCGGGGGGTTTAAACCGTCTTATAATGGTTTTCATACCGGCAACCAGCAGATTGACATCTCTGGCTTCAGATAAATCTTTGCTCCGCCCCAGAATCAGCATGTGACTGACACGCATAATCAAACCACCCAGCATTATCAGGGTCGCCAGCTGTAAACCGGTACCTTTTGCCCAGATCAGTAATGATGTATCCATAATCACACTCGCTATTGATTATTTTTCCGCATCTTTTTCCAGCGACTCAGCGGTCACCGTAAAATGTTTTTTCAGAGCCTGTTTTTTGCTCAGCTTATCGGCCGCCGCCACAACAAGACCCGTAGCGGCACCCGCGGCAGCTGCCGTCGCGGCTACACCTGTTAATCCACCTATAGGCTCTGACAGGGCATTATAAAAACCGCCCATATCCCAGAACCCGGGCTGAGAACAGCCCAGGCAGCCGTGGCCAGACTCTATGGGGAAACTGGTGCCCTGGTTCCACTTGGTGGTGGCACAGGCATTATTGGTAATGGGCCCACGGCAACCTAATTTATACAAACACCAGCCCTGGCGTGCACCTTCATCATCAAAAGTCTCTGCAAACTTACCCTGGTCATAAAAAGTGCGTCGATAACAACGGTCATGGATATTTTCACCATAAAAGGCTTTGGGCCGTCCCAGCTCATCCAGTTCGGGCACTTTGCCAAAGGTGAGGATATGAGCCAGCACACCGCTGATCACTTCGCCAATGGGTGGGCAGCCAGGTACATTGATAATGGGCTTATCATGAATCAGGTCTTTTACCGCCACGGCACCAGTGGGATTTGGGCTGGCCATTGGCAAGCCGCCATAAGCCGCACAGGTACCCACCGCCATTATGGCCGCAGCATTGACAGCAGATTCCTGAAGCATTTGTAGATTCGTCATGCCGGCAATGGTGGAATAAACACCATTATTGGCAACTGGAATCGAGCCATCCACAATTAATAAATATTGCCCCTTATTCTCGGCCATAGCCTGTTCACGGGCGTGTTCAGCCTGATCACCGGAAGCGGCCTGCAAGGTATGGTGGTAATCCAGGGAGATGAAATCGAATATTAATGACTCGATGGAAGGCTGCGCAGATCGTATCAGTGACTCGGTGCAACCTGTGCATTCCTGAAACGACAACCAGATCACCGACTGCCGTCTGGCTTTGGCCAGCGATTCAGCCATCACCGGAATCATCGAAGGCGGTAACGCCAGAGAACTGGCTACTGCGGCACAATATTTCAGGAACTGACGACGACTTATGCCTTTGGCTGCCAGTTCTTCAGCCAGCGTTTTTGTGTTTGTCATGAACTCAACCTCGCTTAATTCGAGACCAGTTGTTGCAGTTTTTCTTTCGCCTGTTTGATATCTTCATTGTGTGAACAAAGTATGGCCGGCACACGCCCCACTTCAATGTGTTCGGCAATCACTCGGCTCTCCATGTCTTTATGCTTAATCCACCAGATACCCGAATAGGCAGTCTCATACACATCAGTATCACCAGACACTTTGATCAGCGCATTCACTTCACCCATACCTAATTTTGTCTTCAATAACTCATAGGCCGCTCCCGACAGTGGCAGAGATTTAATATCCACTGCACCCGCCGTCTGAAATAACAGATAACTCTCCATCAACTGCAACAACTCCATGACTACCGCATCCACCATACTACTATCATCACGGCCGTGCTGCAGACGGCTAAACACCGGTATGTCTTCAAGGTGCCCCATCAACGCCAGCCCTCCATGATTATTTTCACCTGATCGACCACCTGAGGTATAGCGGCTGCTACCTGTCCGCTAGGTTCACAACCCCAGCCAAATCGAGCGGGCTGAATACCAATCAGAGCCCGCTCCTCGGGCAATCGATTCTGTAACAATGCCACGGACAACATATCTTTGAGGCCAATTTCATGAGCACTGGATTTGGCACCATTAGCCACAAAATCATCCATTTCATGGTTTTTAAATACCGCCACCGACCCTGGCTCTGAATAAAGCTCTGCGGTATCGATGACTATTAGATGACTGTTGTTTTCTATTAACTCGGACAAACGAAAACTGTGGGTCCCGCCATCAACATAAATAGCGTCTGGAAAATAATTATTATTCTGGAGATGATGGACAACATGGACGCCGATGCCTTCATCGGTTTGAAGTGTATTACCCAGGCCAAGCACCAGAACTTTGTCCATTTAAATGCCTCAGAATTGAGAATTCTTATTAAGCATCTGTCTAAATAATCAATTTATTGATATAAGAAAATTATTACGTCTGTTTAATCGTAAAACACACTTAATAGTATAATCACACTCTTTTAACAGACAATCAAATGTTAGGGCGGCTAAACTTTGATATACAACAAGCCAGCGTTTGTCTCCATATCTTTAATGCCTTATATAGCTTGAAACTCCAGGGCACATAGACTTTAATCAATATGTCTAACTAAAGCCTTCTACTATGTGCCTTGCCATACCCATGCAAATAAAACAGATTAATGGTTTCACAGCCCGTTGTGAGGCCAAGGGCGTTGAACGTGACGTCAGCCTGTTTATGTTACAGGACCCCGAACTTAAAACCGGCGATTTTGTCATGGTACATATTGGTTATGCCATACAGAAAGTAGAACCTGAAGAAGCTCAAAGTGCCTGGGAGCTTTACGATGAAATTCTGAGCCTCGAACAGGATCAGAGTGATGCATGAGCTCAGCGTCTGCCAGTCCATTATCCAGCAAGTCATAAACCTGGCTGATGAGCATAATGCCGATTCCATAGTTAAAATTAATCTCGCTATCGGCCCACTGGCAGGCATCGACATGCATCTTTTGAAGCAGGCATTTCCCCTGGCATCCGCCGGTACACTGGCAGCAACAGCACTGCTTGAAACCGAGGCTTTACCAATACGTGTCAAATGCCAAAGCTGTCAGCGAGAATCAGAGGCGCTGATGAATAAACTCATCTGTGCTCACTGCAATGACTGGCACACCCAGCTTATCAGTGGTGATGAAATGCTCATCACCAGCGTTGAATTTGAAACCTGTGAGGAACAGCAATATGTGTGACACCTGTGGATGCAATATCACTCCCGGTAATCAGCATCTGGTTCGTCCCGGTGGAAAACTTGAAAAGGTTAAACCCGGCAGCAAAGTGATCGATGTAATGCATGGACTGCTGCATGAAAACGACCATCAGGCTGAACATAATCGTCAACATTTTAATGGCCATGGCATTCTGGCTATTAACCTGATGTCATCACCCGGCTCAGGAAAAACCGCCTTGCTGGAAGCCACCATCGACCGTATTAAGGATAAATACCGGATGGCCGTTATCGAAGGTGACCTTGAAACCGAAAACGATGCCGAACGAATACGTGCCAAAAACATTCCTGCGGTACAGATTTCCACAGGCACGGCCTGCCATCTCGATGCCCATATGCTGCATGACGCCGTGCATCAGATTAAACTCGATGAGCTTGATATAGTTTTCATTGAAAATGTCGGCAATCTGGTGTGCCCGGCGAGTTTTGATCTCGGCCATCACCTGAACGTTACTTTATTATCCAGCACCGAGGGTGATGATAAACCCGCTAAATATCCAGTGATGTTTAAGGCCTCTGACCTGCTACTCTTATCAAAAGCCGATCTATTACCGGTACTGGATGATTTTGAGCCACAAAAAGCCGAACAGTGTTTTCGGGAACTGGCCAATAGCAGCCCGGTCATGCAACTGTCAGCTCGCAGTGGCGAGGGTATGGAACAGTGGATCGACTGGCTGGAGCAGCAACTCTCTGCCCATCGTCAGCGTATAAACAACCCGGCTAGCGTTGATCTGGCGACACAGGCTTAATCAATGGCCCACAGTGCACAACACTGGCTGAAACAGATCAAGCAACTACCCATACAGGAGCCTATTCGCATCCTGAATGTTTGTGGTGGTCATGAGCGCACCATTACCCACAGCGGCATTCGCAGTCTGCTGGCTGACCAGGTGGAACTGATCCCAGGCCCCGGCTGCCCGGTGTGTGTGTGCCCGGAAGAAGATATCTACCAGGCCATACAACTGGCCCTGCAAGAAGATATTACTCTGGCCGCCTTTGGCGATATGCTAAGAGTGCCAGTCAATGTGCCCAAACCCGAGGTTCGAAGCCTGCTCGATGCCCAGGCCCGAGGCGCCGACATCCGCCCTATAGCCAGCCCCCTTCAGGCAGTGGAAATCGCCCAACAGCAGGACAAACCCGTGGTATTTTTCGCCACCGGCTTCGAAACCACCACTGCCCCTGTCGCCGGCATGCTTAGCCAGGGCATCCCTGAGAACTTGTTTATTCTGCTCTCCGGCCGACTCACCTGGCCTGCCGTTGCCCTGTTACTGGAGGATGAGCAACCGGGATTCGATGCCCTGATCGCACCCGGGCATGTAGCAACCGTCATGGGTCCAAGCGACTGGAACTTCGTGGTTGACAAACACCATTACCCAACCGCCATCGCCGGCTTCAACCCGGACTCCTTACTGGAATCCATTTATTCAGTCGTTCGCCAGCGCCTGGAACATCGGGTCTTTCTCGACAACTGTTATACTTCCGTTGTTCACCCTGAGGGCAATCTCACTGCACAGCAACAGCTCAATCAAACCATGGAAATATCCGACGCCAACTGGCGTGGCATAGGCAGTATTGCCAGATCCGGTTTCCAATTGAATAAAGATTATCAGGCCCATGATGCAGGCCAGCAGTTTCCCGACTATTCTAAAGAGCACAGAAAACGTGCTGGCGATATGCCACCGGGATGCGATTGCGCTAAAGTCGTGCTGGGTAAAATATACCCCAACCAGTGCAAACTGTTCGGCAAGGCCTGTGTACCGGAAAATCCTATTGGCCCCTGCATGGTTTCCGATGAAGGCGCCTGTCGAATCTGGTGGGCCAATGGTATAAGAGATCAAAAATCAGCATAGTTAAAAAAGTTACAAGTTATAAGTCTTAAGTTATAAGATTTAGGACTTAAGACTTAGGATCGTAAATAATATTGCCCTGGTGTTTGCTCGGTAGTGGCTAGTGCAAACCTGAATATATGTGAAACAAACGGTTTATGCTGACAAAAAAAATAATCATACAAGGTCAGATTCAGGGCGTCGGGTTTCGCCCCTTCATATATCGACTGGCCCATCGTTTCCATCTCAGTGGCTGGGTACTGAATCTGTCCGGCACCGTAGAAATACTGGCCCAGGGAAATCCCAGTGACCTTGACGAATTTGAGCGCCTGATCACCC
>JBLYYN010000063.1:0-15415 GCA_048550535.1 Gammaproteobacteria bacterium
GCGGAATGGATCATCGAGCTGGTAGAGATAGGGGCACTGGAACCTGTTGCTCCGAAACCGCTTAGCTATGAACAAATACAATGGCGATTTACAGCAAGCAGTTTGCAACGAGCACGCAAAGCCAGCCGACTACAACGTGACCTGGGTGTTAATCTGGCGGGTGTCGCCCTGGCTCTGGATCTGCTCGATGAAATTGACGCACTGGAGTCACGGTTGAGACGCCTTGACATGGCTGATGATAGCTGAAATCAGGCACATGACGCTCAGGCCCAGGCGCTTCCACATAAACCCTGGCCATAGACTTCTTTAAGTCATTACACCAAAACGGAATGGTTTGGCGTTGTGTTTTCCCTGATGTTTGTTTTTGGGGTTTTCCCCACGCGAAAGACTGACTTTTCTGGCAATTAGCCCCCGCTTTTCGATATGACACTCGAACTCAACGGTTGCTCCCACTTTCAAATACTGGCAATTAACCAGATCTGCTTTGCATACCATTATGTCTGATCCGGATCCGTTATCGAGAAAACCAAAATCTTTTTCACGAAACCACTTCTTAACTGTTGTTTGCAAGATACCACCTCCAGTTTAATTTTATCGTTAGCATAATCATTAGTTTTCCTTGTTGATGTTTATTTCCATTAGCTTAAGTAAAGGGCTAAGGCAACTGAATAACTATTATTCTGCGTGCCATCAAGAAGCTAATATCCCATGATATTAAACATTCCTGGCTGCGCTCAGAATGGTCATTCATTTGACCGTCACCTGTAAAAATATAGCCACGCCTTCAAGTGTATTTATACAATGATTAGCGTGCTTTTTTATACTTGATTTGTTCCATGTCCTGGCTGCGTAAGTAATCTTCATAAGTGCCGTGAAAGTCGACTATACCGGTTGCGGTTAGTTCGATAATACGGGTCGCTATTGAGGACACGAATTCACGGTCGTGGCTGACGAAGAGCAGTGTGCCCGGGTAATTTTCCAGAGCCAGGTTGAGTGATTCAATGGATTCCATATCCAGGTGGTTGGTGGGCTCGTCCAGTAACATAACATTCGGACGTTGCAGCATTAATTTACCAAATAACATACGCCCCTGTTCACCACCGGAGAGCACTTTTACTGATTTTTCAATGTCGCCCTGAGAAAATAATAAACGCCCCAGGGTGCCACGAATGACCTGTTCGTCATCGGTTTTTTTACCCCATTGGCTCATCCAGTCGAACAGGGTGCTGTTTTTTTCGAAGTCAGCGGCGTGGTCCTGTGCATAATAACCCAGCTCTGCATTTTCAGACCACTTTATGTTACCCGCTGATGGTTGTGTATCACCGACCAGGCATTTTAACAGGGTGGTTTTACCAATGCCGTTAGGGCCGATGATGGCAATGCGTTCACCCACTTCTACCATGAGGTTAAGATCAGTGAATAATTCTTCATCAAAATGTTTGCCCAGGCTATCTATCTCCAGCGCCAGACGATGCAGTTTTTTGTCCTGATCAAAGCGGATAAAAGGATTTTGACGGCTGGACGGTTTCACTTCTTCCAGCTGGATTTTATCGATTTGCTTGGCACGGGAAGTCGCCTGTTTTGATTTTGAGGCGTTTGCGGAGAAACGACTGACGAAGGCTTTGAGATCGGCAACCTGTGCTTTTTTCTTGGCATTGTTGGCTAACAGGGTTTCCTGTACCTGGGTCGAGGCCGTCATGTATTCATCATATGAACCGGGATAAATACGTAGTTCACCGTAATCCAGATCGGCCATGTGGCTGCACACGCTGTTGAGGAAATGACGGTCATGGGAAATGATGATCATGGTGCAGTTACGTGCGTTTAACACACCTTCCAGCCAACGAATGGCATTAATGTCCAGGTTATTGGTGGGTTCGTCCAGCAGCATGATATCCGGTTCAGCGAATAGAGCCTGGGCCAGTAATACCCGTAATTTCCAGCCCGGTGCGACTTCGCTCATGGGGCCGTTGTGTTGTTCTATGGGTATACCCACACCCAACAATAGCTCACCAGCACGTGCCTCGGCGGTGTAGCCATCCATTTCAGCAAATTCAGATTCAAGATGGGCGACTCTGATGCCATCTTCTTCGGTCATATTCGGGTTGGCATAAATGGCATCGCGTTCTGACTTGATGGCCCACAGTTCTTCATGGCCCATGATAACAGTGTCGATCACGCCGAATTCTTCATAAGCAAACTGATCCTGTTTCAATTTACCAATGCGTTCGTGAGGGTCTTTTGATACGTTGCCTGAGGTGGGTTCCAGGTCGCCCCCCAAAATTTTCATGAAGGTTGATTTCCCACAACCATTGGCTCCGATTAGACCATAGCGATTACCATCGCCAAATTTAACAGAGACATTTTCAAATAGTGGCTTGGCGCCAAATTGTATGGTGATATTTGCAGTTGCTAGCACGGGTTTATTCCGAATAAAAATTGTTGATTGATAGGTTTTAAGAGCTTAGTGCAATTTCAGTAAGTTATGTATGTTTTGCATTGAGTCGTGACCTGAAGCTTGCTCCTGCGCTCAAGTGTGCGGTAAGAGCATGCTTCAGATCGCGATATGTGCTTTAACTTATTGCATTGATGACGGCCCTGTCTGGTTCTTAACCAGCCGTTTACGCAGCAGTTGTGGTGCGGCGTGCACGATTAGCTGAGCGACCCTGGTTGTTCGAATGCCCCTTGAAGGATTGGCGTTGATTATTCCGGTTCGAGGCCGATGGTTTTCCAGCGGGCTTTCTTGCGCCTTGCTGCTGTCTGCCTCGACCCTTGTTAATCGGTTCAGCCTTGATAGAAGGGTCGGGTTCAAAATCGTTGATAACCACCCTGGGGATGTCACGTTTTATAAGACCCTCTATATCCTTAAGTAACTTCAGTTCATCCACACAGACCAGTGACATGGCTTCACCTTCATTACCTGCACGCCCTGTGCGGCCAATGCGATGTACATAATCCTCGGCCACATTAGGCAATTCATAGTTAACTACGTGGGGCAACTGATTAATGTCCAGTCCTCGAGCGGCTATATCCGTCGCCACCAGTACCCGGACCTTGCCGGATTTAAAGTCGGCCAGTGCCCGGGTGCGTGCACCCTGGCTCTTGTTACCATGAATCGCGGCGGCCGTAATGCCATCGGTCATCAGCTGTTCAGACAGGCGGTTGGCGCCATGCTTGGTACGGTTAAATACCAGTACCTGTTTCCAGTTATTGGAACCTATCAGGTAGGACAGCAATTCACGTTTTCGGCTCTTGTCCACTGGATGAATCACCTGGGTCACACTTTCTGACGCCATATTGCGTTTGGCGACTTCAATCAGTGCGGGTGATTTGAGCAGATCATTGGACAGTCGTTTGATCTCATCTGAGAAAGTGGCTGAGAAAAATAATGTCTGTTTCTGTTTAGGTAACAGGGCGAGCACCTTGCGGATGTCGCGAATAAAGCCCATGTCGAGCATACGGTCGGCTTCGTCAAGTACCAGGATTTCTACCTTTGACAGGTCGACGGATTTCTGGCTGACATGATCCAGTAATCGGCCTGGAGTGGCGACCAGAATGTCTACGCCCCTGATGAGTATCTGTTTTTGTGGATTGATACTGACGCCGCCAAAAATCACTGTGGAGCGTAGCGGCAGGTGCTTTCCATAGGTGACTACGCTTTCTGCGACCTGTGCCGCCAGTTCTCGAGTGGGGGTAAGTACCAGGGCGCGGATAGGACGACGGCCCTTCTGCTCTTTACTGGTTGACATTAACCTTTGTAATAAGGGCAGAGTGAAACCGGCCGTTTTACCGGTGCCGGTCTGTGCGCCACCCATAAGGTCGCGACCTTCCAGGATAGGGGGGATGGCCTGTTGCTGTATCGGGGTGGCTTCGCTATAGCCTTTTTCGGATACAGCACGGATTAATTCGGCCCTGAGACCGAGGGATTCAAATGACATATTGTGATGTTCTCTTGGGATCGCCTACCCAATACATATGTTGTGGGTCGGTCTAGGCAGAAACTGTGTGTGCTTAGGGGTGAATCGTGAAGGATTACCGCTTTGGAAACAGGTGCAGACCGAAGTGCACCAGAAATTGAAAGCGGAGTATACCTGAAGTTTTATTAAATAGGTGCTTAGATCGTAATATTCTTCAATATTAGTTGCTTATTGCCCCGGAAATTGTTGGATAAGCAACACTGTGGATGAAATTAATACGAATCCGAGCTATAAATGTTCAGTTTTGTGTCTGTTGTTAAAAATACATGGTGTTTTGGCTAAAAACCGATTAGAATCCATAGTGCTACATTCTATACTGGTTCTTGTCAGATGCTTTATCCTGTTAATTCCCTCGTAAGATTTGTAACACTCTCTTTTTTTAATGCTTAATGAGGTACATCATGGCAACAGGAACCGTTAAATGGTTTAACGAATCCAAGGGCTTCGGCTTTATTTCTCCTGACGATGGCAGCAAAGATGTATTTGCTCACTTTTCAGCTATCGTAAGTGAAGGTTTCCGTACACTGGCTGAAGGCCAGCAGGTGACTTTCGACGTAGAACAGGGTCCTAAAGGTCCTCAGGCAACAAACATTAAGATCTAAACGATCGAATAGTTTATGTCTGCAAAAACCCGCGAAGTATCGCGGGTTTTTTTTGCCTGAAAAAAGGTAACACTGCCAGGGAGCCGGGTACCACTTTGGTTTCAAAACCTCAGGTTATCGAATGAAATCACTACAGCATGGTGCGCGTATCTGTTCTGGCTCGTTAATGGGTAAGGAGCTTTGATTCCATGCTCGAACAAAGCTGTGTACTGATGACAAGGCCTTATTATCTGGCTCATGAATATACACAGGCTATGTTGCTGGGTCTGTTATTTGTGGATAGCTGACATATTACCTTGCTAGGTCTGGGAGGTGGGGGTCTGGCACATAGCCTGAGTCATTATTATCCACAGATGACGATACAGCTTGTTGAATTACGACAGGCAGTCATCGATGTGGCCTATGAATGGTTCAATTTGCCACAGTCATCCCAGTTGCATGTGACTCAAGGCGATGCCATGGCGTATATGGCCAATGCTAAATGCGGCAGCACCGATATCATATTCAGTGATTTGTACCAGGCCGAAGCCATGTCTGAGTGCCAGGCTCAGCAGGATTTTGTTAAACACTGCTACAGGGCATTAAGCGAACAGGGTTGTCTGGTGATCAATTATCATGCAATGCCTGACAATGATGCGCCCGTAATGCATGGCATAAGGAAATTATTTTCTGAGATTGTTCTGTGTGATGTGGCCAATGGAAATCGTATTGTATTTTGTTGTAAGAAAACCGTTTTATTTTCCTGTGATAGTTTGACTGAACGTGCCGAAGTGCTAGTACAACAGGTGGAAATGCCGCTGATGTACTATTACCACCAATTACAAAAGTTTAGTATATAGTGATAATTCTATTTATTCTGAACTGGATACATCAGCAGGCATTTTTCCAGAGCTGGACACTGCTTGCAAAAGTAATATTTATCATCAGTATTTACGGCTAACAATTTCTCTTTACCGTTAATCGTATAAATTCAATTTCATTGGCTTTATTCTGAATTCTCCGAATTTCTATGCTAAATAGATTAGATATCACTATGGATAATGCTGTGGTTTTTGACAATCTGCAGAACAAGAAAATCAGAGAATCCTGATGCCGATTCAGTTCAAATATAATCAAAAAAAAGATGTGCTCTATGGTTCTATTGAGGGGCGGTTAACCTTCGATGAATTCAAATTAATGCTGGAGCAGGTGGTTGAGTCCAGGGAGTTTCGTCCCGATGTCAGGACTCTTTGGGATTTGCGTAATCTGGATTTTACCAAAGTCGACGAAAATTTTGAACGAAAAGTAACACTGATAAGGCGGTCTTTCCCAGAACGAAGTAATGCAAAAATCGCTCTTGTGTCTGAAACTGAGATTGGTTTCATGATGAGTCGTATATATAGGATATTTTCAGAAAATTTACCTCAAAATGTAAAGGTTTTCAAAAATTATATAGCGGGCGAGGACTGGTTGCTGGGTGAATAAGGGTTTGATGGCGGGGTTGCAAGTTACCAGTTACCAGTTATAAGTCATAAGTCACTGCAGCTCCTGCGTTGCTCTAATTACCTGGGTGCCCACAGGGCATAAATACCCATAGGGCATCCCTCTGGTCGAAATGCCAAGATATCAGAGATTCCCTAGTTATTCACGATAATCAATGCGGCAGCTGCCATGATTAACACTCCTCCAGTTATAACGCTGGCATTGAGATGCATTTGCCTGAATATAACAAAGGCAAACAGCGCTACAAACACCGGGTAAGTAATTTCTATCAGGCTGGCCAGGGTGGCATTTTTATTACCAATAGACATGAACAGAAGCACACTGGCCAGTACACTGGTGATGCCGATGGATACTATAGCCAGTTTGTCAAAACCAGACAGCTGGCCGAAGGTTTTAATATCCTGAGCCAGGTCATGGCTAAAGAACGGAATCAGTAATAGCACAGGCAGTACGGTGAGTAACAGCACACTGAACAGGGACAGTTTCTTTAGCGCATGGTCGATCAGGGGATAATGTATGCCCCATATCATAGCGGCTGCTATGGCGGTGATATACCAGGGTATAGGCACAGTTTGATCTGCCTGTTTAATTGACTGAATTGGCCGATGAAATCAGTAAATCCATCATCAGATCCGATGCGCCAAGGTGCTTGGACACTTTAATATCAACCTCAGGATAGTGTTTTTGGGTTTCATTGACAATTTCTGGTACATCGGTCACCACATGGGTGCCTGAATTGAGAAAGTAGGGCAGTACTATAACGCTAGTGGCACCCCGCTCCACACATCGTTTGATGCCGTCGGGAATAAGTGGCTCGCCCAGTTCCAGAAAGCCGGCCTCGACGATCGGATACTGGTCGGCGCAGTGGTGGTGCAGTTTTTCTGCGATGACTTTAACTTCATCATTAGACTGCTGGCGGCGGCTGCCGTGGGCGATAAGTAATAAGGCCTTCATAGTTATAATTCCTGCTCGTTCATATGTTGTTTGTAGCGTTGCAATGCCTGTTCACGGCTTGCAGTTAAATCCACCATGGGATCGAGAACTTCCTGTTTATTATGCTCCGGTAACCAGCGATCAATGTAGGTCGATTCAGAATCAAATCGTCTGGCCTGGGTCAGGGGATTGAAGATACGGTAATAGGGTGCAGCATCCACACCGCAACCAGCAACCCATTGCCAGCCCATGGAGTTATTAGCCAGGTCCGCATCCACCAGGGTATCCCAGAACCAGCGTGCACCCTGTAACCAGCTTATACCCAGGTTCTTGCTGAGATAGGAAGCCACGACCATGCGTACACGGTTATGCATCCAGCCGGTTTCCCACAACTGTTTCATACCAGCATCCACCAGTGGCACTCCAGTATTGCCCTGGGTCCAGCGGCTAAAGTCCTTTTTATTATTGCACCAGAAACGGTTGCTGAAGCGACTGTTCATTGGCTTGTCGCTGCTGTGGGGATAATGCCATAAAATGTGATGGGCAAATTCACGCCAGATCAGCTGGCTCAGAAAGCGTTCGGCGGCATCCATGGCGCGACGACCCAGTGAACCGGCCAGTAATGGCTGTAGCATGTGATAGATCTGTTGTACGTTCAGTTCTCCAAAATGCAGATTAGGTGATAATCGAGATGTTCCCTGTAGTGAAGGAATATCGCGAGTGTCGATATAATCTTCCAGGGTCTGATCAATAAAGCGATCCATTATTTCAAGACCAGATTGTTCACCAGGTTGCCAGTATTGATGCAATTTGTCATGCCAGGGATGCTCGTCGCACAGACTCAGCGTTTTGTCTGCCTGTTTTGCCAGCGATGTTTCGAGCTCTAGATTTTGCAGCTGTTGATGGGAGTTCAGCGGTCGATAATTGCTATACGACTGTTCCAGACGGCCGCGTATGTTACGGTAAAAAGGGGTATACACCCGGTAGGGTGAGTCTTGTTTATTGAGTATACTGCCGGGCTGGAAAAACAGACCATCATGGAAACTGTGTATGTTGATGCCTTGTTGCTCGAGCTGATGGCACAGCTGTTCATCGCGTTTAGCCAGATGAGGTTCATAAAGGCGATTAAATACCAGTTCAGTGGCGCCGCTGATCTGGCTTATTTCGGCCAGCAGTTTGCCGGAGTCACCACTAAATCGATACAGTGCCAGATCATATTCTTGCAGTGCCTGCTCAAGTTGCTGCAGGCTATGATGCAACCACCAGCGCGATGCGGCACCCGGTGCCCACTGTTCTTCCTGTGGTGCATGAATGTATATCGGTAAAATACGGTCGCTGTTCTCGCAGGCCCAGTGTAAGGCCGGGTTATCCTGCAAGCGCAGGTCACGGCGAAACCAGAGGATGGTACAGCTCATGGCTTTGAATACGCGGGGATGATGGATTCCATCTTGTCCAGTGCGCTCACGTGATCCGAGCCCAGTGATTGTCCACCCAGCTGTTCGATGCGGTCGGCGAATCGATCGCAAATATCACCGCCGAACATGACCGGAATGTCGAGGGCATCAATGCAGTTTTTCAATTCCAATTCGTTTTCACCATCCCAGTCATCAATACTGCTGGCTGACAGCAATACCGCGGACACATGGGTTCTGCTAACTACGGTGGCTATCTGTTGCGGTGGCATATTGCTACCCAGGTAGAGTATTCGGTAACCACGGCCTATGGCGGCAATACAATAGAGTAATATGCCCAGTTCATGGTATTCGCCGGACAGGCAGGCAACCAGAATCTGTTTGCCCCTGGAATTGTTACTCTGATGATGAAACCTGGCGCCCAGCTTGTTGCGCAGGAATGCGGAGAAAAAGTGTTCTTCGGCGATACCGGCTTCCCTGTTCTGCCATTGTTCGCCCAGGCTCCGCAACACCGGGATGATGACATGCTCATTCACCATATCGATGGGATAGATGGAAAGAGCATCGTTATACACTTTGTCTAATTTTTGATCGTTGAATGCTTCAATGGATTTCAGTAATTCCTGCTGGAAACCTAGCCAGTGGTCCTCGCCTGGTGGCTGTTGTATCAGGCTGTTGCGGTCTGGGTCTCTGACTATCCGTATGGCTCCACTGATGGTATGGTTGCTTTTCAGTAAGGCTGAAATTTCCCTGATTAATTCAACATCTTCGCTACTGTAGAGGCGGTGTCCCTTGGGAGTTCTGTCAGGCTTGAGTAGTCCATATCGCCGTTCCCAGGCGCGTAGTGTGGTGGTGGGGATACCCGTGAGCTCGGACAGGGTGCGTATAGGGTACTGATTCATGGCTGGTGGGTTCATCCGGTTAATTCTATGCAAATTGTATAATATAAAACTTGTACGAACAATGCTAAAATGTATAATAATTTGTACAAGTTATGCATGGGAGAACTTCGATGGATGACAGTAATCAGCCACATATCGGTGTCAGCGCCTGTTTACTGGGCCAGCCTGTTCGTTTCGACGGAGGGCAGAAAAAGAGCCGGTTTCTGCTCGATGACTGTGCCGGTTTTTTCCAGTTTCATTTGGTGTGTCCGGAAGTAGAACTGGGTATGGAGATTCCCCAGCTTGCAATTAAGTTAGGTAAATTCCAGCATCAGGTGAAGCGGATCTATAGCAAAAACCCGCAACATGATTTGAGCCATGATATGCAGTCATTTTCCGGACAACGGATTAATGACTTGAGACAACTGGACGGCTTTGTATTCAAACAAGACTCACCCAGCTGTGGTCCACAATCTGTGCCTGCTTATGATGATATCTCCGGTATGCAGGAAAAAAACGGCATCGGCATTTTTGCTAGTAGCGTCAGGCAGATGCATCCATTGCTGCCAGTTGAAGATGAAGGTCGCCTTAATGACAACAGTATTCGTGAAAACTTCCTGGAGCGTGTGTATGCCCACTTACGTTGGCGCAATATAGAACATGCGGATTCTAATCTGGCAGGATTCCAGGATTTTCACCAAAATTACAAGTTAATGTTGATGGCAAAAAGTGCTGTGGCCAGTCGTGAATTAGGTCAACTGGTTGCCATCGCCAGTAAGAAAAATCTGCAGGAAATTCGTCAGCAATACATAGAAAAATTTATGCAGATTATGCAATACAAAGCCACACCCGGGCAGCAGGTGAATGTGCTTATGCATATACTCGGTTATCTCAAGTCGAAACTGGATCATGAGGACAAGCTTGAATTGTTGACCTGGTTTGAAAACTATCGGCAACAGCGGGTTAGTCGAGTGATACCGATGGCTTTATTGCAGCATCACTTTCGTCGATACCCCAATGATTATATGGCTCGTCAGTATTATTTTTTTCCATTTCCAGATGAATTGATGCAACCGGTGTAGCAATGATTGCTTAATCAAAAAAATCGATTTTTATTTTAAACTGAAATAACTGGCCAGCTGGATACAGGGATTATTCTAATTCAAGCCTGATTAACTGGAGAGTATATTGATAATATACGGTTGATCAAAACCCCATGTGCCGGGTTCTTCGATACTCTCGATCGTTTCCTGTGAGCGTGTCAGGTCGACAATTTTTTGCGCTATGGGAGCCTGGCTGGTAGTGGAATAAAATATCTTTATTCTGGGTCTTAGTAAGGTTTCTGCGGATTGCTCGGTGACCAGGCCTAAACGACCGGAATGTAATTTTACCAGTGTACCTGTGGGATAAATGCCCACCGTTTTGACGAAGGCATTAAACACGGCGTCATCAAACTGGCCGTCTTTCCATTCCGCCATTTTCTTCAGGGCTTCGGCGGGTTCCCAGCCTTTTTTGTAACACCGATCTGAGGTGATGGCATCATACACATCACAAACCGAAGCCATACGTGCAACCAGCGATAATTTATCAGCAGAGAGCTTATCAGGATAACCACGACCATCGACATGCTCGTGGTGATGCAGTACGACTTCCAGGGCCAGGTCATCGACATCGTAGGATTGTTTGAGGATTTCCCAGCCACGAAACGGATGGGTTCTAACGATTTCGAATTCTTCGTCGGTGAGTTTTCCAGGTTTGTTGAGTATCTCATCAGGAATGGCCATTTTCCCGATATCGTGCAACAGTCCCGCCATGCCTAATGAATGCAGGTCTCCCTGGTAGTCCAGTTGTTTACCCAGAGCAATCATCAGTGCACACACGGCCACCGAATGCAGGTAAGTGTAGTCGTCCTTATTTTTCATGCGGCTTATGCTGAGCATGGCTGATGGATTACGTGCCACTGATTCAGAGATTTCATCGACCAGAGGGGAGACATGGTCAATACTTACCGAGCTACCCATACGAGCGTCCTTAAACATTTCGATGGTGGCCTGTTTTGCCCTGGCCAGGGTTTCCCGGGCGGTTTCAATCTCTTTTTCGAGGGCTACTCTGGTTACCGTAGGTTCAGGTTTTCCCTCTGGCTTGCTCGGTACTTCAGCCTGTGATCTTTGAATGGTTTCGATATCATCGCCTTTGCAGGTGTCTATCCACACCTGGGAAATACCTGAGCTTTTTATGGTGTTTATATCTTTGCGGTCAGTCAGCTTGAATGAGGTTTTCCAGAACGGGTGTTTAAGCCAGCTGCCTTCCAGCTTATCTATATACATACCTATACATAGATCGTCGATGTTCACTTTTTTGCGCATGAAATTTCAAATACCTGTTCGGACTAATATGAGTTTAGTCAATTCAATAATAAAATGTAGCCGTTGGTACAATTCACAGGATGAAAACCCGCATGCCCATCAGCGATAGTTGGGGACAGTATAATCAGGATATAGCTGTAATTAATTTTCAGATTGAGCATGTTCAATTGAGGTTGATCGATGGTAAAAAATACAAAAAAACTCTGTTTTATGGGCTAACACAGGGGCTTGGATCGCCTGGCTTATCAGGCAGGCTAATGGATGTCACAGGGTTAAGGTGACAGAAACAGGTATTGTTCGCTTGCCTGGGACAGTCTGGCCCCAGTGTGTGGATGCTAAAGTGCCCCTGGAATGAGCAGTGCAGTTATCGATTTGATGATATAAAGTAATAGACTTCAGCCAAAAACAAGGTCTTAGCTGGCAACTAACATACTATTACCAAAGGGTGGTGGACATGAGGCTATATCTGGTACAGCATGGTGAAGCTTGTGCAAAGGAAGTGGATCCTGAACGGCCTTTGAGCGATCAGGGTAAACATGATATCGATCAGCTTGCGGCTTTAATGTTAGATACGGGCAATCGGGTAGGGCGGGTAATACACAGTGGTAAGCGGCGTGCCCAGCAGACCGCTGAACGACTGGCCAGGGCGATGGCGCCGGATGTAGAACTGGAAACCAGCGGACTCATTAATCCCAATGATGACCCTGCTGCCTTCGACTGGCATAGCGAGAGCCTGGACAGGGATACACTGATCGTTGGTCATTTGCCATTCATGGCCAAACTGGTGTCGCAACTGATGTTCAATGATAAAGACAGGCATGTTGTGTCATACCGGCCGGGTTCCATGGTGTGCCTGGAAACGGATCAGGGTATATGGAAAATTAACTGGATGATCAGGCCCGAGCTGCTTAATCGCTCAAATAACCAGTGATAATCCAGTCGTGGCCAATTAGTTTAATTGGCCAGCTTTTTGTTAATAGAATATACGAAACCTATGAATGCAGATGAACTACGCCAGCAGTTAATGGCAACAGGGCTCAAACACAGTGAGTTAGAAAACAATCCTTACCAGCAGTTTGAAGCCTGGTATGGGCAGACTATCGAAACGGGAATTCATGAGCCTGGTGCCATGACCCTGGCGACGGTTGATGCTGAGGGACAGCCCTGGCAAAGGATTGTATTGTTAAAGCTGTTTGATGAAAAAGGATTTGTGTTTTTTACCAATTATGAAAGCCGTAAGGCGAAACAGATTGAAGTGAATCCAAAGGTTGGCCTACTGTTTCCATGGCATTTATTAGGACGTCAGGTGAAAATTACCGGTGAAGCTGAGAAAATACCAACAGCAGAGTCACTGAGTTATTTTGTAACTCGACCGCGTGGTAGTCAGATTGGTGCCTGGGCATCTGAGCAAAGCCAGGTTATTAAAACTCGCTCAATGCTGGAATCAATGTTTGATAACATGAAGCATAAGTTTGCCAATAACGAAGTGCCGCTGCCGCCATTCTGGGGTGGTTACAGGGTTAAGCCGAAAACTTTTGAATTCTGGCAGGCTCGGGACAGCCGCTTACATGATCGTTTTATGTATCAGCGAAATAATTCGGGTGACTGGTTCAGTCTGCGACTGGCGCCATAACAGGCTGGTTTAGTCCTGTCTGAACAGGCAATGCCCTCGAATTTTCCAAACTATGCAGGCAGTTGTATAAAATTATTAATTTCTTGATGATTTACTAAACAGGAATCAATCTTATGAACTAGCCTTTATACAGGCATTCATTTATTTCATCCATCAGTGATAAAGAATAGTGCGAGTCTGAACAGGGTATTGATTGTTGCACATTACCCGGCTATATATTCAAGCTAATGTTAATAACAGGACAGCATACGAAGCTACACATGAGCACAGACGACCAGACACCTACCACTCAATTCAATATAAATCCTGGAACAGACTCAGCGGATTATATATCTGATCCTGAATATATTTCTAAAATAATCAATCAATTTATTCTTAAAGATGACATAGATGCGTCTAGTGCTGGTGTTAAAACACCGACAACTAAAAATAAACACTATAACAGGGAACATGTCGTTAATGCTTTGACCAACATGCAGCTGAGCTTTAAGCCTAAATATATTGCCGGACAAACCGTTAATATAAATACAGATGCTTTCAAATCGGCATTGATGAACAGCATGGCAAAGCTGGATGATGTGGCTATTCCAAAATCGATGAATCAGATCGATAGCCGAACTATAGATTTTGTGGAAATGATATTTAGTGCTTTTTTAAGGGATAAAAACATTTCAGATGCAATAAAAGATCTGTTGTTGCTGATGCAGATTCCTATTATTAAAGTCGCATTGCTCGATAATAAAATATTTAATACAGAGAAGCATCCGGCGCGGTATGTGCTTAATAGTATTGCTCATATTGGTATAGGCATAGAAGATAAGAATAATACCGTCTATAAGACCATGCAGTATATTATCGAGCAGTTATTACAGAGTTTTGGAAAAAGTCTGGAGGCTTTTGCTACAGTAAAATTATCCCTTGATCGGCTGAGTGATATTCAGAAAACCAGACATGAACAAACCGAAAAGCACACTCAGCAGTTAATTACTCGTGAGTACACACGTCAGCTGGTATTAAAAGAATTGCAGTACTACACGATGAATACGCCTATCCCTAATGCAATACAACCACTGATTTTGAGTCACTGGTCTACGCTGATGTATCAACGCTTCAACAACTATGGTAAACAAAGCATCGAATGGCGTGAGGCTATAGGCATATTGCGTCTGCTTGTTAAAAGTTTTCGGCCTATTAACACGCAGGAAGACTGGCTGGCGCTCAGGAGTATTTATAAAGGTATTGTTAACAGTATGCGTTCCTGCCTGGATAATAGCCGTCAAAATAAGGAAAAAATATTTATTGCTACCAGTAATTTGAATAATTACTACATAAAAAAATTATCTGAATCTGAGTTTCAAAACGACAGCCCTGATGAATCTGGCAGCGATGACCAGGATTATCATATTCTTGATGGTTTTAAAGCTGGCGAGCTCTCTGATATTGAATTGAGTCCGATAGATAAACAGGCGGCAGAGTCTGAAGCTATACTCGAACAAATGGCCGATTTTATTAAACCTGATACCTGGTTTGAGGTGTTCACCGATTATAAGCACCCGGTGCGTCGATTAAAGTTGTCTGTGATTATTAAAGAGCAGGCTAAACTGGTGTTTGTTGATTTTATGGGCAATAAAGTGATTGAAAAAAGCCTTAAGAAATTTATTACTGAATTGAAAAATGACCAGTCACGATCAATCAATGATCACTCTATATTTGAGTATGCTCTAAGTATGGTGATTATATCTATAGCCGCCCGTGAATAAATCTTCTGAAAAACAAAGTTGATAATTGGATGACGAAAAATGGGGCAAGGATATTACTATCCTTGCCCCACATGGTCGCTAAACAAAATATTTAGAACTTAGTTGATATTCTGAGTATCGATGTTTTCCAGCAAAGTCATGGTATCGATTGCTGGCTCCACATCACTGTCCATAGCTATATCTTCGCTCATTGGGCTTATTTCTGCAGCTGCATCCACTGCAGCGCCTACTTCATCCATATCGGAACCCATATCATCAAAAGTTAAATCGGCGTGGGGGGTATCGGACACAGTTTCATCAATCATGGAGTAAATCTCCGCATCAACCATATCTGCTGCAGGATGATGGGCAAATGCAGACGTGCTGGCA
>JBLYYN010000064.1:0-13703 GCA_048550535.1 Gammaproteobacteria bacterium
AGACAAACCATGAGCCAACGACAAAAAATCGGCCTTTTTCTCGGGCCCATGCTGTTCTTTATTATCCTGGCCTTACCCCATCCCCAGGATATGCCACCAAATGCGATGGCGGTGGCGGCGGTGGCACTATTAATGGCCACTTACTGGATAAGCGAAGCGATTCCGCTGGCCGCCACTGCCCTGTTCCCCATCGCACTGTTTCCAATATTGAATGTAATGCCCACCCCAAAAGTGACCGAAGCCTATTCCAACCATTTAATATTTTTATTCATGGGTGGCTTTCTGATTGCTATAGCCGTTGAAAAGTGGGAATTACACCGGCGTATTGCCCTGCACACCATTCTGTTAGTCGGTGTTTCGCCTAATCGCATAGTACTGGGTTTCATGCTGGCGACCGCTTTCCTTTCCGCCTGGATCAGTAACACCGCCACCGCCATGATGATGCTGACCATTGGTCTCGCCGTGATTCGCCAGACCAATACCGCTTTGGGTCGTCCTGCAGAGTCACAACAGGGACATAACTCAGTTTTTGCGACCACCTTGATGCTGAGTATTGCCTATGCCGCTTCCATTGGTGGCGTCGCCACACTCATCGGCACCCCACCCAATGCCATTCTGGCCGGAGTTCTCGAAAGCAACTTCGGATACAGCATCAATTTTGTTGAATGGATGATGTTTGGCGTACCCATATCGATCACTATGCTCATCATCAGCTGGCTGTACCTGACCCATGTCGGGTTTCACTGCGAATTCGATGAACTACCCGGTGGCAAACAGGCCATACGACAGCAACTGGCCAGCCTGGGCGCCATGTCTAGCCAGGAAAAAAAAGTACTCACTGTATTTTCGCTGGTGGCCGCAGCCTGGATATTCAAAGGCCTGGTTGACTTCGAATTCTTAACACCGGTTAAGGATTCCAGCATTGCCATTATCGGTGCCCTGTTGTTGTTCATCATTCCGGCCGATTTCAAAAAAGGTGAGTTCCTGCTCGACTGGGCTACCGCTAAAAATATTCCCTGGGATATTATAATTCTATTTGGCGGCGGTTTTGCTCTGGCCAATGGCTTCAGCGATTCTGGCCTCACGGAATGGATAGCCAACCAGTTATTAATCCTGGATGGTATGCATCTGATCCTTATCGTCGCCATGGTCACTTTACTGGTGATCTTCCTCACCGAAGTCACCTCCAACACCGCTACCGCGTCATTGATGCTGCCCGTTATGGGCGCCTTTGCACTGGCTATTCATATTCACCCGCTTAATTTGATGGTAGCCGTGGCGGTTGCCGCTTCTTTTGCGTTCATGCTACCGGTGGCCACGCCACCCAACGCCATTGTCTTCAGCAGTCGCCAGATCACCATTCCGCAAATGGCAAAAGCAGGTATATGGTTAAACCTCATCGGCGCTATACTCATCACACTTTTTGTCATTGGTTTACTACCCTTGATATTTGATCTTGCTAGCCGCCAATAAGCCCTTTAAACTGGCTGTAATATATATAAATATAAACAATGTCCGTCATTAATAGTTATCCGACAAGCACTGGCATGAACCAGAATGCCCTAACTAACTATGAGACGATTCACCATCAACCCTTAACGATTAACCTCGATACCCCTAAGGAACATCAAAAATGAAACAGCTAAAATCAATCCTGATAGGCCTGGTCATTGGCCTGCTGATCGGTCTCTGGTTTGGTGTCAATATCGGTAAAGACAAATCTATTTTCAGCAACCCATTTGCTGAAGACTCCATCCAGCAGAAAATCAAAAAATCCGGTGAAAAGCTCATCGAAAAGAGCGGAGAAGCCATGGAAAAAGGTGGTAAAGCTTTAAAAGACACCGTCAAGCAGCCGAATCCCTAATAAAGTAAAACCTGGTTCTGCCAAACAATACCCTGACTATAGATCTGTTCCCAGATCATAGCCAGGGTACGGTAGCTGTACTATCATAGACTCCACATCAATCTCCTCCCAGGCTATACAAAAAACACATAACATAGTAGCTTTCCTAAAGTCTTTATCCTTACTGAATATTCTGGTGAAAAAATGAAACTGATTGAAGTAATAGCCGACGAGAACATTACCGATACCGTTTCTGACATCGCCAAAAAAAATAATGCCCTGGATTTTCGACTGGCCCAGAAAGGTGACGAAGGACGTCAGGCCATTCGCATGCTGCTACTCGACGAAATGGTCCAGTCGACACTGGATGCCCTGCAATCCGTAGTCAGTTCACATCCAACTGCTCGTATCATTGTTTTTCCAGTCGATGCCACCCTGCCTTTACCCAAACCAGGTAAACCGGCCAAAAAGTCCACCACCACTTCCCGAGAAGCACTTTATGATACGGTGTCAAAAAATGCCGTGCTGGATTCAAACTTCATTGTCCTGGTTATCCTGTCCACCCTGGTCGCGGCCATAGGCCTGATCAAAAATAACGTGGCTGTGGTCATCGGTGCCATGGTGATCGCACCATTACTGGGCCCTAATCTTGCACTGGGCCTGGGCACTGCTCTGGGTGATATGGAGCTGATGCGTAAAGCCCTGAAGACGAACCTGGCGGGTGTGGCTCTCGCCATAGGCATATCTATAATATTAGGACTCACCTGGCCATTTGAGATCAGTAGCCCGGAATTATTGTCACGAACCGATGTCGGCCTGGATTCACTGGCGCTGGCACTAGCCTCCGGAGCTGCCGCCGCACTCTCGCTTACCACCGGTTTATCCAGTGTGCTGGTGGGCGTGATGGTGGCAGTGGCTCTATTACCGCCCGCCGCCACCTTTGGTCTGATGCTGGGCCACGGCCAATATCAGCTGGCCATGGGTGCAGCCCTGCTACTAGTTGCCAATGTAGTCTGTGTAAACCTGGCAACCAAAATTGTATTTATGGTGAAAGGTATTAGCCCCAGAACCTGGTGGCAAAAAGAAAAAGCCAAACGGGCAATGAAAATCTACATACTGGTATGGCTCACCGGACTTGTTATCCTGGCTATTGTTATTTATTTGCGTGGCAATATATAAACTTAACCAGAATCATTTTTCAAAAACACAAAACCATTTCCCTTCCGTGCAACCCGTTACAAGCCCGAGCTATGGTTTAACTAGGGAACCTCTGATTAAGTTGTCATTTCGACCAAAGTGACGACTGCATGGCAAGGATTGTTCCTACAATCCTTTTGCATTTCCTCCGTCCATGGAGGTCGAGGCAGGAGGTACGATTCCAAGGATGGAATCGGTAGAGTCGAGTCTGGAACGGAGACCGAGAACAATGCCTGGACGATGTTCATGGAAGAACAAGCGTCTCGTGAGGGCATGGATAGCCCGAAAAGACTCAATTGTCGAGAAATCTTTCACGTAACAGTGGCATAGATATCAGGCAATTAAGATCCCTCCCTATCAGTCGGGATGACAAAAAAGACACTTAATCAGAGGTTCCCTAGAAACAGACTATGAATTATTTGGCTTAACCAATCGTTTCATTGATTTAGGCATCAGTCATGAATCCAGGTGATAATTGACGAGTCATAATGAATAATCATTAAGATGTAGGGATGGCAAAAATAGGGATTGTGCTTTGTAACTATTATTAGCACTTATTAAATTGCAGCGAAAAAATAGCAACATCAATTTCATATAGCTTGTACACAAGCTGCCATTTTTCGCCTTGGGAATCATCAACAGGTGAAAGCCGTTTTTGCCACACAACAATAATCTTAGGGTGTATTGTATATTCTTTTGTACAATCAGGGCCGTCACCATGGAATCGCAGGGAACTGCGCCCCTTGCGCCTAAACTCCAACACTACATCACCGGCATATAAACTAGGGCGTACAAGTACTGCCAAATGCCACGTCACCCGTAGCATTAACGGTCATGTCATTATTATTAACCTCCAGGTCCCCTGGAGTCCCTGCACCAGTGACGTCCAAACTGCTGCCACTAAGCTCTTCCAGAACAATTTCATCACTGCTGGCACTATTGCCATTGCCACTGGCCGCCAGACAGACGCTGGTACCCGATACTTCAGTGCGCACGTCCAGGCCATTATTGCCTAAATGCCCGTTAAAGCTGTTGTTAGTGACCGTTGCACCGACCGTGGAGGCGCCATAGGCATCGATGACTACCCCGCGGGCGTTGTTGTTGTTCATGATGTTATCGGTAATCGTATAAACCACATTCGAAGCCGCCGCTGACCCATTACCGACTAGAAGCTTCATCACCATATCATCGGTCGTAATAGAATCGTCAAAAGTGATGTCGTCGCCAATGTCGCTAAAACGGTTGGCGGAGATAGTGGCGCTAACCGTGACCGAGTCTCTGGAAAACAGATAGATGGCATGAGAAACTGAAAGGCCATTACCATCAAGGATGTTGCCCCGGATGTTATAACTAATATCGGTATTATTGCCGGCATCCAGATCCATCACGGTTCCGCGTACCCCGGTAAAGGTATTGCCACTGGCGCTGCCAATCGTATCACCGCCGCCTATGGTGATGGAGTCACCACCGGTGCTGCCACTGAGAAACAAATGAACACCCTTACCATAAGTCCCAACAAAAGTGCTCCCTGTAATGGTGACGTGAACTACCCCGACTCCGACAGCGGCATCATCGAGAAATATTGCATTTTGCAGGCCATTGCCAGACGTATCCCCCAGACCGCTAAAGTCGGTATCGCTGACATTGAGAATTAGAATGTCCGTCTGGCCGGTAGTGTCGATATTCAAACCATCCACCTGGTCAATAGATGTCGCCGTAATGGCACTGTCGGAGATCTCCACCGTAGCGCTGGGAGCAAGCAGGCTAATGCTGTCATCACCGGTATTGGTCAAACTGACGTTGTGCACCGTCAGGCCACTGATATTTTCACCACGAATACCAGACTTTCCACCGCTGATGGCGACACCCTTGATGGTATTGCCATTGGCCAGGGTGATGACATCGGTACCGACAGCCGCAGTTATGCTGGGTGCCGTACCCGCGGCGATGGTCAGCCCATCCACCGACAGGCCCTCGCCCTCTCCGATAAGCTGACCCGCCGTGGTCAAGGTGATACCGCCTGTGTAACTGCCCGTGCCCGCATAGACGAAGATAGTCTCCCCGCTCGATGCCGCCGTAGCCCCGGCCGCCAGGGTATTAAACGGTGTGGCGGAAGTGCCGTTACCGGCACCCGCCGAATCATCCACGTACCACACCATATCACTCAGGGCGATAGTGACCGTACCCACACTAATCTGGGGGGAAGTGACATCATTGTCATTGAGGGTGTAACTGAAGCTGTCACTGGTCACCCCGGCAGGCGGCGTATAGGTAAAGCTTCCATTACTGCTCATGCTCACCGAACCGCCATTGGCGGTGGCAATGGTGCCCGCAGTGACGGATAAATCTATTGTAGGCGTATCGACATCGCTATCATTGGCCATGACGCCGGGGGCGGCAAAGGTTTTTTGAGTATTACCCGTGGCACTGAAGCTGTCCGCCGCCGCTATGGGGGTCTGATTGCCATCTCCAGAACTACCACAGGCCGCCAACTGAAATAAGGCCAGTAACATGACCCATAGCTTAAAAACATCTACCAAACTTTGCTGCATTCTCATAACCTCTTACCACGTGCATCACGGCACTCATATTTATCGTGCCTTACTAGATACTAGATACAGAATGTGGTGTTTTTCAATTTATATGCCGTTATAACGGTACAGGGGGAGAAAACGGGATATCGCCCCATATAAAGGGGTCAAGCGCAAACAAATATCAGTAAACAGAGCTGCCAATAGAGCAAAAATACGGCTGTCGACAGTGGTTAGTTTCTGCGCGATCTATTCAATCTAACTAGACAGGCTTCAAACTATTGTATACAAGCCCAATTAGGGCAAGCCATTTTTTAATGCCAGAGTTACCAGGCTAAAACCCAAAAAACTACTGCGTTTTCTGATCGAGGTTCTAAAGTGAAACTCGTGGGTGACTTGATGATTTGAATCCTGGGAGCTGGAAACTTAACTCAACATTCCCAATAACTGGAAATTAAAAAGCTATGTTGTAATATTTCCCTGGTTAAATAATGCACCTGAAAAAGACGCAATAATACTTCAGCGATTTTTAGATACTGATAATGTATACATCTCGAATCCAGTCGACACAGGATGTGAGCTCAATGGATACGGATATCTCCCAAACAGAAATTGCTAAAGCAAACCCTGTATTCGCTTGCCTCCCTTTATAGCGTTCTCATAATAAAAGACAGGGCATATCAACGGGGACGGTTACTGCCTTGATACAGCGTTGTTTTTGTTTTCGGAATTGTAACCGTCACACGATGGTAGTGGTTTCCCTCCCATGTAGTGTTTAGTTCCCTGATTACACATAGTCCAATCTCTTTTGCATGTATTTGTAGTCGCCTTAACGAATACGCATGATGAAGGCGAGTACGTAGTAAGGGGGACGGTTGTCTATCTTCATTGTCGTCGTCGGCTGATTCATGTCACCATCAACCCCTTTAGTGTTGCCTACCCGCCCCCCGAAGTGAACGTTTTCATGCTGGTGTTCTGCGGTCCAGGTGTCGTATCTGCGGTGCACGTTCTTGGACTTCCACTTGTCTATTCGATAATTATCTCCACCTCCATCCCCGTCGCCATCGATATTATGCTTGTGTGTGCCACTCTTCGCGATGTACAGGTTACCTTTCCCATGGGAATGGGCTCGCACGTTGTGCTCATGCTGGCTTGTCCTGACGCCAGCGTTCGTCTTCGGCTTACCCACCTTGCGGTAATCCACGTCATCCGGGTCATAACCCACCACAAACTGCCCCATGAGATTGGGGGTGATCACGCCTTCGACCCTGTTACCATCACAGAGCGCCCAGCCCTCAGGTAATTTCTGGGGGTCACCCGACCACATGACGATGCCGCCGACGGGTATGACCCCCGCTCCTGTGACCTCCAGGTCTCCGTTTATGGTCACTTTATCCTTTTCCACCAATATCACATCCTCGGCTGCATATGCGGCTGGCCCACTCACCGCCATGAGCGAAAACACTACAGCCAGCCGCTGGACAGCCCGACGCATCTTCCCATTTGCAGGCCACAACAGGGCCCTGTTTTTTTCATGCTTATTACTCATCATCAATTTTCCTTTGGATACATTTGGTTTCATAGTCAATCCTCTTTTCTGTACAGGTCTTACTCAGTGCTCCCAGACACCCGCAGGGTGAGTCTCGCACCCTGCTCGACGTGGAAGCCCGGTGGAATTCGAATACCTTCAGCGGCCTTGTAGGTCACGGCTGTGCCGCGGCTGACGCCGGTACCCGATTTAACGCTGAGTACCTGGCCGGCCACATAGGCCATCCTGTTTACCGCAGCGGCTTCGACCTCCTCCTCCGGCAGCCCAGTTGGCAAAAAGGCGAACAGGTGGTTGTCATTCCAGGCATACAGGCTGCCATCTATGCCCACCAGCAACCCCGGTTTGAAGTTACGGCTCGTGTTCTCACTGGCGACCCGGGTGCGTTTGATCTCACGACGAAACAGAGGTTGCAGGGATGGGTCGTAGCCAAGGAACAACTGCGGATCCCGACCGGGATCGAGGACATAGACCAGGCCCGCTCCGTCTATAACCAGGGTGCTTTTTTCGGACAGCCCTGTGCCCTTATCCCGACATTGGGGTTTATTGTGCCCCGCGGCGAGCTTGCAAATTCCCTCGTTGACCCCGACGAAATACACACTGCCATCACGACCAACCGCTGGAGCCGAAAACTGACCTGTAAGCGTGGTGGCGGAGATAACATCCTTATCTTTCTCTTTCTTGTAAAGTACTGTCAGCCAACCCGATTCAGAACCGCGTGCGACGACGAACAGACGTTCTGTACTGGAGTCCGCTGCCAGGAAGATATGAGCGTCAGGTGATGTGGGCAACGAATGTTGCCACACCAGGCTACCGTCGGCCGTATCCAGGGCAACGACCTGCTTATTCGTCATATCGAAGGCATAGGCAAGCCCCTCGTCACGGCTCAGCACGATCTTGCCAAACCTGGCTTTAGCATTGAGGTTCCGCCAGCGCAGGCGCCAGCCCGAGTTTATGTCGGCACCAGAGTTATGGGCACGCGTCAGCGCATACATCCCGCTATCGGTCGCAAGGTAAAGGGTGCCGTCTTCACCCAGGGTGGGATCCGCATGAATGCTGTGTGCTCCGGGCAGGATCTCCTCCAAAGCCAAACCCCCAAGCTTATGGCCTGCGTTATTCAGGTCAAAGCCGAGCAGAGAATCTTCTGTAACCACAAGCATCACGCCGTTCCGGTCGACCACGGGTGTGAACTTTGCAACCTGCTCCAAAGACTGCCGCCACAGGCGTTTACCAGAACTGTCGGTGGCCGTCATGAAGAATTTTTCATTTGTTTCATGTCGCTGTTCATGGAAGACCAGGGCACCGCGGTACATGACGGGGCGACCCTGGATGTATCCGTCCGCGTTATAAACAACCACAGGCTTGCTATAGGCCTTGGGCGTAACCTGGAGTCTCCACGGCGTGCGACCGCTGTGCTGTGCGTCGTGTGAATACTGCGCCCAGTCCAGCCCCGATGAGAGTCCCGACAGGCTATACCCCAGCATCAGTTTGGGTTGCTCGGCCAGGCCATTATCGTCACTCGATTGAGTGCTACCCGGATGTCCGAAATAAGCATAGTCCTGATGACCCGTGGGTGAGCGTAATACCAGGCAAAGGTACTCAGTATCGAGACCCACTTTCCTGGGGTTGAGTTTCAGGTCGACGCGCACCGGTGCGCCAGTCGATTCGGGTGGCAACATTCTAACGTCCGCAAAGCCCACGGAGTCGCTTTGCGGTTCCTGCGGCAAATCCTTCCAGGTCTTCCACCCAGGACAGGCACCGCTGGCATCCCCTGCCACGGCGAAGGCACTCACCACCTGCCTGCCCTTCTCCGGCTGTTTCGACTTAAGATAAAGGCGCAGGGACATGTCTTTCACCTTGGCGCCCCGGGGGATGCCTGCCAACGGAAATGCGAGCACACCCAGGGACATAGGCGTGTTGTTCTTATCCGCTTTCACGCGCAACTCGCCATGCGTCTGCATGCCACAGTGCGGTGCCTTACTAGTCACACTACAACTGTATTTCGCGAGTAAGACCGTAGCGAGCCGTCGTCCATCGACCTCTGCATCGGCGTTTGCGCCGACCGAAACCAGGCATAACACAACCGCCACTAAGCGGCTAATTTGAGCCTTAATCACTGTTAAAGTATGCACCTTATTCATTTTCCCTCCCCCGCAAAGCCTGACCGAGTTCATCATCACATCCCTGCCCCATTCATAGGGTAATAAAAAAGCTGGCTGCGCTTGACCCCACTCTGCCCGGTCTCGGCGTCATAACCAAAGGCCTCGGACACCAGCCACAGACAACCGTTAAAGCTCACTAGCTGGAAAACCGATTCCTGATCACCCACGGACCAGTTCTCCCGACCGTTTGCTGACAGCGGACTGCGCACGTAGTGACCGTTCAGGGCCTCATGATCGAGCCTGGCGAAAAAGCTCATGATTTTAGCCTCGTGTTCCACCGTCCCCACCTCGAACAGATCACCTGCATGATATGCCAGCGCCGCACCTCGCAGCCGCTCAGCTTCACCGAACATCTTCAGGAGCGTTTTACTGGCCTGGGTCAATTGCTGCCAATGGCCCAGGCCAGCCTGTTGCTGCCACTGCCATACATCGTTCAAACTGGTGCCCGTGGGCTCACGAAAACCAGCCCCTATCCACAGCGACTTGCCGTCCGTCGCGGCGCCCGATAACAATCTCGGATCCCACTCAGGCACATGCTTCTCCTCCCAGGCCATACCGTCCCAGGTCCAGACCTCATTCAGAGCGTTGCCATAAGTGTCGCAACCGCCCAGCACCCAGAGTTTTTCGTCGCCAGTTTCATCGGTGCAGACCACACAACTGTGCCCCGCACGGGGCGATGGCCGAGGTGTTTCCTGGTGGCAAGACCAGACGCCACTCACGGGGTCCAGGGACCACAGAGCATCGGAGCTGCGAGTCACATCCAGCTTTGAACCCGCCACCAGATAAAGCTGATTACTAAACCAGATAAACGGGCTATCAGCCAGCTCGGCGATGGAATGATCCACCGCCAGGGTCGTTACTAACGCCCAGTCGCTGAGCCCATTACTTGAACACCAGAGCTGTAGATTCGCACTATTTTCAGCACCCACCAGGGCATACAGGAGCTGAGCCTGCCTATCTGTGGTGAGGCCATATATCGGGCCGCTACCCCAGGGACTGGAAGATGCCTTATGCCACTCCTTTGACTTGGCCCACATTTCCACTTCGCGGCTCACCTTATGCCCAGGGCTGTGCGCGACCAGTTCCAGGCGCTGGTCCTTATCGGCTAAGCCTTTAAATGAACCCGTGGTCTGGTCCGTACGATGAATGGACTTCCCGTCGGAGCGAATCTCGATGCCCTGTGCACCCTCACATTCCCAATCCAGCGAATAATCTGCCCCCATAACCAGTATGGAGGAAGGTTGCACGCTGAACAGGTGAATCTGCGGCGCTGGTGTTTGCAACTTGAGCACCGCCTGTAAGCGGTGAGTTTCCTCAGCCAGCGTGAGTTCCACGGCTAGTGAAATTTCCGTTGAAACCGATGCCGACAGGCCAGTGAAGCTTACGACCAGGACAGCAGCGCTAAATGCTTCACCCTTGGGTGGCCGGAACTCCAGTTCTGTAGAGCGATTGCCCACACGCTTCCAGAGTCTGGCTTGCGCTTCATCGGCGCCCGTTTCAGTCGATGCGAAGCTGTACACCATGGCTGCGGGCGGCATAGACTTGCTGTAATTCTTAATTGGGCCGACATCGATCCATAGCGAGTCGTCCTCAGTGATGCTCTGTGGCGCCTCATCGACTCGTGAAAGGCTTAATCTGAACGCCCCTGGCGCTTCATCCGCTTCGACATCGATTTTGAATAATTTGTCACTCATGCTCTTTTCCTCCCTTACTCTGCTGAACCTCGTCCAGGGTTGTGGAAATTTTTAACCAGCCTTCCAGAATCTGCGCTGAGTCCGTGGATCCGGTGACTGTCGTTTTCCCCTCTAGTTGAGTCAATGTTGAAGCCTTACCTCCAGGCGGACACCAGGACCACTGCCCGGCGAGCTGCTGCGGCAAGGGAACGGTCGGCAACTCGCCATGCCCCAGCACAGGCCCCACACGGAAGTTGAATTCCATGGCCTCCAGGGCGGCATCAATGCCGGTCCGTGGTGGTGGCAAGTACTCCATAGGCAAAATTCCAGCACGCGCATGCATGCCGGCACGCGGATCCAGCAAGCCGGTGATGGCTCGGGAGGCATCCTCCAGTGACAGGTCCAGCTGTCCCTGCGCATCAAGATAACCCTCACCCGCCGAGGTTTCGAGGCCATAGGGCACACACAGGCGCGCGTAATCGTTATTCTGAAACCAGCCGATCAATCCGTTCTTCCTGAGACGAGCATCGCCCAGGCGCACGGGAAACCGATATTGGGTGAAGTCCGGGGTGGTGGCATTGTGAGCGAAGGGATTGCGCGCCGCCGGCTCGCCCAGTTCCAGATCGATTGCCGCGCGTACCAGAGCAAGTGGCTGCCCGATCAACAACCCGAGGGCCTGGTGTTGCTCAAGCGCGGCGCCACGCATACACAGTGATACCCGGTCTATATGACCCATCAGATCTGCCATAGCCGCAGGGCCGGCCTGCTCCAGTCCGTCCAGAAAACCCAACAGATGATGATTGCACGTCGCCACTACTTCAGGTTCAACCTGCCTGCGCAAAGCCGTACCACGATGAGTGAGACTAAACCTGTCCAGCTCTCGGCCGTGAGCATCGAAAATAAGCAGGCTCTTGTCCAGGTAATCCGGTACTACCCAACCACAAACAGGGTTAACGCCTGGGTCGACATCGGCTTCGCAGGTATCATCGATATTAGACACCCAGCACATACGCATGCGCGCCGGCTGCATGAGCCTGGGCGGCAGGTAAACGCCTCCCGTCAGATCGCCCACGGCTGGGGACAGAGCGATTCCGCCGATCACATCACGACCCGCCTCATGATCCACCGCCGCCAGCGCGCGCCCGAAGCTATCCACCAGCCACACCGAGGTGAGCGTGAACATGCCCGAGTTCAGCGGATAAAAGGCATCGGGCGTGTCGAACCTGGGTGAGCTATCCGGGGTATCCTCTACCAGCGCCTGTACATCGCCGAGGATGTCGCCATCAGAGTTCATAGGCGGCAGCAACAGGCCCTGTTGTCGACCGATGAAAGCCTTAGTCAAACCGCTCAGGGGCTGCGTGAGGATGCGTCGATCACGCAGCCTCGCGGTCAGCTGCCACGGAACTTCTTTCAGGCGGGAACTGAGCTGCCGAGGCAAGTCATCGGTCAAGGCCGTCCAGCTCTGGTAACGGTAGGCTTCGGGCTTGCAGCTAGCAGCCTGCTGGCAGCGATAATCAAGATTGCGGCTGATGGCATAAGCACTGTCGGCTTCAGTGGGCGACCATTCGGCCTCCCAGGCGATGAACAGCGGTCGCCATTCATTTTCTCCAGCATGCTCACGCGCGCCAAAACCTCCCGGCAACCTGCCATTAAAAGGCGGCAGGCTGGGACCGGCATCACACTCATAACCACTCGTTTGGGCCTGCTTCACTGCGCTGATCAAATCACCGAATGCGGGGGCATCCTCGGCCAGACCGGACTGTGCCTCCCGGTTAGCCTCCCGGGCGACAGGTCGCGCCAGCCCAGGGTCGAGCAACAGGGACTCACCCCACAGGGCGGACACACTTGCAGGTAAATCACCCTTGAGCTTAAGCAGTTCAGCAAAACCATACTGCTGCAACAGACCCTCGGCCTCCAGCGCAATCGGACCCTGCGGGTGGGGATGCAGGACGCCACCATGAGTGTCGAAAGTCATAGTTGTCAGCACCTCTTTGTCCAGACGACAGGGCAAGGGCTCGGTCTGTGATGCTTCCCAGGCGCCTGGGGTTCCTACCCCCGGCCCCGTAAGTAACAGTACCGGATCTGTCGGGCCCCAGAAACGTGGCATCTCAGACTCGATGAGTTCCCACTGGGCTTTATCGCGGGTACTGGACTGAATGGACATTGTCCGTTGAGCGAGATTATTTTCGCCTGCTAGCTTCTGCCCCTGCAGGTTCTGGATACGCTCAGCTAGTGCTGGCCCTGTACTGGCCAGCCGCTCTGCGGCTTTCCTTACATGTTCCGGCGGCCGACTCAGGTTTTGCAGACACCAGGAAAAGTAATAGTCCCATTGCAGCCCGGCCAGCTCACGGCTTAGGGCATCGAGACGCTGCTGGGCAGCATTGAGTTGCTTCAGTTCGCCGGCTAGTACCTCAGGTATATCCGGTGACTTATGTGGCGCCCCAGCCGAGGTATGGGTCATGGATTGGCCCGGCAGGTCGAGCGGTCGCTCGGCTTTTTGCAGCTCCCAAACACTGCCACCGGGCAAAGGCACAAATCGCCGCCGGTGGATCTCCGCCTCCAGATCCGCCATAGCCGGGCTCTCGTTGGGGTCGGCCAGCAGATCGTAGGCCAGCGCGCTGACCAGAGTCTCCACCTCGGACCCGGCCCCGGCACCTTCACACAGCAAGGCACTCACAGCCTCGATAGCGGTGTTACCCATCGCCGTCTTGATCTCAAGATTCGGGGGACTCATGGCGCTGCTCCCGGGAG
>JBLYYN010000065.1:0-16906 GCA_048550535.1 Gammaproteobacteria bacterium
GCCGAATCCCCCTTAACGCCAAACTTTATCACGAACGTAATGGTGATCCGGTACTGCTGAAACGTCGGGTCATTGTTACCGGTGACCAGATCACCGATGCCGCATCAACCATTGATAGTCAATCTGGCTCACCCGCCGTATCGGTGAGGCTGGACAGCAAGGGCGCCAAGAAAATGGGCGAAACCACCAAGGAAAACCTGAAAAAGCCAATGGCGGTGGTGTTCATAGAAAACAAGGTGGAAACCCGTTTCGTTGATGGTAAGGACATAAAAGTTCGCACACGAACCGAAGAAGTCATCAATGTTGCCACCATTCAGGGGGTGTTCAGCAAGAACTTCCAGATTACTGGACTTCATTCTTCTGAAGCCCGTGACCTGGCCCTGTTACTGCGAGCCGGTGCCTTGCGTGCCCCGGTTGAAATCGTTGAAGAGCGTACTGTCGGACCCAGCCTGGGCAGGGATAATATCGAACAGGGCTTTAACTCGGTCATTATTGGTTTCATTCTGGTGATGGTGTTCATGGCGGTGTATTACCGTACCTTTGGCCTACTGGCGAATATCGCACTCTCTGTCAATCTGGTACTGATCATGGCCATCCTGTCTTTATTGCAGGCCACCCTGACCTTGCCAGGTATCGCCGGTATTGTGCTTACCGTCGGTATGGCGGTGGATGCCAATGTGCTGATCTTTGAGCGTATCCGTGAAGAACTGCGTAACGGTAATTCTCCCCAGGCCAGCATCCACTCTGGGTTTGGGAAAGCGGTGCACACCATTGCCGATGCCAACATTACCACTCTGATTGCAGCCATAGTGCTGTTCAGCTTTGGCACAGGCCCGATTAAAGGATTTGCTGTGACCCTGTCCATCGGAATTATGACATCCATGTTTACTGCCATCATGGGCACTCGTGCCCTGGTCAACCTGACCTATGGCGGCCGCAATGTTAAAAAACTTTCTATATAGGATGTAACGGATATGCAATTTTTTAAAGCTAAGTCCAATATAGATTTTATGGGTAAGCGCATGCTATCCATGATCATCTCATTGGCGTTGATTGCTATTTCAATCACCAGTGTCGGTACTCTAGGCCTTAATTTTGGTATCGACTTCACCGGTGGTTATCTGATTGAAGTAGAATATCAGAATCCGGTCGTACTGGAGCCTGTACGTGGCGCTCTGGAAAAAGGCGGATTCAAAGATGCCCAGGTACAGCACTTTGGTACTTCGAAAGATATCCTGGTGCGACTGGCCCCTAGAGATAATGTAAACCGTGCAGATCTCACAACTCAGGTACTTGCTGTTCTAGAATTGGCATCTGAGGAAGCCATCAATATGCGCCGGATTGAGTTCGTCGGCCCTCAGGTTGGGGAAGAACTGAGAGAGCAGGGCGGAATGGCCATGCTCATCGCACTGTTTGGTATCCTGATCTATGTTGGCTTCCGATTCCAGCTGAAATCTGCGGTGGGTGCCATTCTGGCTTTGATACATGACGTCGTCATCACCATTGGTGTGTTCTCCATCACTCAAATGGCATTCGACCTGACGGTGTTGGCTGCCATCCTCGCAGTGATCGGTTATTCATTGAATGATACCGTGGTGGTGCTTGACCGCATCAGAGAAACTTTCCGTGCGCAACGCAAAGGCACGGCCATCAATATTTTGAATTTGTCCATCAACCAGACCCTGTCACGAACCATAGTGACTTCGATGACCACCTTGCTGGTGCTGCTGGCCTTATTCTTCCTGGGGGGTGAAGTCATACACGGATTTGCCTTTGCCCTGATCATAGGCGTCATTATAGGTACCTATTCATCCATCTATGTCGCCAGTACGACTTTATTATTGATGAATGTGAGCCGCCATGATTTCCTTGAAGAAGCCAAGGAAGAGGCCCCGGTAGACAATTTACCTTAAAAGCAAATATATGGTCCAGGGAAGGACTACTGTTATTCACCCCGCATCACATGACATAGTATTTGCTAATATGTCAGCCCTCTATTTTATCTGTAATCCCACACTGTTATAAATCCCGACAAAGGTAGACTCTGAATTTATCGTCTATACTCCCAGAAAACTATATGGAGCATAGGGGATGAGTGGTGAAGGCCTATTACTAGAAGAAAATGCCGAAAGAACCATCTTACTCGTTGACGATGAAGACAACATATTAAGAGCGCTGGTCAGGCTTCTGCGTAGAGATGACTATAATATTCTTACTGCCAGCAGCGCCCGTGAAGGTCTTGAGTGCCTGAAAGAAAATACAGTAGGTGTCATTCTATCCGATCAACGTATGCCTGAGGTATCCGGTGTGGAGTTTCTGAGTCAGGTCAAACTACTTTATCCCGATACCATGCGTATGGTCCTTAGTGGTTATACAGACCTGAAATCAGTGACCGATGCTATTAATCAGGGTGCCATATATAAATTTCTGACTAAACCCTGGGACGATGAATTACTACGGGAAAATATTAGAAAGGCTTTTAATCATTTTAGTCTGGCACGAGAAAATAAACGGTTAAATGATGAACTATTAAGGCTAAATGAAGTCCTTGAAAAAAGAGTCATTGAACAGAATAGAGAGTCAAAAATTGAATCTCAGGTATTGAATGTAACTCAACAAATAATAAATCAACAGCCCGTAGGCGTTCTGGGTATTTCCAACGAACACATAATAGTGGTAGCCAATGATAAGGCACATGAGATCTTATCAGCAGAACCTGGAAGCTTGATCGCTATGAATGCCAGGGAGGTATTCGAAGCTAATATCAGAACATGTTATGAAAATATTTTAACTGAAAATTCTGGAGCAACAACTCAGTGCATAGATACAGAAAAAAAGGTCATTGTAAAAAAAATGCTAACTGTTTCAGGCGTAAATGGCGTCGTAATAACCATGATTCCAGTGACTGAAGGATTATGAAAAAAATAATAACTATTGATTTGGAAAATGCCGAAGTGGGCATGCAGTTAGCGGATGATGCTATTGATAAGCAAGGCGTATGCCTGTTATGTGTCGGCAGTGTACTTACAAAGGGAGTCATCAAAAGCCTGAAAAAAAGAAACATAAAACAGATATCGGTATACCAGAATATAAAATTAAGTCCACAGCAGACTCAGGATGTTATGGAAAGAATAAAGAATGATCTTGATCATAGTTTTAAACACCTTGAAGGATTTACTGTGTTAGCTCAATTGAAACAGATATTTTACAACTTTAGAACCAAAGATATTACGTCTAATAATGATTAATCAGGAAATACTTAATAAACTTAATCAGATACCTCCGTTGCCACCGGTGGTTCTTGAAGTGTTAAATTTAATTAATTCTAATGAAGATATAGATTTTTATTATCTGGAAAAGAAAATTATACGGGATTCTGCATTGACAGGCAGGATCCTGTCACTTGCCAATTCATCATTTTTTGGTATGCCAGGTGAAATTATTAGTGTCAAAGATGCATGCCTGGTGCTTGGAATAAACACCATTCGCAATCTTGTGCTTACCTCTGCTGTAATGAATAAGTTTAAAGATGATTATGGCAATAATCTGGATTTCAGAAAAATATGGGAGCATGGGGTAGGTGCAGCGGCGGCAGCAAAAGTGTATTCAAATAAACTAGGTGTCAATGTAGATACAGCATTTATAAGTGGCCTGTTGCATGATATAGGGAAATTGATTATTGATTATTATTTCCCGGATTTATATAAATCTGTAATAGAGTATAAAAACGATGAAGATTGCCCATTTTTTGAAGCAGAACAAAAGATAATGGGTACAGATCATAGCGAAATCGGTGCTTTAGTCTGTGAAAGCTGGATGTTGCCGATTGATATATGTAATGTAATAAGGTCTCATCATAATGCAGTCGATATAAACTCGGCAATTAGTTTAACTGATATTATCGTAATTTCAGATATCACCAGCCACGGTTTAGGTTACGATACAGTAGCTAATTCTGTTATGCCTATTAAAGATGATTCTATTTTTAAAAAACAGGGAATAAATACTAAATTGATTGAAGACAATCTTTCTGTAATACAGGCTATTACCGAAAGTTACATAAGTAATAATATATGAGGGTATGTTTTTATTACAGGTTTTCTATGATGCCTGATAACTATTAATTAACCACTGGCTAAAGCTGAATAATTATTATGTCTGAAAACTTAGAAGACAACAAGGATTCCCTTCTTTTTGTCGATGATGAAAAGAATATACTATCATCATTGAAGCGCTTATTTCGAAGCGAAGGTTATAATATATATATTGCAGATAGTGGCAAAGAAGGACTCGATATTATGGAAAAATATGATATAGACCTTATTATATCAGATATGCGTATGCCGGAAATGAATGGGGCTCAATTACTTGAAACTGTTTATAATAAATGGCCAACAACAATAAGAATACTGCTTACGGGATATTCTGAAATTTCTTCAACAATAGATGCAATAAATAAAGGCAATATATATAAATATATCAGTAAACCATGGGAAGAAAATGATATAAAACAAACTGTAAGGAATGCACTAGAGAGTAAGAAGATTGAACGAGAAAGAGATAGCCTGCTTGATCTGACCAGGAAGCAAAATGAAGATTTAAAAGAGTTCAATGCTAATCTAGAAACTATGGTGCAATCCAGGACATCCGAGTTAAATCAGACAATGGGTATGCTGGAAAGTGCTTACGAATCCTTGAAAGATAGCTACACATCTACGGTAAAAATATTATCCAATCTCATCGAAATGAGGGCGGGAACTTTAAGCGGTCATTCAAAGATAGTGTCAGAAGTTTCTAAAAGTCTGGCACTCAAATATGGATTAGAAAATGAAACGGCTCAACAGATATCTTATGCTGGATTATTACAGGACATAGGGAAAATTGGATTCGCTGATTATCTAATCAATAAACCACTTAGTTCGTTATCACCTGATAATCAACGTGAGTTTGCAAAACATCCGGTCATTGGTGAAGGAATACTTATGGCAATAGAGCCACTGACTGAGGCGGCTAAAATTATTCGTAGTTATAGAGAACGATTTGACGGTAAGGGATATCCAGACGGCTTATCAGGTAAAAACATACCTGTGGGATCAAGAATACTTGCAATTGTAAGTGATTTTGATGCACTTCAGGTGGGTGCGCTTACAGAATCAAGAATGACTGTCTTACGAGCAAAAGAATTTATCTCAGCAAACAGTGGCTCAAGATATGATCCTGAGCTGGTTGCTGCATTCCTGGATATTGCAGATATTATTGAACAGGATAATAAAATACAGGAACAGGATCGCATGTTGCTGGCGGCGTCTGATTTAGAGCAAAATATGATCCTCGCAAGAGATTTGCTAACCAAAGATGGAATCTTATTATTATCAGAAGGGTATAGATTAGGTGAGCATATGATCAGGCAGATAAAAAATCTTGAAAATTCACTCAATGAAGAGCTTGTTATCTATATAAAGTCATAGGTGAGTAATTATTATGCATAACATAATGATAGTTGATGATGAAGAAAATATACTTAAGGCGATAAAAAGAATAATCGCACATAGCAAGGACTGGAATGTAGAAGCTTATACGAATGCAGAAGATGCCCTGAGTCGAGTATTGGATAAAAAGTTTGATCTATATTTGTCTGATTATAAAATGCCAAATATTGATGGCATCACCTTTCTGACCGCGGTAAAAAATATACAACCAGATTCCATGAGATTAATACTTAGTGGCTATGCAGATCTTGATGCACTGATGACGGCAATAAATCAGGCAGAAATTTTTAGATTTATCACAAAGCCATGGAATGATGATTATCTACTAAGCTCACTTGAACAAGCTTTAGTCTATCATGATGCGCTTATGGAAAATAAGATGCTTGCAGATCAAGTGCGAAAACAGAAAAAATTGCTGGATAAGCATAACCGTATTCTTGCTGAGTACAAAACGAAACATCCGGATATTTTTACTGTTGAATGGGCAGATGATGGCTCAATATCTATAGATGATGAAATTATATGATTTAGGGGTTTTCTGATTAATTAAATAGAAGATGACAGTTATACGAATTATAAGTGGGATCACCGTTACTCATGTCACAAGCAAATATAACACTCGCCTGGATCTACAATTTATATAGATTAGGACAAAAAGCGTCCTCTTCTGATGCCAAAGAATCAGCGCGAGAAGAATTTCTTAAATACATTATTACTGCATTTAATGCAAATACTGGCTGTATAGCCCATACTAACGCAGACAATAGAAGCCTGACTATTATAGCGGGCATTGGTCTGCCCAAAGAAGCAATTGGTAGTATTGTCCCGTTTGGTTCAGCCGTATTAGGCTGGGTTGCAGAAAATAGAAAGCCATTACTATTGAATGGTGATCTTACTAGCAATAATAAGCTTAATATTAAGATCAATACTAGTATGAATAGTAGTACACCACATCGTTCATCAATGTGCTGGCCTTTACTGGTAGAAAATGAACTGGTAGGCGTCATTAGTATCAACGAGGATTCAGAGGAATTTTCATTTACTGAGGAGGATTTAAAAAAGGGTAGTAATATTATTCATTTCACCGCATTAGCAGTGGAAAATGCTCGTTTACTCGATCAGTCTCAGGAATTATTAGATCAGCAAAAAAAACTCAACAAACAACTGGAAGAAGCTCATAATCAATTGCTTCAATCTGAAAAACTCGCATCTATAGGGCAATTAGCGGCAGGTGTGGCCCATGAAATCAACAATCCTGTCGGTTATATAAACTCAAACATGGCAAGTTTGAAAACATATGCATCAGATATGATATCAGTAATTGATTTATTTTCTTTGTACCTGGAGCAATCTAAATCAGAAAACATGGAGCTTACTAGTACTTTAAAAGAAAGGATTAAGGAAATAGATCTGGAATTTATCAAATCAGATTTACATTCATTGATTGATGAGTCCATGGAGGGAGTATCAAGAGTGAAAAAAATAGTTCATGATCTCAAGGACTTTTCACATGTTGGTGATACAGAAATGCAGTGGGCAGACCTGCATCAGGGGCTGGATAGTACTCTTAATATTGTACATAATGAATTAAAATATAAGGCCGACATAGTCAAAAATTATGGTGATCTGCCAGAGGTGGAATGTATAGCTTCACAGATAAATCAGGTTTTTATGAATGTACTTGTAAATGCAGCACATGCAATAGAAAATCACGGCACCATAACTATAACAACGGGATCTACTGATGATTCAGTCTTCATAAAAATACAGGACACCGGTAAAGGTATCCCTGAAGATCAAATAAACAGGATATTTGATCCGTTTTTTACTTCAAAACCAGTAGGCTCTGGTACGGGCCTGGGGTTGTCATTGTCTTATACCATTATCGAGAAGCATAATGGAAAAATAGAAGTCGAAAGCACAGTAAATGTTGGCACTACATTTACTGTATGGTTGCCTATAAGCAACTCAGACGTAGATTATAAAAATAAGGCTTGATGTTTCGCCGCTCACAGTTTAGATGTAGAAGTCTATATTTGTTTTGACACAGTCAACATTAAGTTCCAAGAATGCCTGATAGTTTGTAGGTCTCAGTTTAGCCAGAAGCGGTCTTTAAAAATTTAAAAGCAATAGTCCGCAAATGAAAGCTTCCGCATCCTGCTCATGCCCCTTACCTGCGTTCATGCAGGCAACGCAAATAAACGCTAATGTTTTATTTGTGCGCCTACGGCGCACAACAAGAGATGATTTTGTTTTTATTAGCGTTCATTTGCGGACTAAATATTTTTGCTTTTGATCATCTGCAAAAGGGTATTTGGTGACTTGTCCATGTGATATTGTCAGACATTGTACGAACTCATTTTACAAAGTGACAGGTCAAGTCTAGATTGCTACAGTTTAGACAATGGTTTGATGCCTCGCTTCCAGGTATGCCGCTAGCTAGATCGAGAAAATCTGGCTGACATCAAGAACATACCCAAAAACGTTTTCGTTTTCATTATAAACTTCCTGGCGTCCGATCATATTATATCTTTTCTATTTATTGATTTCAGTATAATAAACCTGGGTTCTGATAATACTGTCTATAATCTGCATGGGTGTGTGAGGTGCGGTCAGAAATGACTGTACTTGTGCCTTTGGATTAATCAGTATAAGTGAAGAACTATGATCCATTAAGTAATTGTCCTCGGTAATCAATCCATCAGCTCCGGGTGCTTTGGCGTATACAACACTTAATTGCTGTGAGATGGATGCAAGTTCCTTTTCGTTGCCAGTAACACCAATAAATGCCTGATTGAAATATTTTACATACTGATCGATGAGTTCAGGTTTGTCACGCTGTGGATCAATGGATATAAATATAATACGTGGCGGATTGAGCTGCTGTTCCTCCATTAGTGAGCTTACCTGGCTTAATACACTGAGTGTATTGGGGCATACGTCAGGACAGTGGGTATAACCAACAAATACCAGGCTCCAGTGTTGCTCAAAATCTTTCTTGCTAAAGGCCAGTCCATTTGCTGTATAAAGATTTATGTCCCTGAGTGGCCTTGCACTGGGTAGTATGGCTCCCTGAATGGGAGGTGTGTTACTGCCTGCTAGCTGTTTATCATCCTGAGTTGAATAGCCTAACCAAATTCCGGCAAATACAGCGGCCACTGCAATGAAAAACAGAAAAATATTGTTAGCCATGTTTTTATTCATAAGTATTCATTAAAATAATTAAATTATTAATTGCCTTATACTATAGCTGTAAACTGTCAGAGTGTTCTTAAGTGTTTATGCAATATATTCTAAGTAATTAACTATTACTAGAACTATTTAATTATATTCTTAAAAATTAAATGACATAAAATACATTAATAAGATAATAATATTTATTGCTCCCAAATTGAGCATGATATAGGATGTAATCGTCGTTGCCCATCCTCAATAACTAGAATATATGAGCAATAAATTATTTTTTAAAGTTAGTCTTGGTGCCTGTATACTTGCCCTGTTTGTTATCATCCTTGGTGCCTATGTGCGTTTGTCGGATGCCGGTCTAGGCTGCCCCGACTGGCCTGGGTGTTATGGCCAGATCACAGCGCCAGATGATGCAGAAGAAATATCAAAAGCACGCTTAATTTATCCAAATGCCACAATAGATAGCAGTAAAGCCTGGAAAGAAATGCTGCATCGTTATTTTGCCAGTGCTCTTGGATTGATGATACTGATCATGGCTTTTATAGCCTGGAAACACAGAAAGCAGAAAACACAGGCATTGTATCTACCCTTGTTATTAGTTGGCCTGGTAATATTTCAGGGCCTGCTTGGCATGTGGACAGTGACTCTGTTACTCAAACCAGCCATAGTGACCTTGCATCTACTGGCTGGGCTTTTAACCCTGTCGCTATTATTCTGGCTAGTGTTAACTCAGGGTAAAGTGTGGAAGAAACAAACTAATACAATAACAAGCACATCCAGCTTGACCAGGTGGGCCCAAATCAGCTTGGTTGTGCTAGTAATACAGATATTTCTTGGTGGCTGGACAAGTACCAATTATGCTGCACTTTACTGTACAGATTTTCCTACCTGCCAGGGACAATGGATACCTGATACTGATTTTTCTGAAGCCTTTAGTTTTTTCAGGCAAACCGATATAAATTATGAAGGAGGGGTATTATCCAATCGCGCCGGAGTCACAGTGCATTTTATGCATCGAGTAGGCGCACTGGTCACATTCATACTAGTGGCTGGTCTGACAATAAGCTTATTGATTAAATCGGATAATTCACGGGTGAAAAAAACCAGTGTTGTTATTCTTCTGCTTCTTGTTACACAGGTTTCACTGGGTGTGGCGAATGTGCTATTACTGCTACCCATACCTGTAGCTGTATCACATAATGCAGTAGCCGCCTTGCTGCTACTTTCTATGATAGTTTTAAATTATCTACTTTACTCCCCCCAAAATGACAGGATTGAGTATTCAACATGAACGAAATAGCTCTAAAACTCACCAGCACATCCATAAAACAATATTACAATCTATGTAAGCCAAAAGTCGTACTACTGATTGTGTTTACGGCAATAGTGGGTATGCTTCTCTCTACTCCTGGCATATTACCAGCTGATACATTTTTGGCAGCGACCATTGGCATTGCATTGGCAGCTGCATCTGGAGCCGCGTTAAATCATTGGGTTGACCAACGCATCGATTGTATCATGGAGAGAACACAGAATCGCCCGCTGCCCAGAGGGGAACTATCCAGTAATTCAGCGCTGATTTTTGCGCTGAGTTTGGCAGTAATTTCCATGTTTCTACTCTTTACATTTGTGAATACCTTAACTGCCTTGCTGACGTTAACTTCACTGGTAGGTTATGCAGTAATTTATACTATGTTTCTTAAAAGGACTACACCACAAAATATTGTGCTAGGGGGTGCGGCAGGTGCAGCACCACCATTGCTGGGCTGGGCTGCCATGACCGGGGAAGTAAATACCGAGGCCCTGTTGTTATTTCTGATTATTTTTGTATGGACACCACCACATTTCTGGGCGCTTGCTATCAAAAGAAAAGATGAGTATGCCAAAGCAGGTTTGCCCATGCTGCCTGTCACCCATGGTGTGATGGTTACAAAGCTGCATATCGTACTATATACACTGATGCTGGTATCAGTAAGCTTGATGCCATTTGTTATTTATATGACCGGTCTTATATACCTGGCAGGCGCAGTGGCCCTTGGTATTGGTTTTCTATACCATGCGGTGAAGCTTTATAACACAGGCAACAGTGATCAGCATGCGATGAAAACTTTCGGTTATTCGATATTTTACCTGAGTGCATTATTTGCGTTTTTCCTGCTTGATCACTACTTACGAATACTATTTCGAGGTTTCTTAATGTGAGCAGGATGAATATCTCACATTTTCTTTTTTGCAGTTCCGTATAGATCCGGTTATCACATTATTAACAAGATGACCGGGAAAATCCCCCCGAGGAGGAACAGATGAAAATAATCGCTATTATTCATCCAGCAGCGTCCGGCTAAACATGCAATTCATGAATAACAAACTATTATCAAACAATGTTTATTTAAATGGTATGCAGTTTGTTAGTGGTATATGTTTCCAGGGTTTTAACTATCTGAGTAAACTTGCTGACTATATTATAGTTTTAGTGAAATTATAAACGGGAGTATTTTATGCTAGCCAAACACTTTTCTCATATGTTCTATGAACCAAAACAGAGTCTTCAGGAGGCAGATAAGGTACCGGCAAAACTCAGTGATATCATTATTCATGTAGCTCTGTTATCACTGATACCCACTGTATGCACATATATCGCTTCTGTTTATATCGGATGGGACTTTGGTGTCAAAGAAGTATTTTTTGTCAGCCATGATAAAGCACTACAAATTGCTATAGCAACTTTTGTTATTCTTAATATCGGCGTTTATGCACTTGGCTACGGTATATGCTGGCTGGCCAAGACTTTCGATGTTAAGCCTTCTCTGATGCATTGCATGGAGCTGGCTGTTTTTACTTCAGTGCCCTTATTTGTACTAGGATTAGCTGCGCTCTATCCAGTATTGTACATAAATGTGACCATTGGTATGTTGGCCGTTGCGGCTGCAGTGTATCTGCTTTACGTCGGGGTACCGATTTTTATGCATATTCCAGAAGATGAGGGGTTTATGTATTCGACCTGGATAGTCACTATTGGGCTTGTTATGCTGGTAACCATGATTGGTTCTGGGGTTTTTCTAATGAATTTTATTGAAACAGTCTGAAACCGCAGTCCATGAATGGCTTTACACTCATGTAAAGTGTATTCAGGGTATATAGTTGTGCAGAAGCGCCCAGTTAAATAATAACCGGTCTTAAGGTATTTTTTCACCGAAAGACCGGTGCTTAAATGACAAGGCCGTACAAACTATTATGGAAAGGCTGGAATCGAAGGTTCCGATCCCTCGTTTTGTGCTTGCTTGTAAGACTCGATTTTACTGGATATGTCATCAATTCTTTGATTGGGAACATCAACCATCAGAAGTACCTTACCATCAGCAATAGCACTTTCGAAATTTTTAAGGCGGCTATTTCTTACATCACCACCTATCATGCTTGACGTCCATATACCAAGTAATGAACCGAGTAGGGTACAGCTAAGAATGAGTACTCCCACCATATTGCCGAGTTCTAAGGACACCGTTGCAATTAGACTAACAACAAGCCCAGTCAAACCGCCAATAACCAGGCCTGTTTCTATACTATGAACAATATCTGATGTTTGCATGATGCTAGCTTTAGGCAGATCACCCATAGCATCAATGTCTTTTGCCAGGACATGGATGTGGGGTTCATCTATTCGTGCCAGTAACAACTCATTGACTATTTCACGGGTACTGGGAATATCAGTCAGCAGGTAATATAATCTTTTTCTCATTTTGGTCTCCTTATTGTATCTGTTGGAACAAATGGAAGAGAACCGTAACGGTTATTAGTATACACCTGGTTACAGGATAGATTCATAGAACTTATTAATCAGCAAGCAGTACTGTACTGATCAATATATCTTATATACAAACAATGAGTTAATAGTCAGCTAAACAGAGCAAATGCAAGATATTCTGTTTATTAAAAACAACATATCTATAAAGGTGATTTATTATGGATGGGGATAACAGCAATAAAAGTAAGGTATCTTTTCTGAGTGTATTGCAAAGTACTTTAGCTGCCGCCATTGGTGTGCAGTCAGAGAAGAACCGTCAGCGAGACTTTACACATGGCAAGCCCGTATATTTTATTATTGCAGGCCTTATTTTTATTGTGGTATTTATTGCTGTAATTATTACCATTGTGCAGCTTGTACTTCCGGATACGATGCAAGGATAAGCATGTTCTATTAACCTATTCGGGAGATTTTTAATAAGCGTTTTAGGTCCTTAAGAATCATTTTAGGTGATGTGCCCTGGTTGAAGCGCATCATGATGTTTCCGAGTGGATCCATTATGTAAATACTATTTGATACCAGCTCTCCATTTAAGCCTGAAAATGCATCTGATAGTTTGCTGCTGAAAGCATAACTATGAAGTGCGCTGGGGTATTCATTTTCTGTCAGTTGTTTGAATTCTGGCGACATCGTTTCCAGATGTATGATCATATGTTTGAAACGACCCGCATTTTTTCCCAGTGCAGTATTTATCTGTCGCATGAAATATATGGTTTCCTGACAGGCGCTATCACAGTCCTTATCTGCGATATATAACATTTTCCAATGGTGTATTAATTCATCCTGGGCTATGGGTTCACCATTGATGTTTGTTAGGGCTAGCGATTCAATGTGTATGATGGGTTGAATGAGTTCACCGTGGTTTCCCATGGAATAATCATCAACAAAGAAAAAATAGGCATAAGCGGCAATAATGGGTATGGCAAAGGTCAATATTAGTAGCCATAAAGTTGTATTGCTTCTTTCAATTTTTTGATCAACTTGCTCGGTCATTTTTTCTATTTCCACGTTTTGTGTTTACGACTAGATAGATAATAGTTAAAGTAGTAGCCAGGGCAAACCATTGAAAGGCATAGCCATGGTGTTTTGCACTATTCATGTTCATGGCGATTGGCTGTTGATGTAATGCGGATTCATGTTGTCCATCAAGCACTAATATCATAGGGTACAGAGGGTAACCTAGAATGGATTCTATTTCATCCAGATCAATAAATTGGGCAAGCGCCGGCCATTGCTGGTACTGATTGGCATTATCTGAAAGAATCAGTCCATGCGAAGGTGGTTTGTTGAGTATACCTGCAATATCAGTATAAACATTGTCTATGTTTATGTCAGGTAAGTTCTGCCGAGTTCTGCCCATTTTTACCCAGCCTCGCTTCACCAGTAAAGCGGGAGCATTCTCGCGTAGAAGTGGTGTATAGACATCATATCCAGCCTGGTGCTTAACCACGCGATTGTCGAGGAAAATTTGATGATTGCTGTCAAACGTTCCATGGGTTTTGACCGGTAGATACATGCGCTCATCGATGCCAGCAGGTGCCATATTCAGCACTATAGGAGGCAGATCTTTTCGTTCTTTGACCAGGTTTTCAATATTGGTTTTATATTCAGCCCTGTCCAGTTGCCATTGGCCCAGAGAAATCAGTAGATATAAAAATACCAACGTGACCAGTGTCGGAAATAAGCCTGGCTTAAATTCCAGTTTGCCTAAACTTATGGTAAAAAGAGGGATGTTGAGATAACTGCCAATATTCATAAAAACGGTAACTTGCCGTACGAGGAAAAACTCTTGATATTCAAAATAGTAATTATTGCCTTACTACTTGTTGTTTTAATAAGTCTTGGTTCAGCCATGATACATCTTGTCAAAGGTAAAGGACAGTCGGATAAGATGGTAAAAGCCCTGACCTGGAGAATCGGTCTATCCGTATTTATTTTTATACTTTTATTAATAGGGCAGGCCACAGGGCTGATTACACCCCATGGCCTTCCTTAAAACAATTTAGAGCCAGTAAACAAAGATAAACAGACCCAGCCAGACGACATCGACAAAATGCCAGTACCAGGCCACGGCTTCAAAAGCAAAATGATTGTCAGCCGTAAAATGCCCTTTAATACTACGAATCAGTATCACGGTTAGCATAGTGGCGCCCATGGTGACATGGAATCCATGGAATCCCGTTAGCATATAGAATGTACTTCCGTAAATACCTGAAGAAAGGGTTAAGCCCATTTCTTTGTAGGCATGAATATATTCCTCGGCCTGGAAAAACAGGAAAATAAAACCGAGGATAACGGTAATAGACAACCCCAGTATAAGCTGAGTGCGATTATTAGAGCGTAATGCATGGTGTGCCCAGGTGACGGTTACACTCGAGGCCAGTAATATCGCAGTATTTAATGCAGGTAAGCCTGTTGGGGGCATAGCTTCTTTGGGCGCAGTAAAAACACTGTTGTCAGGGTTGGTTAACACGGGCCATATGGCTTCAAATGTGGGCCATAGCAGTTCGTGCGTCATAAAATTGTTGCTACTGCCACCCAACCAGGGTACCGAAAAAGTACGGGCATAGAACAGGGCACCAAAAAACGCAGCAAAGAACATAACTTCGGAGAAAATAAACCACATCATGCCCAGCCTGAAGGAGCGGTCTACCTGTTCGTTATAAGAGCCTTTCATAGACTCGTCAACGACTGAACCGAACCAGCCAAATAGCAGGTAAATGATCAATAAAAAGCCGACACCCATGACTATATTGGGTGAGCCACCATGGATGCTGGTGGTAGCACCTATGGCGGTGGTAAGCAGGGCGATAGTTCCTACTAATGGCCATTTACTGGGTTCAGGTATAAAATATGCACCATGGTTGGTTGTCGTCATAGTTTGTTTTCCTGATAGTGATTGTCCACCAGACTCGATTTAGTCGTCGATTCCGCTGGTTTAATGAAAAAAGTGTATGACAGTATCAACTCATTAAATTTTTCAGGTAGCGAACTGTCTACAATAAAATTCACTGGCATGATTTTTTCTTCACCCGCTTCTAATTTTTGTTCGGTAAAGCAGAAACACTCGGTCTTCTGGAAGTAGGCTGCTGCCAGTCCTGGCGCCACACTGGGTACGGCCTGGCCTGTGATAGCATGTCCTGTGATATTTTTAGCGTAATAGTTAATCGTAGTGGGTTGGCCTGGGTGTACTTCGATGGTCTTGGTCATGGGCTTAAACTCCCATGGCATGCTTTCATTCAGGCTGGCGATAAATTGCACTTTTACCAGCCTGCTGTTATCGATGACCGTTGTATCACCCAGTTCGATACGTTTTCCAGTTTTACCATTCAGGCCGGTAACATCACAGAACACATCATATAAGGGTACCAGTGCAAAACCGAAGCCAAACATAGCTATCACTATTAAAAGTAATCTAGCAATAACTTTTCCGTTTGTAGTTTGCCTGGTCACCTTATCATCCTCAAAAATTAGTCGTTCGGTTATTTAACTTCCGGCGGCGTAGTATGACTATGGAATGGGGCAGGTGATGCCAGACTGAATTCCAGTCCTGTAGCGCCATCCCAAACTTTGTCACTGGCTTTTTTACCACCGCGAATGCTTTTGATAATCAGGTAAAGGAAGATCAATTGCGAGAAACCAAACACGAAGGCACCGATAGTGGCAATCTGATTAAATTCAACGAACTGAATATTGTAATCTGGTATACGCCGAGGCATTCCTGCCAGGCCAATAAAGTGCATAGGGAAAAACAACACGTTTGATGAAATACAGGTTAACCAGAAATGCAGCTTACCCAGTTTTTCGTCATACATATTGCCCGTCCATTTAGGTAACCAGTAATAAACGGCCGCCATGATGGAGAAGGCAGCACCTGTCACCAGTACATAATGGAAATGGGCGACCACAAAATAGGTATCATGGTACTGGAAGTCCGCCGGTACGATACACAGCATGAGTCCGGTAAAACCGCCTATGGTAAACAGGAAGATAAAGGCGATGGCAAATAACATGGGGGTTTCAAAGGTCATAGAGCCTTTCCACATGGTACTGACCCAGTTGAATACCTTTACCCCGGTGGGTATAGCAATCAACATCGTGGCATACATATAAAATAGCTCACCGGCAACCGGCATACCTGTAGTAAACATATGATGCGCCCATACCACAAATGACAGCAGGGCAATGGAGGCGGTAGCATAGACCATGGAGGTGTAGCCAAACAGGGGTTTGCGGGCAAAGGTCGGTACGATCTGAGAAATGATACCGAATGCCGGCAGGATCATTATATAGACCTCAGGATGGCCGAAGAACCAGAATATATGCTGGAACAGAACAGGATCACCACCACCTGCGGCATTGAAGAAGCTGGTACCGAAGTGTCGATCGGTCAGCATCATGGTCACTGCACCGGCCAGAACAGGCA
>JBLYYN010000066.1:0-9621 GCA_048550535.1 Gammaproteobacteria bacterium
AGTCGTAAGTCTTAAGTCTTAAGTCGTAAGTCTTAAGTCAAAAGATTTGACTAATTCACTTTGTTAATTAGCTTTTCCGACTTACGACTTACGACTTACGACTTACGACTTACGACTTCCGACTTCCGACTTCCGACTTCCGACTTCCGACTTCCGACTTCCGACCTCCGACCTCCGACCTCAAATCACTAACTTTTACTTTTAAACTTGAATTTATCTGTTCAAGCCCGCATCTATGCATTCTTAATGTAAAATACCCTGCCCGTATCAAACAGCTCTGGAGTAATCTGTGGAAACAACCCTGCATGGCACTACTATCCTGTCCATTCGTCGTGGCAATTGTGTGGTCATAGGTGGCGATGGCCAGGTCAGCCTGGGTAATACGGTGATGAAAGGCAATGCCATCAAGGTTCGCCGTCTGTACCAGGACAAGGTGCTGGTGGGTTTTGCCGGCGCCACCGCCGATGCCTTTACCCTGTTCGAGCGCTTTGAGGGCATGCTGGAGAAATACAACGGCCAGCTATTGCGTTCGGCGGTGGAAATGGCCAAAGACTGGCGCACCGACCGTATGCTGCGCCGGCTGGAAGCCATGATGATTGTGGCCAATGAAGAGGCCTCATTAATCATTTCCGGTACCGGCGATGTCATCGATACCAACGACGATTTGCTCGCCATAGGTTCCGGTGGCTCTTACGCCCAGGCAGCGGCCCGTGCTCTGTTCGATAACACCGATTTTTCGGCGCGGGAAATAGTAGAAAAGAGTCTCAATATCGCCGGTGATATCTGTATCTATACCAACCAGAATCTCACCATCGAAGAAATTAAATATTAGGTAGCAGCATGTCTGAAATGACACCTCGGGAAATTGTTCAGGAGCTGGACAAACATATTGTGGGCCAGAACGAAGCCAAGCGGGCGGTGGCCATTGCTCTGCGAAATCGCTGGCGACGTCAGCAGGTAGATGAAAGCCTGCGTAATGAAATCACCCCTAAAAACATCTTGATGATTGGGCCCACCGGTGTGGGTAAAACCGAAATTGCCCGACGACTGGCGAGGCTGGCCCACGCGCCCTTCATCAAGGTGGAAGCGACCAAGTTCACCGAAGTAGGCTATGTGGGGCGCGAAGTGGATAGTATCGTGCGTGATCTGGTCGATATGTCGGTGAAAATGACCCGTGAGGTCGAAATCGAAAAAGTGCGTCACCGGGCGGAAGATTCTGCCGAAGAGCGTATTCTGGATGCCCTGCTGCCACCACCGCGCAACAGCTTGGGTGAGCCTGAAGCCCAGGAATCCAGTTCCACTCGAGAAAAATTCCGAGAAAAACTGCGCAAGGGTCAAATGGACGACAAGGAAATCGAAATCGAAGTGGCCGTGTCACCCATGGGTGTGGAGATAATGGCCCCGCCTGGCATGGAAGAAATGACCAGTCAGTTGCAGGGCATGTTCCAGAACATGGGCAGCGAACGTAGCAAACGTCGTAAATTACCGATTTCAGAGGCTCGCAAAGTTCTTATTGATGAAGAAGCGGCCAAAATGGTCAACGAAGATGATCTCAAGCTTCGCGCCCTGCAAAATGCCGAGCAGAACGGCATAGTATTCATCGATGAAATCGACAAGGTGGCGAAACGAGGAGAAACCTCCGGTGCCGATGTTTCCCGCGAAGGCGTTCAGCGTGATCTGTTGCCGCTGGTGGAAGGTTGTACCATTTCCACCAAATACGGCATGGTCAAAACCGACCATATCCTGTTCATCGCATCCGGCGCCTTCCATCTATCGAAGCCTTCTGACCTGATCCCCGAATTGCAGGGACGGTTACCGATCCGGGTCGAGTTGAAGGCCCTGAGTTCACAGGATTTTGTACGTATTCTGACCGAACCCGATGCCTCCCTCACTGCCCAGTATCAGGCATTAATGGCCACCGAAGGTGTGGGCATCAGCTTCACCGAAGACGGTGTGGAGCGCCTGGCCAAGGTCGCCTTTGATGTGAATGAGCGTACCGAGAACATCGGCGCCCGTCGTTTGCACACGGTAATGGAGCGCTTACTGGAATCAGTTTCATTCGAAGCGGCGGACCGTTCAGGTGAGGTATTGACCATCGATGCCGACTATGTCGAAAGCACCCTGGGTGAGCTGGTGCAGGATGAAGACCTAAGCCGTTACATTTTATAACGTGTTTTAAACGCTTATTCATGTAGAATAGCCCGACCCGGAGCAGCTCCGGGTGGATTTGGATTGATTGTTGGAGAACCGATAAACGACAAGTTGTGGTGGCTGAAAAGCCGTCAACAGCAAATCCCCCCACATGAGGTTCTCCCTATTTCGGAGTGATTGTTTTTATGCCAAAACCAACCAATATCAGTTTGCACCAGAAGTCGCGAATTCTGGAGATCGAGTTTGAAGACGGCGAGGCTTACAAGTTTACCTGTGAGTTTTTACGGGTGTATTCACCTTCGGCGGAAGTCACCGGCCACGGTCCTGGCCAGGAAGTCCTGCAGGTGGGTAAAGAAGGTGTAAGCATCAGGGCCATAGAGCCGGTTGGGCATTATGCAGTCAAACTGGTGTTTGATGATGAGCACGACAGTGGCCTGTATTCCTGGGATTACCTGCATAATCTGGGTGCGCATTATGAAGAAAAATGGCAGGATTACCTGCGTCGACTGAAAGAAGCCGGTGTCCAGCATAAGGAAATTGCCAACTAGGCTCTGAATTGATTCAGAGCATGCCCATTCATAGCAATGGGTATTATGCTGTAGCGGTGCCGTATAAATAAGTGCAGGTTAGATATTGCTATGAGCGAAGACAAAACGCATTTTGGTTTCAAGCAGGTTCCCCTGGAAGAAAAAGTCGAGCGCGTGGCTGGCGTGTTCCATTCGGTGGCCGATAAGTACGATGTGATGAACGACGTCATGTCCCTCGGCGTTCATCGATTATGGAAGCGCTTCACTTTGAGCCAGACTGGACTCAAGGCCGGACAAAGAGTACTGGACCTGGCCGGTGGTACCGGCGACCTGGCCCTGCGTATGTCGCGCATGGTAGGCCCGGCCGGCGAAGTGGTGCTATCGGATATCAACGCATCCATGCTCAACCGGGGCCGTGAGCGACTGATTGATAAAGGTGTGGCGGGCAATATGCGTTATGTGCAGGCCAACGCCGAGTGCCTGCCCTTTCCTGATAACTATTTCGACTGTGTCACCATGGCCTTTGGCCTGCGTAATGTCACCGACAAGGACGCCGCCCTGCGTTCCATTTACCGCGTTCTAAAGCCCGGTGGCCGTTTGCTGGTACTGGAATTCTCCAAGCCGGTGGCGCCCGGTCTGGCCCCGGTGTATGACACCTACTCATTTAAAATCCTGCCGATGATGGGTAAGCTCATCGCCAATGATGCGGAAAGCTACCAGTACCTGGCCGAGTCGATTCGAATGCACCCGGATCAGGCCACTCTCAAATCGATGATGGAACAGGCCGGCTTCGACAAGGTGAGTTATCACAATATGACCGGTGGCATTGTGGCCCTGCACAAGGGCTTTAAAATCTAATTCGGGAGCATGTCTTGAGTTTACCGGAGATACTGCTGGCCTCCATCGAAACCACGATCAACCGTTATCTGGCGCTTGATCCTGAAAAAATGGCACAGTTCGCCAGTCTCGAAGGTAAGGTTATAGCCATAGACATCAAAGGCCTTAATGAAAGCCTGTTCCTGTACCCAGGTGTCGACGGCATTATGGTGATGGGGGATTTCGATGGTGAGGCGGATACTACGCTCAGCGGCACCCCACTGGCACTGGCCAGGCTTGGCTTATCTGAAGATGCCGCTCCGGTGTTATTTTCCGGGGAAGTGAAGATCGAGGGCGACAGCCGCCTGGGCCACCAGTTCAAACGCCTGCTATCGGAAGTGAACATTGACTGGGAAGAACAGCTGTCGAAATACCTGGGCGATGTACTGGCCCATCAGTTAGGTAATGCTGCCCGCAGTTGTAGCGCCTGGTTCAATCGCAGCAAACAGTCACTGGCCCTGGATCTTGGCGAGTATCTGCAGGAAGAAAGCCGTATGGTTGTGACCAAAGCCGAGCTGGATCGCTTTGTGAGCCAGGTGGATCAACTCAGGGAAGCGGCCGATCGTTTAGACGCTCGAATTCACAAGCTCATCAAACAACAATAATACCGAGTTAACGGAAGCCTTATGTTCAGACCTGCCCAGCTACTTCGCCTGTTACACATTAACTATGTGCTGGTGCGTCACGGTCTGGATGATATTATTTTTGCCATTCACCTGTTCCGCCCATTCCGCTTTGTAATTTATTTAATGCCCTGGAACTGGTTTTTCCGTGATCGCAGCAATCGAGGTCAACGTATTCGCTGTGCCCTGGAAGACCTGGGTCCCATCTTCATCAAGTTCGGCCAGATGTTGTCCACCCGCAAAGATTTGATACCGGAAGAAATTATCGAAGAACTGGTGTTACTGCAGGATAATGTGCCGCCATTTTCCGCTGCCCGTTCCAAAGCCATTATCGAAAAAGCCTTCAGGCAGCCGGTAGAAGAAATTTTTGCCGAGTTCGAAGAACAACCCCATGCCTCAGCTTCGGTGGCCCAGGTGCATCTGGCGAAATTGAATAATGGTCGCGAAGTCGTGGTCAAGGTGTTGCGGCCCGATATTCTGCCAGTGATCAAGCGGGATATCGAATTGTTAAAAATCATTGCCCGTCTGGCTGAAAAATATTCCCGGGATGCACGTCGCTTGCACGCCATTGAAATCGTCAATGATTATGAAAAAACCATACTCGATGAACTGGACCTGATGCGAGAGGCCGCCAACGCCAGCCAGATTCGACGCAATTTTGAAAACTCCGATGCCCTGTATATTCCGGAAGTGTTCTGGGATTACTGCCACCGCAATGTTATGGTAATGGAGCGCATACACGGTGTGCCCATGGGTGAAGTATCTACACTGGAAGCCATGGGTGTGGATATGCAGCAACTGTCGGAACTGGGCGTGGAAATCTTTTTTACCCAGGTGTTCAAACACAACTTTTTTCATGCCGATATGCACCCAGGTAATATATTCCTGGATGTTAGCGATAAAAAACACACCAAATACATTGCCGTGGATTTCGGCATCGTCGGCAGCCTGAGTCCTGAGGACCAGCGCTATCTGGCGGAAAATTTCCTCGCCTTCTTCAAACGCGATTATTATCGAGTAGCCCAGTTACATGTGGATTCCGGATGGATTCCGGCCGACACTCGGGTGGATGAATTCGAATCGGCCATTCGCACAGTCTGCGAACCCATCTTCGAACGACCGTTAAAAGATATCTCCTTCGGTAACCTGCTGCTGCGCTTATTTCAGACCGCACGCCGGTTTAATATGGAAGTGCAGCCGCAACTGGTGTTATTGCAAAAAACCCTGCTCAATATCGAAGGACTGGGTCGACAGATTTATCCAGACCTGGATTTATGGAAAACCGCCAAGCCCTTCCTTGAAAACTGGATGTCCGAGCAAATCGGTACCCGGGCCTTGCTCAAAGGTTTTAAACAAAACCTGCCCTATCTGGCGGAAAAAATGCCAGATATGCCAGAAATGGTGTTTCAGGCGCTGAAAAAAATATCGGAAGGTGAGAAGCATCAGCAACAATCGGATGAATTAAAAAAAATACGTCATCAGCTGGAAAATAATCAGCGTAAAAGCCTGTTTACCATCGTCGGTTCGGCTGCACTGATCTGCAGTGTATTGTTACTGAATATCGACTGGGGGAATCAACCGCAATTATTACAATTGCCCCTGATCAGCTGGATGTTTGCAGTGCCCGGTGCATTTATGATCTGGTATGGGTTAAAGCGGTGATGGGCGGAAGCAGAGGTACCTTTCATCAAAATACTATTGTTATTGTTTGTTTTTTTCATCAGCCTGAATGCTTATGCCGTTAATCCTTATCTTGACTGGAAATCCATCGAGTCTGATCACTTCTATATCCACTATGCAGAAACTTATCTAACCCAGGCCAAACAGGTGGCGGCTATTGCTGAGGCCGCCCATGATAAGCTGGTGCCGGTGCTAGCCTGGAAACCGCTGCAGAAAACCCACCTGGTCATCAGTGATGAAAGCGATCAACCCAATGGATATGCCATCAGTTTTCCGTTTAATCGCAGTGTGTTGTATCTGAGTCCACCCGATGAAGCCAATGCATTAGAAGATTTTGAAAACTGGCTGGTAACACTGATCGAGCATGAATACACCCATATACTGCACATCGACAAGGCCCGCGCAGGACCTAAAAATTTGCGATCCATATTCGGTCGCAATATTTTCCTATTCCCAAATCAGTTTCAGCCAGCGTGGATTATCGAAGGCCTGGCCACCTACATTGAAACAGATTATGAAACAGGTATAGGTCGAGGTCAGAGCAGTTTGTTTCGCATGATGATGCGAGAAGAAGTGCGCAAAGGCACTAAGCCAGTGGACCAGGTGAACCTGCCAATTCGACGATGGCCCATGGGAACATCGGCTTATCTCTATGGTGTGTTCTTTTTTCAGTTTATTGAACAACAATATGGCCGACAATACATCGATCAGATGATCGAAAGTTACAGTAATAATCTGTTACCTTTTTTTATCAACAGGAATTCAACGCAGGTATTTGGAAAAAACCTGGAGCAACTATGGACAGAATTTGATGCCTGGCTAAAGCAGGAATTCATCGAGGGCGATCTTGTTAAGCCATCAGGCGATAAACAAATTACACATCATGGTTATTTTACCCGTGAACTGGAAATCAGTACTGATGGGCGCATATTTTATGTCAGTGGTGGCGGTATGGAGCACACCGCACTGATGATGATTGATGCTTCAGGGCGCCCACAAACCCTAAGGGATATTAATTCAGGCGCAAGAATTAACCTTCATCCGGATCAAAATCGACTATTAATCACGCAACCGGAATTCTGCGGCGCCTATGACATTTATTTTGATATTTATGAATACAACATCAAGCAGGATAATTTAAGAAGATTAACCAAATGCAGTCGTTATCGTTCGGCTGTGTGGAGTAACCAGGGCAAAAACATCCTGGCTATTAACAATATAAAGGGTGTTAGCGAATTACATAAACTAAATTCAATTGGCCAGTATATCGAAAAAATATGGGTGAGTGAGCCAGGTGTAATTCTGTCACAGCCTGACTGGTCAGAGCCAAAGCAGCAGCTTGTTATGTCGGTGTTCCGGCCTGCTAAAGGATGGAATATTGAGCTGTTTAATTTCTTAAATAAAGAATGGACAGCAATAACAAATGACCAACATGTGGATATGTATCCTTCATTTATCAACCAGGGAAACAAGCTTTTATTCAGCTCAGATTATAACGGCATTTATAATATACATGGTATAGATGCCGATGGCTCAAATCGACGGCAACTAATGGATTTAACCACTGGCGCCTTGAATAGCGCTTATTCTGCCAATACTGATGAGTTATATTACCTGGGCTATCATGACCAGGGCTATGATGTTTTTAAAAGCCATGGCATTGAGAATATAGAAGTCAATCTTGAGCCTAAAAATATCTCGAAAAAAATAGATCATAAACCGCTCAAGTTGAAGGAATTTACGGTTGCCGATTATTCCCCCTGGTCAAGCCTGGCCCCCCGCTGGTGGTTTCCTGTTGTTGTCATCACTGAGCAAGAATCTACATTGGGCATAACCGGTTCCGGTAACGATGCGTTAGGAATTCACAATTACAGTTATTTGGCTGCTTTTGATGTTATGAATGAATATTTTTCCGGAGAAGCAAATTATGTTTTTGCTAACAATTTTGCATTTGGTGTGCGAAGAGAAGGTATAAAGCTTTTAGATACCAACAATGAATTAGGCATACTCCGTAACGATGATGATATTTATCTACTCGGCTTGTTAAATTTTCCAGGCATAAATAATTTCTGGAATATTCAGTTGGGTGCTATAAGCAGCAAGCAGAGTGATCACTATGTCGCCGACGGTATTGTCTCATTACAAGACAGCCGTGATCGAATACTGGGCACCTCAATATATTTTTCTAATGTTGAAAATTATATTTTAGCAGTGAGTGAAAATGATGGCATTCGCGCCAGAATAACCGCTGAAACCAGCGATGTATGGGACAGTGACTATTCGGGTGAAGTCGTTAGTCTGAATAGCAGCGGATTCATCGATCTAACTCAGCAACATGTACTGGCCATACAATATGTACATGCTATTAGCAATGAACAGCCAGAGCCTTTCCGTCTTGGCGGAGAGGATAACAATTTTAATCTACTAAATGTTTTATCACCAGTTACAAGCCCTGTATTTGGAAGAAGAGAGTATAGCCTGCGCGGATATGCCGAAGGTCATGCAGAATTGCGAGGCAACAATATGCAATTAGCCAGCCTGGAGTGGCGTTTCCCTGTTAACCGGCCGGAAAGAGGTATTATGGCGCCACCCATAGGATTAATGCAGATGTCCGGGACCTTGTTTGCAGAAACGGGCGGAGTGTGGGATGAAGCTAGTCAGCCGCAAACCTATTACGACAGCGTGGGCGCAGAATTGCATGCCGATGTGAATTTGTTTTATGGTATAACGACAAAAATGAGACTGGGTTATGCCAAGGGTCTGGATGAAGATATTGGTGATGAGAGGTTTTATTTTAGTCTGGGGGCTTCGTTTTGAGATTTTTATCCCTGATTTGAGTTGTTACTGTTTTTGGGTATTGATTTCGCCTGCTGGCGAGTTACTTCTTTGTCTCCAGCAACAAAGAAGATAACCAAGAAAATGCCGCCCCGGGTCGCAAGCCACTATGCAAAAAGCGCATAGCGGTTCCTTCGTCACTCGCGATTTATGAGGCTGCTGCGGAACTCACAAACAATAAAATCATTGTTTGCTCAGACATCCTCGCAGAAAGCTCCATCATAAATTACTCCCTCCTCTGTTTGCTCCAGAGGGGTGAATGCCCACAGGGATGAGGGTGAGTAGAGCGAAGCAGGAAGCCAGAGCCGAGGAGCAATTACCGAGATGACACGCAAATAGACAGCGCAAAGCGCACAGATTTTCTTGTACTTTTACGCACTTATATTCCCATTGATCAAGCCGAGGAGCGCATGATTAATGTGCAAGCTTTCTGTGAGCATGTCTGACGAGCGCTGTTTGCGAGGAGTTGCGCAGCAGGTACATTTATCATGTGGCGACGAGGGAGCCCTTCATGCTTTTTATGAAGGGCTTGTGAGCTGGGACGTGTTTCTTTGGTTCTGTTTCTTTACACGAGTAAAGAAATGAACTCGCCCAACTGGGCGAAACCAATGCCAGAATAAGCACCTATGTACAAAACAATATACTTACAAATATCCGATCAAAAAATATTGTAAATTGGATATGCCGGGTATCTGTCTTACAAAAATACCCGACACAAAAAACCTAAGAAATAAAATACGAAGTCCTCGCATTTAATGCCGTATCATACATCGCTGCAACACCACAAATATCCACCGGTACCACCCATTCATCAGCATCAAAACCCATGATTGCCAGTGAAGGAGAACATACCTGGAAGGTAATGCCCAGTTCTACAGCAAGTTCTATTTGTTCTTCCAGTGATGACATATTCCCCTTCATCACGTGAT
>JBLYYN010000067.1:0-9888 GCA_048550535.1 Gammaproteobacteria bacterium
CATTAAATGCCTTCATCAATGATCGATTAGCAACCCATAAAATCACTAATATAGATAAAAAACACATTATATAATTATTCCATAATATACGAAGAATAGTGTGACTAAACTGAATCTAAGCATGTCTATTGTTCATAAACTCCCTGGTCAGCACCTCATAATTACTGTTTTGCTCCTGGGCTATGCTGGTTTTGGCTTATTTTCTATAAAGTAAACCTATGGATGTAATAAAACACATTAATCTGTCTACCCAGGCTAGATGCACTATTCTTTTACGCTAGTATACAGTGCCCCATTCGATACTCCGCTAACAAGCTGATTACACAGGGAGTTTCTCACAAGAAATTCTTATTAGCTATTCTACTCAAGCCATTTCCCAGTATGAGCTGAAAATACTTCGTGCTTATGTTGAACGATAATTTAAGTCTGAATTAGCAGACTAATTGTAAGTGATATTTGCTTTGAACCAGTGCTAGATTAAGCATGATGTGAAAAAACTACTTGCATGGAGACGGCTATGTTATTACGACAGATGTCTAGTGGTCATATGGTAGAAGTATTAAATCTTCTTGAGCTCATTAATCTCAACTGCGATGAAGTCATTGGTCAATACCAGGAAGGTGAGGATGCTCTAGACCCTGTAAGCTTTAAAAAATCTGACTTACAGTTCTTATCTGGTGAAGAGCTACCCCACTGCTGGACGGATCCACATTATCGCGATAGTGAGATTACAAGATAGATATCCAGGACCATTAGTTTAATTATCTATTTTTGTGTTACCAATACCAATGCGGTTTTTACATACAGGGGCTGGTGTATTCCAGTCCCTGTAATTTAGTCTTATTTTTACTAACTACTGTTTAAATCAGGTCTGCAACCTCGATAACATTCATCAATTGTTTCCTGCTTAGTTCTGAAGCTACCTGCCAAGTTTTTTATTCAGCGACATTGCTGCATCGAGCAAAGAATCATCCTTACTAGCTTCATGGCCACATGTGGTCAAGACCATGGCTACGCTAGCTGAGAAAATTCTTATTAAAAGCCCTATTCACTATGCCTTGTTATGGGTAAATCTGGTAAATAAACCTGATACATTCATAATTTATATCGCAGATACTGTACTCATGAATTCTCTAGCTGATATCATTCAAACTCATCCAGAATTCATTCTCTGTCAAAATAAATATGCCAATATCACTCGTTCGGGTGATAGACATGATTTCTTCTATATCATTAAATACACAGGGAGCGAAATAATTCGCGAATAGTATCAAATTAACATCCAACTGGATGAAATGGTCAAAAAAATGGATACGGACAGCTTGTTACTGGATAACCGATACCAGCTGGCATGGAATGAATATGGTGTAGCCGACGGTGAACCTGTTTTCTATTTTCATGGCATACCAGGTTCCCGGCTTGAAGCATATCCTGCCGATGAAATTGCTCGAAATTTAAATATACGCCTGATTGTTCCCGACAGACCCGGCTATGGTGCCTCAGACTTCCAGAATAACTTTAGCTTACTCGATTGGCCCAGGATGGTCACTCAACTGGCTGATAAACTTGACCTGAAACGATTCTCCATCCTTGGCTACTCAGGTGGTGGCGCATATGCTCTAGCCTGCGCCCATGAAATTAAAGATAGAATCAAGCATATAGCACTGGTAAGCAGTTCAGCACCTTTTGAATCTGAGGCCATGCTTAATCATATAAATCCCAATTTAAAACCTCTGTATCAATTAGCCGCTGCTGATTACGATACCGCCATAGAAAAAGTAACCGTGCTTGCAACGTCTCCTGAATCCTTTTTGGATGTTTTAAGGTTACGATTACCCGCAGATGATAAAGCTTTATTCAAGCAAATATCTTTTCAAAAATATTATCTACTGAACCTTTCACTGGCTATTGCTCATGGCGTTAACGGCATAGTCAACGATTTGCGCAATATCACCCTGCCCTGGCAGTTTAATCTAGAGGATATACAGTCTCATATCAGTATCTGGCATGGACGGAATAATATGAATATTGCATTCCCTCTTGCAGAATACCTGGACAACAAACTCAAGAATACATCTTCCTATTTCCTGGATAATACTGGACATTATTTTTTATTTTATCGATGGCGTATTATATTAGACAAGTTAGTCAATCAAGAATCGAGACATTATGATGTGGCAATCTAACTGATTATTAGAGTCAGGACATATACACCACTTAATTTCCCTGTATATACAGCATTATTTAAGCCAGTTTATGCAATAACCGCCTTAACCTAATGGCTCTGATTTTAAATGCTGACAGGTCTGGTCTATATGGATACTGTCAACATCAGTTCAATGCCTATTATTCATTCAAAAACCGACAACAAAGCCCCGCTCTGGATTCAGGCATATAAGTACTATTATAAGCACTGGCGGCTGTGATTAATGAACAGTTATAAGTCAATCAATACTCATTACCTGTATTAATCGGTTAGTTACACATAGCTATGACCTGTATTTCAGGCTTATTAATAAGCCCAAATATTATAAAACACTAAACTCGCACCTGAACTATCACCACAAAATACACATTAAAATCAAAAAGAAAACACGAATGCACGCAAATATAGATACGACAATGTAAGGCTAAATTTGGTAATATCTGAATCACAGCGCTGTAAAACAGATTTTATAGACGTCCAAATAAGCTCGAGATGTAGCTTAATCTGTTATTTTTAGCATTTATTTGCGTTTAATTCGTTTTCTTTTGCTTTTGACTTTATTAACATTCATTTATAAATATTCGTGGGGATAGCTCAGGATCTGTCCCGACTTCTACCCCTAAATATGAGTTTTTCTCAAATACGCTCGCTTCCTGACTCATTCTTTAATATTGACTCGAATCAATATGAACCTGTTAATGTGTTCTACACTTATAAAAATTAGCTTAATTTTCTGTGGAGATGGCAGATGAATAAAGATGCAAAATTTACCTTACCCAATATTTCATCTGATCGTGAGGATCAGGAGCTGGTTGAAGCTAAAGTACTGAAAGATATGGGTAAACGTAAAATTTTCTCCGATGCCAATTACCCTTATCCCGAAAAAATGAAATCCAAAGAATATGAGTCGCTAAAAAAGAATTTGCAGATAGAGCTGGTCAAAATGCAGAACTGGGTCAAGGAATCTGGCGAAAAAGTGCTTATCCTGTTCGAAGGCCGCGATGCCGCTGGCAAAGGCGGCACCATCAAGCGCATGATGGAACACATGAACCCCCGTGGTGCACGAGTCGTGGCCCTGGAAAAACCCAGCGAATTCGAACAGGGACAATGGTATTTCCAGCGCTATATTCAGCACCTGCCCAGTGATGGTGAAATTGTCATGCTGGACCGCTCCTGGTACAACCGGGCCGGTGTAGAACGGGTGATGGGCTTTTGCAAACCCGGTGACTATCTTGAGTTCATGCGCCAGGCACCGGAACTGGAGCGTATGCTGGTTCGCAGTGGTATCAAATTTTTTAAATTATGGTTCTCCGTGAGCCGAAATGAACAGTTCAGACGTTTTCAGGGCCGCCAGCACGATCCTTTGAAACAGTGGAAACTAAGCCCAATCGACCTGGCCTCGCTGGATAAGTGGGAAGGTTACACGGAAGCCAAAGAAGCCATGTTCTTCTACACAGACACCGCTGATGCACCCTGGACCGTTGTCAAATCAGACTGTAAGAAACGTGCGCGCATCAATGCCATGCGATTCGTGTTAAATCAAGTTGATTATCCCAATAAGAACCCCGATATCGTCCAGTCGCCCGACCCATTGATTGTGGGATCTGCCGATACCATATATGAAAAAGGCGAACACAAGCTTGAAGAAGCCCCCCTCATAAAAGACTTACCCATAGAGACCGACTCATCCGAGGAAATTGACAAGAAGGAATAGACACCATGCATAAAACACAACATGCCAAAAAAATCACAGAACGCTTTCGAGATCTGGTCACTGATGCTGGCGATTCATTGCCGGAACAACATTATGATGAACTGATACTGCTCATCGAGGCGGGAATAGATACCGCACTGGTCGAACGCCTGGAAAATATCGCCGATACAATACAAAAGCTGGCCCATGACATAAGAAATGATGCCGAGTATTTTGACTAGTGTAGTGCTGATATCAGTGCAAGAACACTGGCTCTTATCTTAGGGTTATATATTGAGTATAGCTAAACCCCATTTTTGAGTGCTGCTCTTTACACTCGCCAAAAGTCGTATTCTAAACCAGGCAATTTATTAATTGCATAAATAGATTATTTTTCGTCCATTTATAGACTACATACCTTATCTCACTCTGTTCAGGACTCTATGAATAGTGTGCTTCTGCTGCACAATAACATGTAGTGATTATGTTCAACCTGCTACTGGCCATTTACATTTACATTGATATTGAAGGGGAATGAAATCAGCCTTGTTAAAGCCCACCGCCCCAGCGATATTGCCAGGCCAGCAGGATGGCATCAAAATCAGTGCCGGTGCGTGTCGAAATGCCGGTACTGACAGCAAGTTTAATAGAGCTGAATTTGTTCATGGGGAGGGCGAGCGTTATACCTAAACGCCAGTTATTCAGCTTGTTGTCTTTTTCAATACCATCCACTTTTGATATACCACCGGTGAAATAGGTCATATTTATGGCTGTCCATAGGCCGGGAGAAAAGTTGTAAACCACATGCCCCTGCATAGAATAAATCGGCGCCTGCTCAAGTTCCTGGCCACCAAAAAAATCGTTATTGTCGCTGTAAAAAGTCACCGCTGCAGCACCTTCTACAATCCACTTGCCCAAGGCCTGAGATATACCGAGTTCTGGTTTCAGTGACCATCGGTTGCTGCCCAGGTTCAACAGCCTGTCTGGATCATATTGGCCCCAGGGTACGGAGAGCTTGATGGTAGCACCGACAATAGTATCTTGCTGATAGTTTAGAAACTCATTAAAGGTGAGTGCCGGAGCGCCACTGATATTGACTGAAACAGCAATGGCCGGATCAGCCAGGCCACTGACTACACGTTCATGATAGACACTGTCAATAACACCGTTTGCGTCAAGCCCGGCATAGGGTAATACCATGGCGAACTTTGCCGACTGACCTTTGAATTCAAAAGCATGAGCATATGCGGCTAGCCCAATATTCACCGCAGCATTGGCACCCTGGACAGGCAATGAGGGATCGAATAACAGGGCGCCATTTGAATACCCGTATCCCATGAGCAGGAAGTTCATGCCGATAGGTGCATTAGAATAGGCCCGTGGTTCCATTTCCTGTGCCCAGGCGCTGCCGCCATATAATAACGCCATTAGTAGAGTAAGACGCAACCCGGAGTAGAAATCTAAAAAGCTATTCAATGTGCAACCACTCTTTCGAATCAAAAAACTTTGTATTATGTGCTAGCACAAACTACCCATATATAATTTTCCGCTCAATGTCCACCAGGATTCTATAGAGTCATCATTTGCTTCCAAGCAATGAATGCCCCCAATACGGGCTAAATCACGAGCCGCTCAGCGGCCAGGAACCAGGGAGTACTGAACACCCATGCCAACACTTGATTATTTCTATCTTAACGCAGTTCATACCTGGCGACATACAGGGACTGGCCAATGGTTCAGGACAGTAACTGGGGCATAAACAGCGATGCCAGGCTTAGCACCAGAAAGAAGCCCGCCATATCCGTAACTGTGGTTAACAAGGGGCCTGATGCCACCGCCGGGTCAATTCCGAAGTGCTTGAGTATCAGAGGTACTGTGCCGCCAATCGATACCGCAATCAGGGTGTTAACGGACAACGCAAGTCCAATCACCAGACCCAGATAGCCATTGTCTTTCCATAACCAGGCAACGATTCCGATGAGAATACCGAGCACAATGCCATTGATAATACCCACGCTGAGCTCCTTTCTTAACACGTGGAAAAGATCGATGGGGCGTGTCAGTCCCAGTGCCAGTTCGCGCATGCTCACACCCACCGCCTGATTGCCCGAACAACCGCTCATATCGGACACCATGGGAAGAAATACAGCGATAGCAATCACCGCGGCCAGCGTTTCCTCATAGGCCGATATCACACTCGCGGCGATGATATTCAGAACAATATTAGATGAGAGCCAGGCCAGCCTGCGCCTGGAGCGCAGCAAGGTCGGCATCGAGCGCAGCTCATCACCGACCTGCTGTCTGGAAAGACTTTGATGCTCGGCGCGTTCCAGCTCGGCTTCTGCCAGCTCTAATCTCGACACAATACCCAATATTACACCCTGTTTATCCACCACTGGCACACCGAGAAACGGATGTTCATCGAACAGGGCAACCAGCTCATCCTGGCTGGTTTCCGGTGCCACCGAGATGGCAGGATTCATGATGTCAGAGAGTTGCACCGAACGCTTGCTTCTGAGCAGACCACGCAGTGACACCACGCCAATCAGTCTGCCGGATTCATCGATGATATACGGATGCTGCCCACGATGACGTTCAAACTCTTCATCATCTGCGATCAGACGTTTAAACACTGCGCCGACTGTTTCGTCTCTCAGAAAGGAGAAGGCCTCCAGTTCCATGAGTCCGCCAGCGGTATCAGGGTTGTACTGAGAAAGCTTTCGTACATCCTCGGCAGCTGCGAAATCCATTGCGGTAAGAATAGCTTCAGCATCTGCCTTTTCCAGCTCCTGGACTATGTCGGCCTGAGTGTCGGTTTGCAATTCCTCCATGATCTTCGCAGCCACAGTGGAATCAAGACCTTCGATCATGGTAGCCGCAAGTTCCGCAGGCGCTTCTTCGATCAATTCGGCGGCCGCTTCCGGCGTCAATATGGATATCAACTGGTCGCGGTCATCCGCCTTCATCAAGGAGGCCTGCCTCAGTGCCTCCTGACTGGTAATGGATTCTACGATTTCGGCAACCTGCTGTTCATTGGCTGCCTCGACTGCTTCCTGTAGCGCATCTTCCAGCACGGTATCTTTCTTTTCGAGCGTGTCACTCATTGCGATCAGGTCCTATTTATTATTAAATGTATGTATTAACGGGCTCTATCGCCTAGAAAATTGCTCCAGTTTATGCGAATCAACTGCAAATTATATCAAGCATTTTTCTACATCGAGCATGCTTATTTCATTCTTCACCAATCAATTCATCAAACTATCAATGGAATAACATGGCTCAACATTGATTTTTAACTAGACGAAGACTGAACCGAGATAGTCACAGATTTTTATAAGGCCATTTAATATCAGCGAGTTTGAATTTTAACAACGATGTGTGAAAAATCCCCATTCCTTTTATTGGACCCTCTCATGATGAGTTAAAAACAACCTGTCCGGATTATTGATCTATACTCGTCACAACATAAAGATGTTCGCCTGCTGGGGGACATAAGGGTGTGGATATTTTGTAGCACCACACATTATTCAGGAAAGGACTTATGTTTTCTTAACAGCCAAATCAATATTGTATAAGCACACGCTTAGATAGCGAGAACGGCCTAATGAACCATACAAAAAATCAGGGGAGCCCGATGTCATGTCACAAACAGCAGCAGAAGTAATAAGCCACGAACAACCACTGGATCAGCAACAGCTGGCCAGGATGCATGCCTACTGGCGCGCCTGTAATTTTCTGGCCGCAGGCATGATCTATCTAAAGGACAATCCTTTACTTCAGGAACCGCTCAAGGCGGAACACATCAAAAGCCGGCTGCTGGGACACTGGGGAGCGAGCCCGGGGCTTTCCTTCATGTACCTTCACCTGAACCGCCTGATCAAGCAACGTGACCTGAATGCGATCTTTCTGGCCGGACCGGGTCACGGTGCACCCGGGGTGCTGGCTCCAGTGTACCTCGAGGGCACCTATTCCGAGATTTACCCCCATGTCGGCGAAGACATGGAAGGCCTGAAAGAGTTTTTCAAACAGTTTTCTTTCCCCGGCGGCATCGGTAGTCACTGTACTCCTGAAACACCCGGCTCCATTCACGAGGGTGGAGAATTGGGCTACAGCATATCCCACGCCTTTGGAGCGGCGTTCGATAATCCCGATCTGCTGGTGGCCGTAGCCGTGGGTGATGGCGAAGCCGAGACCGGCCCACTGGCCACCGCCTGGCACTCCAACAAGTTTCTCAATCCGATCCGCGACGGAGCGGTATTGCCGATCCTGCATCTGAACGGCTACAAAATCAACAACCCCACTATCCTGTCGCGCATTCCCCATGATGAACTGGAAAGCCTGTTCATCGGTTACGGCTGGAAACCTTATTTCGTCGAAGGCCATGAGCCGGACGAAATGCATCAGAAGATGGCCGCCGCCATGGATCATTGCATCGAGGAAATTCACAGCATCCAGCAGACAGCACGAGAAAACGGCGAAGCTACTCGGGCACGTTGGCCGATGATCGTGCTGCGCTCACCCAAAGGCTGGACCGGCCCCAAGGAGGTCGATGGCCATAAAGTGGAGGGCTACTGGCGTGCACACCAGGTGCCGCTGTCGGGCATCCATGAAAATCCAAAACACCTGAAGCAACTGGAAGACTGGATACGAAGCTACCGGCATGAAGAACTGTTCGATGAAAATGGCAAGCTAATCCCGGAACTCAGGGAACTGGCCCCGATCGGCAACCGCCGCATGAGCGCCAATCCACACGCCAATGGCGGTCTGCTGCGCAAAGATCTGCGCCTGCCGGATTTCCGCGATTACGCCCAGGAGGTGCCAAAACCGGCCCAGATCGATGCGCCTAATACTATGCCGCTGGGTGCATTCCTACGCGATATCATGCAGAAAAATATGCACAACTTCCGTGTCTTCGGACCTGATGAAAACTCATCCAACAAACTGCATGCCATCTATGAAGTGAGCAAAAAGCTCTGGCTGGCGGATTACCTGCCCGAAGACCAGGATGGCGGTGAGTTATCACCCGACGGCCGAGTGCTGGAAATGCTGTCGGAACACACCCTGGAAGGCTGGTATGAAGGCTATGTACTGAGCGGTCGGCATGGTTTCTTTTCCACCTATGAAGCTTTCGTGCATGTGATCGATTCCATGTACAACCAGCACGCCAAGTGGCTGTCCATCTGCGAGGATATCCCCTGGCGTGCGCCCATCGCCTCCATCAATCTGCTCATCACCTCTACCGTCTGGCGCCAGGATCATAATGGCTTCACCCACCAGGACCCCGGTTTCCTCGATGTGGTGGTGAACAAAAACCCGGAAGTGACCCGCATCTATCTGCCGCCGGATGTGAACACCCTGCTCTCGGTGGCCGATCATTGTATGCGCAGTCACGATGACATCAACGTCATCGTGGCCGACAAGCAGGTGCATATGCAGTACCTGGACATGGATGCCGCCATTCGGCACTGCACCAAGGGTATAGGTATCTGGGACTGGGCCAGTAACGATCAGGGAGCTGAGCCGGATGTGGTCATGGTCGGATGCGGCGATATCCCAACCCAGGAAGCACTGGCGGCCACAGCGTTGCTGCGGGAGCATTTCGATGACCTGAAAATCCGCTTCATCAATGTGGTGGACCTGTTCCGTCTGCAATCCGCCGGAGAGCATCCCCATGGCTTGTCAGACCGAGACTTCGACAGCCTGTTTACCGTCGACAAACCGGTTATTTTTAATTTCCACGGCTACCCCTGGCTGATTCATCGCCTGGCCTACCGACGCACCAATCACAGTAACCTGCATGTACGCGGCTACAAAGAAAAAGGCAACATTAACACCCCGCTGGAACTGGCCATCAGTAACGAAATCGACCGTTTCAGCCTGGCGATCGATGTCATTAACCGGGTACCCAAGTTGCAGGTGGCCGGTGCCCACGCCAAGGAGAAGATGCGAGACATGCAGATCGAGTGCCGTAACTATGCCTTTAAACACG
>JBLYYN010000068.1:0-5284 GCA_048550535.1 Gammaproteobacteria bacterium
CCCAATTTGTTCTGTAGGTGTACCACGGCAGGTTTCGTATATTCCAGGGTGATGTTGTGTGTTTATTTCGGTCAGTGCTGCATTTGCATCTGAATAGCATTGAAATAGAGTGTCTTTTTCTAATTGACGGCTGAGGCTGTCAAGGAACCCCGCATCATCATCGATAAGTGCGACGGTTGTTGGGTGGTAGTATGGGTGAATGTTTGTCATCGTCTATCAATCCCTGGGAAAGATAAAGTAAAATGAGTGTATTGGTCTTCGATTGAGTTTACTTCAATAGAGCCGCCAAAGCTATTCATGGCACGGTCACAAAAACCCAAACCTAGACCGTTGCCAACCCCATCGGGTTTGCTACTATAGAAGTCATTGAAAATATATTGCAATTTATGCTTTGGGATGCCTGATCCGGTGTCTTTGAAATGTATGTAATTGGTGTTGTGGCTATGATCTAGCCATATTTCAATATTACCTTTGGTGGCTTTTGCAATAAAATATAGTGCATTATTTAACAGGTTGTAAATAACATATATAAGCATAGTGTCGGATCCGCGAAAATCAAAATCTAAACTTTCCTTGTAAGATATACACATTTTTTCATCTTTATGGAAAGGGTAGCTTTCAAGTGCTTGGTGAATGCAGTAGTTAGCTGAGTAAGTTTGAAAATCTTCTGTGTCAATTTCTTTAGATCGTAAATTAGCCAATAACATATTTATAATAATATTGGCATGCTGGGTAGTGTTTATTATATTATCAAGTAGATATGGTGTGGCTTGTGATTTTGCACTCTTTGCGTCCATCTGTATTGTGGCTAACGGTGTGCGTAGCTCATGTGCGATATTTGCAGCCAGGGTCTTCAATAGGTTGATTTTTTCTTCATGTTGTTTGGTGAATACTTGATGGAAACTGGTCATTAATTCCATTTTTAACAGCGCGTAAAGAAAAATACTCAAGCCAATGGTGATGAAAAAAATACCTGGCGGGTAAAATTCTATACCGTAATTGCACAAGTAGTCGACTGCGGCGAGTATGTAAATTACTATGCTGAGTAAGCAAAAGCGAAGTTGTGATTTGAAAAGTCCACTGGATACGTTCTGTTTTTGATAGACAAGATAAAGTCCGCGTAAGGTAACTATCGCGGTTTGCAGGACGTGTAGTATGTGCAAGGAACCGGCTTTTGGATAAAACCCAAAAAAATATTCGTAGTGGCCTGAAATTATTAAGTCAGATGTAAGTAAGGCAATAGCGAGTATACTAGCTATTGCATAGGAATAATAAACATAGTGTTTTTCTTTATGGCTGCGAGATATTTCAATAAGAAAATGATAGATACTGGTTGGAAGAAAAATTATAAGTAGGTAACCTGTCTTAATTATAATGTCAGCTATCACAGGGTCTCTAACCTGAAAAAGAATAGCCCAGGTGAATTGCCATGAAAATGTAGTTATACATAAAATTATGAAGGCAACATGCGATCTATGACTGCTGAATCTGAAATGAACTATAAGTCCGGCAATTAGAAAGTATAGGGCTACTGAAGCTGGTAATATTGAGTAAAGCATAAATGATAATTATCTACTATTGATCGTGAGGTGATCTGAGTCACCTCACGATCAATTATTCTTATAGCCCTGATAATGTTATATTATATTGCATCTTCGTTGGCATAGTATTTTACCTTATCTAGAAGATCGTTGGGGAATCTTACTAATCTTTTGCTTTCATGACCAATAAGTGCGATTTTTTGTCCACCTTTTGATAGTAATTGATTGGTATCAAAATCATAAAATCTAAAAACTAATTCAAAAGAAGCGGATTTTATGTTGCGTGTACTCAGTAGGCAGCGAATTCTTTGGAATGGTACGATTGATGCTACATAATCATTATGTGCGGATTTCGTTACCAGAGAGCCCTCCAGTTCAAACATGTTGGGGCAAATGCATTCACTGAACCATTTTTCACGGCATAAGCCTTGCCATTCAAAATAACGAGCGAAATATATATTGCCATATGCATTAGAGTCTTTGAGATATGGCGTCATTTCGAGCTGCCAGTTATTGAATAATCGATTTTTACCTTCAGACAGGCATAGGGAATGTGACATGATTATGCTCCTGTTTTCAACCAATTGAAAACAGGAGTTTATCCTGATCCAGGAATAAGCCCTATATCATAAATTAATAATATGAGTTTTTGGCTAAAAGTTAGTATCAATTTTGGGTTTTTAAGAGATAGATCAATTGATATTCAGGGTTAACGATAGCTTGATATTGGAGTGTGGTAATCAGCTGGCTGTATTATAGAAAAGCAGCCTGATTGATTAGAGGTAGGGCGATGAGTTTAAGCAGGTAGTCATTAAATAATCAACTTTAATTGTCTATGCTGTCTTAGATGGTGGCTAAATAGCAGAAAATTGGGGAGTATCTGCATCAATATATTTCATGACTTTCTGTATTATGATGTCTCAAATGATTTTTAACAGTACGAATTATTGTACAGTATTCGTTTAGATAAATTTATAAAAACTATGACGAAATTCTAAAAAATTCGTTGAATGGATCTGTTATTATGTAGTTATTTTTAATGTATGTTTCAGTTCCTTTTTCTTTTCTATAGTGAGTGCTTGATATGCCAAGTAGAGTCAAAATATTCACCCAACTAATTCTTTTGCTATGTGCTTTTCCTGTCTTTGCAGATAGTGATGAGCAGAATGACAAAAAAGCTCTTTCAGCTTTTATGATATCAGATGCTGTGACAAGATATCATAAATCGGCTTATGGCTATGCCATTTTTCCGAATATTGCTAAAGGTGGATTAGGTGTTGGCGCAGCTCATGGCAAAGGCCGAGTGTATAAGGGAGGAAAAAAGACAGGTGATGTCACTATGACACAGCTAAGTATTGGTTTCCAGGCCGGTGGTCAAGCCTATCGCCAGCTGATTTACTTCCAGGATAAACGTGCATTTAATGAATTTATTAGTGGAGCATTTGAATTTAGTGCTCAAGCAGAAGCCATTGTAATTACTAGCAGTGCAGGTGCGCAGGCGGGTACCGAAGGAGCATCTGCAAGCGCAAATGCAAACCAGTCTGAGGCTGGATATTATAAGGGAATGATTGTTTTTACCATGGGTAAAGGCGGTTTAATGTACCAGGCTGTACTGGGTGGTCAGAAATACGATTACACAGCAGTGAAATAGCACTTGCGCACTATATTGTAGTACGAGCAGTTGGTGGGATATGCACAATATACGGAGTTCGTTTCAATACTGTGATTGTTAGTTCCGGCATGTCTGTCCTAACACCATGGTCGTGTGGACCTGGGTAATCGGTGCTATCCGCCGGCTTAGTGCGATTAGATCAACGAACAAAAAAACACCCATACACAATTTGTGCATGGGTGTTTTTTTAAGCTAAAGCGTTTTATGGGATTTCAATTTCTACAGAATCCGCGAAACCTACGGCGTTACCATCATTAGCTGCTTTATCTTCAATACTGATCACGGTCTGGCCAAGCGTTGTATCAAGTATCAGTGCTGCATGATCGGCATAAGGAAGATCATTCTCATCTTCATATTCGGTTGCGTCGGCTGATATTGCATCTACAGGAAATTCTACCCCTAGTACAGTAATGGAAATATCATTCGTTTGTGCCGTAACCACACCCTGAAGTTTTATAGTATCAGGATCTACCCGTTTAACACGGGTTGCGTTGATGGTGCTTGTACCTGTTTCAAAGCCGCGCACTTCAACAAAATTACCCACATCAAGTTCAGACAGGTTTAGATAATCATCAATACCAACATCGTCTTCGGTAATTGTTGCCGTAGTCAACTGAACAGTGACAGAAGGCTGTCCTGCAACAACCTCAACGGTAAAGCGTTCATTTGCAAGATCAATACTATCTACATAGGCACTGACTTCAGCATCACCACTGCGGCTTTCAATTTCCGAAGCAATCAAGATACCATTGCTAACCGAACCTTCGGCTTCCACTTTAATACCCAGGCGTGGCTGTAATGTGCTTGGTTCGAGTGTGGCATTGGATGCATTCACTGGGTAACCATTAATATCAAAGTTACTGACATCGACATAGCGGGTAATATAGCCTTCTATACTAACTTCGCTACCGTCATCAACCAGTTCAATTTCTTCGCCTTCAACTTCTGATGCCGTAATGGTATTAACTCCATCATAAGTACCTTTGATTTCTACATTGATATCATTTTGCAAGCCATTAGGTAGATCGGAAAGATTAGCTGAGGCAGCATTAACCGTCACACCACGAATGCTGAATGTGGTGTCAAATAGTCCATTTATCGGACCTGTAATTTCAAACTGTGTTGAGCCACTATAAGTGTTTGACTTGAATTTCAAATAACTTGCCTGCATTACATCGGAATCATCATAGAAACCGCTGGCTTCAACTACATAACCTTCAAGCAGTGAACCATAAGTAACGCCTTCGAAGGCGGTGTCAGCGGTTTTAATCACCACTGTGTTACCCAGAATACTGAGAGTTTTGGTATTAAAATCGGCATTTTCACTGATTGCAGTAATAGGGCCTTCTATATCATCGCCATAGCGTATCTTGGTTGCGTCACCGGTAATGCCATCGGTATTGATGCTGCCACTTACCTGCACCACCATTCCAATACGTAAATCATCCTGGCTGCCGCTGGCGTCTTCTACTTCAAAGATTGCCGAATCTGTTTCGAATTCGACACCATTGACAAACACGCTACCAAAGCCGGTAACCGTTCCAGTGGATGTATAACCACTGCCCCCAATACCGGCAATTTCGCCATCATCCTCACAGGCGACAATAATGCCTGTCAGCATGGTGAGTAAAATCAGTTTCCAGGTCAGGGAATTCATTTGGGGGGCTCCTCTTCAGTGTGTTCCTGGTAAAAATATATACCCAGGCTGACATAACGAGATTCTTTCTCGGCCTGGCTTTCATGTTCGTTTAACCAGTTGTCCAGTTCCTCAAGCAGGGCCTGGGAACGACGTCCGGCGTATTTCTGAAAAGCATCCACATGGGCGGATGCTAGTTGTTTGGTGGATACCTTGCGCTGAAATCGGCGCTGTGCCTTATTGCAGCTCATATTGTGGATGACGGTATTCATTAGTTCATTTGTGTCTGTGCCCAGTATGTCGATGACATCGATGGGGTCATTACCCGGTACATAGGCATGACTGATGAGACAGACCCTGCCGTCCACCTGTTCTACACAGCCACTTTTCTGTAGCAGATCAAACATGGCGCGGGTGGGAATGTCACCGCTGTAG
>JBLYYN010000069.1:0-2850 GCA_048550535.1 Gammaproteobacteria bacterium
GGTAATTGCTCTACCTTCGCCCATCTCGATAACGGCCTCTCCTGCGTTATTCTACCCCTCGTCATCCATGGTGGTCGCAGGCTCGTACCTCCCACGTCCTGGTGGTAATTAGCTATATCCCACCATATAATGTTTAAATTATATTGCTGAGCCTGTGAGGGCTATTTACTGGTTTTTTTCCGTGAAACCATTTTCTTGATTTTCTGTAGCTGTTCTTTTTCCCAGCGCTCACCTGCGGCCAGCATCATTTTGGCTTTTTTCTCACCCAGCTTGACCAGTTCCTGCTCCCGCTTCAAGGCGGCGGCGAGTTGATCTTTGAGAACCTGTATTTCAGCTTTTGCGGCTTCTTTGACCAGTTTGATTTCTTCCTTAGCTGCATTTTTTGCGGATTTTAATGTATCTCGGGTTGAGTTCAGGTCTGCCTTAAGCTTATTCGACAGAGCTTGACGTGCAGATACAGCCGATTTTTTGTTACTGGCGTTCGAGCTTTTTTTTCTGGAAGCTGTTTTTTTAGCAGCTGATTTTTTTACCGAAGACTTTTTCCTGGTGGTGGTTTTTTTACGGGAAACAGCAGTGCTTTTTTTGGAAGCGGTTTTCTTTTTGACAGCGACGGGTTGTTCATCTGGCATGGCGGTGTTCCTTGAAGGTGCTGAAATACTAAAGTTTATTATAGGCCTATTAATGTAAAATACTCAAAATAAATATTTTGTTCGCGGAATTCATCTGCAGAAGCTCTCGGGAGATGAAATATGGATTGTCAAAATATCTGCCTGTCCTGATAATTTATGGTGCACAATCAAAGGCTATAAATTGTATCGACTATTATGTGATAATCTGTGGCATAGTCGCTAGCCTGAGTTGTGGCGCGTGGTTTACGGCATCGATGAACGGATGGCCCATGGTGAAAATGACAATTTTATTTAACTATTATGTCTGAAACTGTTATTAAACCGATTAATGAACAGCAGCAATCGAAAGTTATTCTGCAGACTGAGCACTTCATCAGGCTGGCAGAAAAGCGCTACGATTGTCAATTGCCCAGGATCCCGCTTCAGTTCAACTTGAAAGGACGGGCTTCCGGTATGTATGTGGTACGCCATACAGAACGCTATTTTCGTTTTAATCCCTACCTGTTCGCCAAGTATTTTGATGAGGCACTGCTGTCCACTATTCCCCATGAGGTGGCGCACTATGTCACGGATGTGCTTTATGGCTTAAATAATATCAAACCCCATGGTATCGAGTGGCAATCGGTGATGCGGGATTTTGGCGTCGAGCCCAGGGTAACGGGGCGTTATGATCTAACGGGTGTTCCGGTGAGGCGGCAACGGCGTTTCAGTTATAGCTGTGCCTGTATGAGTCACCAGGTATCCAGCAGTCGCCATAATAAAATACGGACGGGAAAAACAGCTTATTTCTGTCGCAAATGTGGCGACCCCATTGTGCCTGCTAAATAAAATTAGCTTGCTCAGGTGGTCACGATCACCCGCATGGCATCCAGTCTCAGGCTGGCGTTTTCCAGCACCAGGCCTAGTTGCTCCAGCTGTTGTTCAAAATAATGAATTTCCTCATCCCTGACATTGGGATTGATGCTTTGCAGAGCTTTCAGGCGGTTGATTTCCGATTGCAGTGCCTGCTGGCTTCTGGCGTGAGCCTGGGCCATGATGTTGGGTGCATTGGTGTAGGCCAGTTGTTCACTGGTGGTGATGAGTTTCCTTATTTCGTGTTGTTTGGCTTTAATGATTTTATTCGAGGTATTGCTGTCGACCAGGGTCTGATATTCATTAATATTGGAATGGGGCAGGGCTGTATGATGATCACGCCCCTGTTCATCTATGACCACTCGAATCATGGTGGTGGGTAAATAACGATTACTCTGCAGACGTTTGCTGGAGGCCGATTCCATCAGATAGAGGCACTCCAGTAACAGACTGCCGGGTTTCAAACCTTTGTAATTAACTGCGGTCAGTGAGGTATTGCCCAGCTCGCTGGTCTGCACCATGTCCATGGCATTGATGATTAATGGATGTTCCCAGCTTAAAAAATGGATGTCTTCGTTTTCCAGGGCCGTTTCGCGGTTATAGGTGATGGTCAATCCATCATCGGGGAGGCCGGGGAAGCTGCTGATCATGTGCTCACCTGGACGTATATGGTAACGGTTAAGTGACAGCTCTTCAAAGTCGAAGCCAAAGCAGTCGTAGACATAATCCATATACTCATCGATGCTGGATTGAGCATCATCCTGTAGTGCCAGAAGTTGTAATCGTTGAGCCTGTTTGGGGCGACAGGAATTATATTCCAGTAAACGATCACGGCCCTGTTGCAGGGACTGGTGCAGGGCCTTATAACGTTGCTGAGTTTGACTGAGTAATTCCAGATAGGCCTTATGCCGGGTGCTGGCCTGATTGAGTGCATCCAGCAATTGTGGTTCCAGTTGATCGTAAATGGTACTGCCTTCCGGACAGGTGTGCTCAAAGGCATTGAGACCCTCATGGTACCAGTTGAATAATACCTGCTGGGCTGATTGTTCAAAGTAGGGGACATGGATCTGGATAGTTTGGCTCTGGCCGATGCGATCCAGGCGCCCAATGCGTTGTTCCAGTAAATCGGGATTCAGTGGTAGATCGAATAATACCAGGTGGTGGGCGAACTGGAAGTTACGACCTTCACTGCCTATTTCCGAGCAGACCAGCACCTGGCAACCGTCATCTTTTTCGGCAAAAAAGGCAGCGGCACGATCCCGCTCCACGATACTCATCTGCTCATGGAATACCGAAGCCTGTATGCCATCATACAGTTTCATTTGCTGGCTGATGGCCAGTGCGGTTTCAACATGGGCGGCGATCACCA
>JBLYYN010000070.1:0-10015 GCA_048550535.1 Gammaproteobacteria bacterium
GCCAGCTCTACCAGAAAACTGTTATAGCCATTCTGGTTCCAGTCGTTGTGGAATTCCTGATACGTTTTCTCCCCCCATTTTTCTTTCACCATCTGTTTTGTGGTATTACCGCAGATGGTTTCATGCCAGCCCACAGAGTCTTCGATAATGGAACAGAAAATGCGTCCCATATCGGAATATAAACAGTTGCCTTTGGTGAGCTTAAAAGTGTGCTGGCATTTTAAGGTATCTGGTGCGTTATAACGTTCCAGCATATTATCCGGGTTATACAGCAGCATGCCGACATTGGCGCCACCCTGTTCATCGATTAACTTCAGCACTGTACCTTTACGCATGCGTAGTGACCAGTGGCAAGCAGGCGCGAGCCTGTCTTCATAGAGTATGCTGCCGGGGGCAGGGGTTGATGACGCCGTTGTCATGTTTTCTCCAGTTATCACTGTTTCGGTGAATTGTTCATATACTGCTATTCCTGTATTGCACAAATAGCCGTTTTATAAATTATAACTCCGTTGTTTGTTTTGCTGGCAATGGATGCACCTGCGGTATCAATGCTGCAGACATCTGTAATTTTCCAAAAATAACGCCACGGCAGGATTCCATTTTGTCAGAAATCATTTTAAGTTTAACAGCCGGTCCCTGTACCAGTATGACCTCCATGGTCTTTGCATGCATCAGGTGAACATGCAGAGAACTAATGACTTCGTTCACATACTGATGTTGCAAATCTGCCAGCTGTTTCTGCAATCCGGGTGTGGAATGGTCGTATACCAGGTTAATGGTGCCAGCCATAATGTCATCGCCGAATTCACAACGATGTTCAGTAATCTGCTGATGGATCATACCAACCAGTGCCTGGGAGCGACTCTCAAAACCACGTTGTTCCACCATGACATCCATCTCCCTGAGCAACTGCTCCGGCAGCGATACACTAATGCGACTGACACCCTGTTTGCTGCTATTGTTCATCATCAGAATAAATGTGTATAGCGTTCAATTTCCCAGGCTGATACTGACTGATGGTAGGATTCCCATTCCGCCGTTTTGTAACGAATAAATTCATCCCTTAATTCCTTACCCAGGGTCTGTTCCACAAATGGATCACTGGCAAATGCCTGTACCGCTTCAATCAAAGTCTGTGGTAAAAATTCTATACCACGATCATGTCGTTCTGCTTCACTCAGGTCATACAGATTGTCATCTTGAGGATCACCGGGATCTATGCCTTCTCTAATGCCTTCCAGCCCGGCAGCCAGTGCCAGCGCTGCAGCAAGATAGGGATTCAGTGCGCCATCTGCATTGCGTGATTCGCAACGCCCTCCATTCATAGGCACGCGAATAGAGTTGGTGCGGTTATTGGAACCGAATGAGTTAAATACCGGAGCCCAGGAAAAATAAGCCATATTGCCCTGGCGCACCAATCGCTTATAACTGTTCACCGTGGGCGAAAATGTTGCACATAATGCACGGCCGTGTTTGATAATGCCGCCGATAAAATGGTAGCCCAGTTCAGTCAAGCCTAGACCTTTGGGATCCTCAGCGGGATCACAGGCAAATAAATTTTTTCCGGTTTCGGGATCAAACAGAGACATGTTGAAATGTGCACCGTTACCGGTTTTATCGGCAAAGGGTTTCGGCATGAAGGTAGCCAGCAAGCCTTCCTGTTTGGCATATTCCTTGGCCATATAGCGGAAGAATATAAAGCGATCACACATAGTCAGTGCGTCACTGTACTGGAAGTCAAATTCATACTGGCCGTTAGCGTCTTCATGATCGAGAGAATACAGGTCCCAGCCCAGCTCATTGATAGTAGTGGCCATTTTATCCAGCCAGGTGAACTGGTCCATGAAACTGCGCACGTCATAACAGGACTTAACCAGTTTATCGTCTTTGTTAGGAACAGAGAGCTTGCCGTCTTCATCCTGCTTAAGCACATACAGTTCGCACTCGATGCCCAGGTTACAACCAAAGCCCATATCAGCCGCCTGTTTTAACACCTTTTTTAATGCCACTCGGGTATTGATTTCATAGGGCTCGCCCTTAAAGGTGTTATCTGCCGGCATCCACGCTACTTCCGGTTGCCAGGGTAACTGAATGATATTATCCAGGTCAGGAACTGAAGCTATTTCATCATCATTGGGCGCCTGACCCAGACCATCCAGTGCATAACCGGTATACAACTCAGAGCCATGGGCCATGTGTTGCAGATGATCAATGGGCACAAATTTACCTTTGGGTATGCCATGAATATCGACATAGGCGCCAATACAATACTTCACGCCATCTCTTTTCAGTTGCTGTTGAATGCTGTTTATTTCTTCAGGGCTTTTCACTTGATTCTGCTCCGGCTTAAACCTGGGTTAGTTTGTCAAAATAGGAATGGGGTAGCGGTGGCGTTTCGGTTAACCCCCTGCGCACCAGTTCACTGAGGTCTTCAACCATCCAGGTAAACAGTTGCTTGCCTTTTTCCCTGCTGGCCAGACTGGGTTTTCCCGTGACGCCATTGCTACTGGTGCGGTTTACCGGGTGGGAAAACACGCAATCTTCAGTACGATCGGGGTCATCCGCATCGGCAATTTTTTCTTCGACCACCATGTCCGGTTTCAATGCCAGCATCAGCGAGGTTTCCGCTTCATTGGCATGCCAGTCGTCCGCATCATGGAAATGGCGTTGTTTAACACGTTCGGAGATGGTGGCGGAATTGATGACCGCCACCATCATGTCATCGTATTCAGCGCGCAACATTTCCAGTGCGCAACGTAAGGGTGCATGGTTGGTGACATGGCTGTTGATAATGAACAGGCGTCGAAAGCCGGAGGCATATACCCAGTCACCAATCTGTTTAACTATATCTATCAGGGTTTTTGGTTGTAATGCCAGGGTGCCTGGCCAGCGTTTTGAATGCCCCAGGGAGCAGCCATAGGGCAGGGTTGGCAACATAACGATGTTAGTTTCCTGCGCCACTACGCGGCATAACTGGAATGCAATTTCCGCATCCATACCACAGCCCATATGCGGGCCATGCTGTTCTGTTGCACCCACCGGTAGCATGGCAGCATCCATTCCCTGCGCCGTCACCTGGCCCACTTCTTCCCAGGTCATCTGATGCCAGCTTTTCATTAAAATACACTCTCGACTTCGTGATCGACACTAACCATACGTACCATGTTCATATGGTCTTCGTTAATACCTATATCCTCTTGCGGTGGATGGATCAGTTGTTCCAGCCGTTTTTTGGTGGCCAGGAATTCGGGGCTTAATAATTGATCCGGCGACCGCGGCTGCGGCACAGGTACTTCGATGAGCTCCTGCACTTCGCCTGGGTGGGCTTTTAATACCAGTATCCGGTCAGCCAGATATATCGCTTCATCTAAATCATGGGTAATGAATAAAATGGTGACATCGATGTTCTTCCAGATTTCATGCAAATAACTTTGCATTTTTGCACGAGTCTGTGCATCCAGCGCTCCGAAGGGTTCATCCATTAACAGGATGCGCGGCTGATTGGCCAATGCCCGGGCAATGGCTACGCGCTGCTTCATACCCCCGGACAGCTGATGGGGGTAAGCATTTACAAATTTGCTCAAACCCACCAGGTCAACCCATTGCAGTGCCTGCTCATCAGACACCGACTTGCCATGACCAGACATCTCCAGCCCAAACATGACATTCTTTTTTACTGTTAACCAGGGAAACAGGGTATAGCCCTGGAATACCATACCGCGATCAGGTCCTGGCCCATGTACAGCCTGGCCATCCAGTAACACTTCGCCGGAAGACGGTGTTTCCAGTCCGGCAAGAATACGAATCAATGTTGATTTACCACAACCGGATGGACCTATAACACAGACAAACTCACGTTTGTAGGTTTCGAAGTTAATGTCTTTTAAGGCGGTGACTTTTCCCTGTTGCGAATTGAATTCTTTGTACAGGTTTTTGACCTGCAAAGTGACCGGGCGCTTTTGCATGCGCTGGAAGCGGTCTTTGACCGCCTCACTTTGCTCAAGATAACTGGGTAGTTGCAGATAACTCATAGGGTTTCGTTGCCTTTATTCGTTTCCTGGCATCAGGATTTCTGTGTGCCTTTTTCCCAGGGAAATATTTTCTTGCCCAGTGCGGCAAGAAATAAATCTGTGCTCAGGCCGATGATGCCGATAATAATGATGGCGGCATAAACGTTTTCAAAATTCTTGTAACGTGCCTGCTGGGTAATGAACCAGGTGATTCCGGAGCTGGTACCTATAAGTTCGGCCACGATTAAATAAGTCCAGGCCCACCCCAGCAAAATACGCAGGTCTTTAAATAAATGGGTACTAATGCCGGGAACAACCACACGGAATAATAAGGACATGCGTTTTGCGCCTAAGGTCATGGCCGCTTCCAGTAAAGACGGATCCAGTTTGCGTGTAGTGTTAGACACTATCAGCACCTGTTGAAAAAAGGTTCCGATAAAAATAATCGCTATCTTTGGAGCTTCATGTATACCGAGTATGGCTACAGCCAGTGCACCAAACGCCGGTGCAGGAAGATAGCGAAAAAATTCGATAAAGGGTTCAAACAGTTTTGAAAACACATCATAGGTTCCGGCGACTATCCCCAGAGGTACGCCTATAAGTGAAGAGATAAAAAAACCCCAGAATATAACCTGGATACTGTCCCATAAACTTTCATGCAGCCATTTTTCATTACGCCGCTTGGGCTCAGTGAAAAATGCCGTATATAAGGCCGTTGCCACTTCATGGGGGGCCGGCAGGTAAATCGGGTTGGCTGGATTACCCTGGGGCAGTGTTTTTGATTGAGCCTTCACGGTTTCGACCTCCCTGTCGAATATTTCGCGATCAATCAACATGCCCTGATTAAAGTACAGCACATCCCCAGGCACTGTAATTTCAACCTTGGGATGCCAGATAAAAGGCACATAACTGACCAGACTCCAGATAAGCAGCGGTACGACGAAACTTAATATCGAAATAAAGATACGTTGTTTCGTATTCAGTTTTTTTCGTACTGCAAACAGCTGAGAAAACATCATGAACCTTATAAGCTTTGTTATCAGAATCTGATCGGTTATTACATTACATGCCTAGTGTTAACGAGGGGTCAATATAGGAATTTATATCCTGAGGTTTGTCATACACTTTATTGGCTACATTAAAATCGTCTGCGATTTTCGTTGAGCCATACAATGAATCGAAACCCTTACCCTTTTTGAAATAGCTTTTGGCTTCGTCCAGAGTAAGGATTTTTGTGCCCTTAACAAAAGCTTTATATTCCTCTGGCTTCAGGCCAACTCGTGATGCCATGATCTTAATGGCGTCATCGAAAGTTTTTGGATCTTTGATGTACTCAACTATGCGGTACCAGACTTTGATGACTTTATTCCAGTCATCCTTGCGCGCGCTATAACTTTGCGGTGAAACTGCCACCAGGTCATAAATCAGACCGGGCTCGTCAGCGCTGGTATAGATGGCTTTGGAGCCAGGAACCTGAGTCAACGCAATGCCGGAATTTGGCTGCCAGGCAACAATGGCATCTACATCACCAGAAGCCAGCACCTGAGGCGTTTCATTGGTGGGTACGTTAACCAGTTCAACGTCTGTTTCGCTCAGACCATTTTTTTCCAGGGCATTAAGTAACAGCAGGTGACCGACGAATCCTATTTCAACACCAATTTTTTTACCTTTTAATTGCTTGATCGAGTTAATGCCTGGCTTGCCGATGATCATGTCATTGCCATTACTGAAATCATTCATCAGGATCATGACGCTCTTGGCACCGGTAGCGCCGGTAACCAATGCGTCGCCATTGGTCATGGTAACGGCATCCAGTTTGCCAGCAGCAAACGCATCCATGGAGGCCACATAGTCAAACCATTCAAATTTGACATCGACACCGGCTTGCTTGAACCAGTCTTTTTCTATGCCGACTTCCAGGGCGACCCATCCTGGCCAGTCGCTGTAACCAATCTTTAAAGGTTCGGCAGCGGCGTTGCTGAATATACTGATTAACATCACAGCCGCCAGTGCCTTCGATAAGGTTCTAAACAAATTTTTCATTATGCGCTCCGAGTATTACTAAACATAAAATTAGTAATACCAACAATTGCAAGCGCTATGCCATATGGCGCCCTATGTATAAGTTATTGTAATTATGAGGAGTTTTTCCCTGCTCTCGGTGAAGTCGAAGCACAAGTGCGCACAGAATCTGTGCGAAATTTTGCAGTGATGCATCATTTCAGTTCAATAACCTGTATTTTGCAAGGCATGGCGGCTTAATCGTCTGGTATGACAATTGCTCGGTGACTGGTTTGTATTGTCAGGGTAATCATTATGCAGTTGCAGTTATTCAAAACGCTGTGGGGATTTAACGGCAGCATGGAACTGGCCATTAAGCAGCTTATTTCGGCGAATATGCAGGGGCTGGAAGGTCCGGCGCCTGACTCGACCGACGAGCGCCTGGCCATGAAGGAATTACTAGAACAAAACTCACTGGTCTACATTGCTGAAATCTGTACAGCCGGTAGTTATGTACCGGAACGCCAGGCCACATTGCAGCACCATCTCAATTCACTGGATAAAAAATTACAACTTAGTGCAGAACTCGATCCATTGTTTGTCAGCTGTCTGGGTGGTTGCGATGCCTGGCCAGAAAACCAGAGTGTCGAGTTTTTTCAGCGTGCTATGGACATGGCAAAGCTATATGGCATAAACATCAGCTTTGAAACTCACCGTAGTCGTTCTTTTTTCAATCCCTGGGTAACCCAGAGTATTGCGCAACAACTACCGGATATACTGCTCACCGTCGATTTCAGTCACTGGTGTGTAGTATGTGAGCGCCTCATGGATTCAGAAATCGATATCATTCATTCAATCGCTGATAAGGTTCATCATATACATGCCCGTGTCGGTTATGAGCAGGGTCCACAGGTACCTGACCCACGCGCGCCCGAATATGAGTATGCCCTACGTTCCCACCAGGCCTGGTGGGAAATTATCTGGCAGTCACACTTGAAACGAGACTTCCAATATAGCACTATGACACCGGAATTTGGTCCAGACGGCTATCTACATGAACAGCCGTTTACTCAGCAACCGGTTGCTGATTTGTGGGACTTAAATTGCTGGATGGCACAGGAAGAAGGTTTACATTTTTCTAAATACTTTTCAGATAAAAAATACTGAATTAGCCGATATATTCGAGTTGAACATACTAATTGACACTGACTACCACAGAAAGCGGCGCTTCTTCACTGCGTGAACCTTCCAGCACAGCAGCAATTAACACCATAAGGCCGCCTGCAGTTTCATAAAAGCTTAATTCGGCGTTCGTCAGCAATGCTGCTGATACGACCGCAGCTACCAGTTCCAGTACGATTATTATCGAGGAACGACCCGCTTCCATTTGCGTAACACCCCATTGCGTGCCAAATGAAATCAGTGTTAACCAGAATGCTCCATATATCATAGCCAGGGGAATAGCCCCATCATCTGCCAGTGTTGTCGATGTCGGGAATGCGGTTAATGAAATCCCAATCAATACTGTACAGCCAAAGAACATGGAGGACACTTTACTCATTACCGGAATCGACTGGGTAAAACGAAACAATATATTGGTGGCCGCCAGCCCCATACCAGACCCTATGGCCAGTAAATCGATCCAGCTTATGTCCTGCCATGATATATGCCATACATCCAGGATCAGAAATGCACCTGACAGGCACAGAACAACCGCAGTAATACGTATACTGTCTATTTTTTCTTTAAGAAAAATGCGCCCACCCAGTACGCTCCATAAGGGCAGCAGATAAAACAGCATCATCACCCTTATGACTTCACCATGAAATATTGCCGTTTGAAAAGCAACATTTGCAAAACCACCGGCCATCGCAATCATCAGCATATAACCACTGCTTGCTATCCACATTGAACGCTGCCGATATAACCATGGTGACAATACTATTGAGCCAGAACCAAAGGCAATAAATATTAGATGCATACTATCCATGCCCATATCATTTAATGCCTTAATAGGTAACCAGGTCAGCCCCCAGCCTATGGAGCTAATGGATAATACTATGACAGCCAGACGTGTATTCATTGATTAATCTTTTTTGTAGTGCATTGGGAATCGGCAGAATGGATAAAATATTACTCAACATCTTAATTAGACCACAGCTGAATACATTTTACTAAAAGGCATGAACAGGATACTCTTTATTAAACACTGTCTACCGCAGGCATGCGTAAGCCGAGCCTGGAAAGGTATATTCACCGTGTGCCTTAAATTCAAGCAGCCTTTTCATCTGTTCTGCTATTATGATTAAAAACCAGAATTTTTAAAGCTAATTCGGGCGCTTTCAGCCAGCATAAAACACTCTCGATTCGACAAAAGGCTGCTTAATGAAATCATCACTAATGTGCCGTTAAAAAAGACACCCCATCAACACCAATGAATTTTTCCACATCAGGCTTAACGGCCATGTTAATCTCATCGGCATTTGATATACGTACCACCCGATAACGGTGGTAGCTTTTTAATAATGCTTTAAATGAAAGGACCTGTTCAGTATTTTCTCCGTAAAGTTCCTTATGTAAGCTGGCAAGATGATGCCAGGGTCGACCGGGCTGTTGGTGATGAGCATTATGGTAGGAAAAATTTAATACCAGTAAATTCAACCATGCGTATTTATCTGATAGCAGATTGGAATAGGTATTTCTTTGTTCAAAAATTCGATCAAATATTTTATTTTTTTCAGAAGATACTAAATCAAGAGTTTCAAATAAATCATAAGTGTGCTGATGCACATCCATGAATCGCATAATTATAAGAAATAGCATATATGCAAACGGATAGAACACTAATATCTTAAGCGAAATACTGGCAAGCCAGAAAAAGAACAAAAATCTTAATAACACCACCCCAAGTATCCTCGAACGACGGTTCTTTCGCTGCTGTTTTATAAACGGCAATATAATGACCAGTATATGCATCACTATTTCCACTGCCGGTATATACATCCACTCCAGGCCCTGGATAAGTTTAAGCAGTTTCGGATATTGACGTATGCTTACTCGGTAATCAAATGACACGACATCAGCTCGATCTACATGATGCCTGACATGTTTATGGCGTATATCGTTATAGTCACTGTAACTGGCTCCACAGATCCATAGCAGAACTTCCGCCAACCAGCGATGATAACGGTTCTTACGAAAGATACTGTTATGTGCACATTCATGTACCAGATAGGCTGCAATGACCATGGCATGTGCCAGTAGCAGCATGCCAGTAAGATTCAACCACAGGGGCTTGACAAGGATTAAGGCCAGACCACTCACATAGGCAGCCATCACATAGCTTAACGCAAACAAGTTGGGCCTGAGGGCATCCCGGTATCTAAATAGACCTGGCATGAAAACCACCAGCGGGTCGTCCCGCACTGTTGACTGAGTGCTAAGGGCCGTCCCCAAGCGCTTTGGCAATATATCCAGCTAACAGAACAGGAGCAAAATACAGACCAATTCAGTTACATGAATAACAACAAAGCATCAATCATATAAAAATCAATCACTTAATTCGACATAGCCAGTATGAGAACTCAAATATTTTTTCACCGATGATCTTTAAAAGTTCTCCCATCACACATGTTGCACCAAGCTGCAGCAGAGAGGAGCATAGAACCTGACCGAATTGTAGCACCAGTAATTTATGATATACTCCACCCTCTCCGCGCCCGTGGCTCAGCTGGGCAAGCGGCGGGATAGGAGCCGTGAGCGCCTGACATGGATGTCAGGCAGGAAACCCTGCGCCATGGATGGGTTAGAACTAAATTTAAAAATTACTGCGCCCGTGGCTCAGCTGGATAGAGCGTTGCCCTCCGGAGGCAAAGGTCACAGGTTCGACAAAATTGTCCGGAACAATTTTGAACATTGAATAAAATGCATTATATTTTATCCAATGGCCCGAAGGGTGGAGTACATGGATGTACGGAATAATCCTGGGTTCATTCAACAATGCA
>JBLYYN010000071.1:0-26596 GCA_048550535.1 Gammaproteobacteria bacterium
AACCACGGCCAGTGCCGATGCAATCACCATTGCCAGCAACAAGGCCGTGGCTACCAGCATTTTCAACTCACCCGCTCCAATACCCGCAACACCGAACTCCGTGCCCGGGGATTTTGACTAATCTCCTCATCGCTAGCTTTAATCGCCTTACCCAGCAGACGGAAAGGCTGGACGATATCCTTTTGCATGACAGGGAGGTCTTTGGGCATTTGAGGTCCACGGGCAAGATCTCGCATAAATCGTTTCACGATGCGATCTTCCAGTGAATGAAAACTGATAACAACCAGGCGACCGCCGACCGCCAGCACATCGACAGCCGATTTCAGGGCTTGCTCCAGCACTTCCAGCTCACGGTTAATATATATCCGAATGGCCTGGAAACTGCGCGTCGCCGGATGTTTGTGCTTTTCTTTTTTAGGTACCGCAGCACTGATCAATCCCGCCAGTTGCACCGTGCCATTAATTTCTACTTCATTCCGAGCTTCCACAATGGCGCGGGCAATACGCCTGGCAAAACGCTCTTCGCCATAGCGCCTCAAAACGGATACCAGTTCATACTCGTCCACCGTCGCCAGCCACTGTGCAGCCGACTGACCAGCTTCCGGATTCATTCTCATATCCAATTTCCCGGGTTTGAGAAAACTAAATCCACGGGATGCGTCATCCAGCTGAGGCGATGACACACCAATATCCAGCAATATCCCATCAACCTTTTGCCTCATTCCCTGGCTGGCAACGATATCACCCAGTGACTCAAAGTTGCCATGAACAATTTCAAACCTTGCATCATCGCCAAAGCGTTTATTCGCCATGGCTATTGCCTCCGGATCCTGATCGATCGCCAGCAAATGCCCATGCTCACCCAACTGGGCCAGAATCGCCGCCGAATGACCACCTCTGCCATAGGTGCCATCCACATAGATCCCTTGCGGCTTTACAGCCAGAGCAGCCAGTGTCTCATCAAGCAACACTGGCTGGTGTGTGTAGTCCCCGGTCATCATTACAAGGACAGATTTTCCAGCGAGGACGGCATATCCGAATCGTCAGACTCCGCTTCTTCCAACCAGGCATTCTGGTTATCATTCCAGACCTGCTCATCCCAAATTTCAAACTTCTTACCCTGACCAATCAACACAATCTTTTTATCCAGCCGGGCATAGTCACGCAACATGTTTGGCAACAGAATCCGCCCCTGGCTGTCTAGCTCAAGCTCAGTGGCATGACCAATCAATAAGCGCTGCAACAACCGAGCCTGCTTATTCAAACTAGGTAAACTCACCAGCTGAGCCTCGATGAGCTCCCACTCAGCCAGGGGGTACACCAGTAAACAGCGATCTCGATCAACAGTTACCACCAGTCGACCGCCGCAGGTTTCCTGCAAGCGGTCACGATAACGAGCAGGCATAGCCATACGACCTTTCGCATCAATCGCTAGATTGTTTATGCCTCGAAAAATCATGGTGTTGTTAGCAACCGCTCGCTTTATTCATTATTTGCTCAAAACCGCTCAGGCTCATTCCAGGCTGGCCGAGTATGGAATCAATAGCCACATTATTCCACATTCATCCACCTTTCCCCACTTTGTCAAACTATAGGTACCACCCCCCCCCACTGTCAAGTAAATTTCTACCGCCCATCGAGTAAAAATCTCTTACCAGACAATTACTTAGGGCATAAACCCTATCAAATATCACGATTGAATTTAGATAAACCATTAAAACTCATATGCTTGCAACAGAAACCTAATAAGTCACTTTAAGTTTTGCCGAATAATGAGGAGTTGCTTGAATTTGTGAAACGCTTGGAAAGCCTGTCGGCGAGAAGCGATACAGAGAAGTATTTAAAAGTGAAGTCGGCCTGTAAGCCGGGTTCTGTCCAGCTTGCGCTGGGGTAATCATTCATCTGGGATGCATGTCACCATGCACCTCAAGCAACCTACCCAGAAGCAGCGCGGGCCACGCCAAAGCTTCTCTATTTGGTCTTGCTCCGGGTGGGGTTTACCCTGCCACAACGGTTACCCGTTGCGCGGTGCGCTCTTACCACACCATTTCACCCTTACCTGTTGCCAGGCGGTATATTTTCTGTGGCACTAGCCGTAGGCTCACGCCTCCCAGGAGTTACCTGGCACCCTGCCCTATGGAGCCCGGACTTTCCTCCCGTTGAACCAATCCAACAGGCGATTACCCGGCCGACTTCAAGTCGAACTATAGCACAGGATCATGTCCGTGACGCATGTTCCATTCAGCCATCCACTCCATGACTTCATCAATCGGCATGGGCCGGGCAATATGGTAACCCTGAGCGACATCACAACCCAGATGCTTGAGTTTGCGCATGATGGACTGAGTTTCCACACCTTCTGCTACCACTTTCATATCAAGGTTGTGCCCCAGATCAATAGTCGACTCTACTATGGCACGCGCCTCAGGGTCTTTTTCCATTCTCATCACAAAAGACTGATCAACCTTGAGTTCGGAGAAAGGGGCCCGATATAACTGCACCATGGATGAATAACCCGTACCAAAATCATCGATAGACAACTGAAATCCTTTCATTCTCAATCGGGTAAGACTATCCAGCGACTTGGTCAACTCTTCCATCAGGGCTGACTCAGTTACTTCCAGTATGAGCAGGGAATTATCTGAGAAATTACGCTTCTCTCCAATATCGTGTAAACGCTCAGGTAAATCCAGTGACTTGAACATAGCCGCGGTCATATTAATAGAAACGGTTTGTTGTATATCATGCCTGACCCAGTCTTCAGCCACAGAATCAAGCAGATTCCAGGTCATGTCCTCGATCAGGCCAGAAGATTCTGCTAATGGAATAAACTGTAATGGCACCACCAGTCCGCGCACAGGATGCAACCAGCGCATTAACACCTCAAAACCAATAACCCGAAAATCCTGCAGTGAAATCTGTGGCTGGTAATAACCGATAAATTGCTTATCCGCTATGGCCTGTCGTATTTCATCGATGCTGATCAGATTACTATCGAACACAGTATGCTTGCGCGCCTCTTCCTGACTCAGTTTTGAAGACACACTCAGCAACAGTTGTCTCAACTCTGAGGGATGAAACGGTTTCTGTAATGCGCCTACAATATTCAAATCATGCTCTATCGCCAACTCATGCGCCGAATGCAACACACTCTTATCCACACCACTGATCAATATCAGCGCTGACTTGCACTCCATACCTGCGAGTAATCGAATCATTTCTATACCATCGAAATCAGGCATATACAAATCCAGTACAATCACCGCTGCATGATCATCATGATGTGCCACAAATTCAGATGCATGAATATAATGCACAGAATCAAAACCAGCAGAATCTGCCACATCCTTTACCAGTCCACCCATATTTTTTTCATCATCTATAACGATCAATCGCGGCCTATCCACTACCTCAACATCAACCACATAATCACCTGACTTAGACATAACTTTATTCATATCAATAGCCAGATTCTGGATGTAACGCCCGTAAGGCACATCCATACTGACAATATGACCAATCAGCCAATGACGTAGAAAACTAAGTGTGGATTTATGATCAAAAATCCCCTTATCCTGCTGGAATACCTTTAACAAATCGCTGGCCATCTTCAGCAGCATGTCATGTACCTGATGATGGTTACTGTAATTGGGATAATCAGTAGCACGCATCAACGCTTCTTCGCGCTTGAAATGCTCAGCGGTATGATGAATAAGCATTCCCAGCATTTCACCTGCCTTTTCATCGATGGTGTCATTGCCAATAGCCTTAGCGTAATCATCCAGCATGGCCAATAATTGCTGGTGGTCATCGTCCATTTCATCATGACCAATCAACAGCGCATCATCCCATTCAACTATATCTATATCCTCATTCTCATCATACTTACGACTATCATGAATAGTTTTTGTGCCAATCAATTCCGCCACTGATTTGGCCAATTCAGACTTGCTATAAGGCTTATTCAACATAAGCCAGTTTTCTTCAGTTGCCTGAGATAAATCCCCGGCAAAGCCTGATGTCAACAACACCTTGATATCCTGCCTTAATTCGACCGCCCGCTCAGCCAGCTCATAACCACTGATACCCCCAGGCATAATAATGTCGCTGAATAACAAATCTATTTGAGTTTCACCTTCCAGAACCTCAATCGCTTCGGCACCATTTGCCGCTTCAATTACCTGATAACCGAACATCTCGAGCAATGCCGATGCTAATTCTCTGAGCTCCTTTTCATCATCCACCAGCAGCACAATTTCACCCCTACCGGATTGCTGGGAAAGGTCCGTAGCATTCTGAATCAAAACATCATGACCTTCATAATTAAAATAATAACGAGGTAAATAAATATGGAAAGTTGTACCTTCGCCAAGCTCAGAATAAAATGTAATCATGCCACTGGAACGCTGCACAAAACTGTACACCATAGATAAACCCAGTCCGGTACCCTGACCTTCCTCTTTGGTAGTAAAAAACGGTTCAAAAATTCGCTCATGGTATTCTTTTTCAATTCCGAATCCCGTATCTCTAACGATAATGTGCACATAGTCCCCGGGATCGAAGCCTGGGAAATACTGGATATGACCTTCATCCAGCTTATGATTCTGAGTAATAACACTCAAACTGCCACCATGAGGCATAGCATCACGGGCGTTGATCGCCAGATTTAGGATTACATCTTCGAGCTCTCCCGAATTCACTTCTACCGGCCATAGATCATCGGCCAGTTCATAATTGATTTTAATAGTCGGCGTCACTGACTTGGCAACCAGCTCTTTCATTTTCTCAAGCACACTATTAACAACAACCGGCTCTTCTTCCAGCTGATTCTGCCTTGAAAAATTCAATAATTTTCTAGATAGGTCTATACAGCGCCGAGTTGCCTTATCGGCAGCTACAACCCAGCGGTGTGGCGCATCTTTCCCCATAGTAAAGTCAGCAAGAAAGTCCAGATAACCCTGCACCACACCCAGCTGGTTATTGAAATCGTGTGCTATACCTCCGGTTAACTGCCCTACCGCATCCATCTTCTGCGATCGACGCATTACCTCGTCGGCATAAACCTGTTCAGTAATATCAAACTTAAAACCCTGTAGTCGCGTGCTGTTATCACTATCTTTAATCACTTTTACATCGTCACGAATCCATACCATGCGGCCATCAGCTGATAACATCCGGTAGACAAATTCATGATCCTGTAAATTTTCTATAGCATCACGATAAACCCTGATTGCCATTTCCTTATCATCAGGATGCAAATGATCGGCCCAGAAATTTTCACAATACCAGTCTTCCAATGGATAACCCAAAACCTTGATCGCCTGAGGCCCTACAAATATAAAACGCCAGCTGTTTAGATCCAGTTCCCAGGGTATAGCTGTAGTGGTCTCGACCAGACTGCGATAATGCTGTTCCGTGCTGAGCAGGGCCTGCTCAACCTGCACCATATCGGTCACATCCTGTACCGTCCCTATCACACTATCCAGTTCACCGAACTCATCAAGAACACACTCGCCCCTGACATGCACATAACGAATAACACCGTCCTGAAGTAGAATACGGTGCGCCATTTCGTAAGATTTTCTGCGCTCCACTGATTCCTTATAATTTTTAATTACCCTTGTACGATCATCTGCATGAACAGCATTCACAAAGGCCTCATAAAAAGGCTTGCTGATATCTGGAACTTCCTGGTAGATTCGAAGCAGTTCATCACTACAACTTAATTCTGATCGTTTCACATCAAATTTCCAGCTACCGACCTGGGCAATATGCTGCGCCTGTTTCAGCTGTTCTTCCGATTCTTCACGATGCATCTCTAGCATTTTTTGATGAGTAATATCATGTATTAATTCTACATACTGGATAATGCCCCCATGATCATTCACCAATGGCGCCGTCACCGCTTCAAAATATTTTTTTTCACCTGATACAGTGACAGATTCAAAATTTTTATGCTCGACCTGGACGCTGGCTTTTGACTTTTGGGCTGTGCACTCATGCTTCTCTGAACCATTACCACAGAAACAGGAATCACAGCTGATGCCCTGGATTTTTTCCAAATCACCAAACCACAATTGAAAAGTACTGTTTGCCCACAGCACCCTGAACTCAGGGTCGAGTAACAGAACCCCTGCATTAACACCTTCTACAATCTGTTCAAATTTCTGTTTTTCTGATGATAAAGCATTCGTGGCCTTGATCCGCTCATGCCCCATGCGTAAACTATGAATTCCAAATCCAATATCGTTTACCAGCTCACCCAGTAATGCAATTTCTGCCTCATCAAAAGCATCAGTCTCATCCGAATAAATTGACAACACACCCAGGAAAGCATCTTTCATAGGAATAGGCAGACAACAAATCGAACGATAATTTCTTTTTAATGATTCATCTCGCCAAAACTCAAACTGCTCATTATTCCATGTATCACTTATCACACAAGCCTTGTTAGTCTCAATCGCGCGACAGGCCGGATCAACAGTTACTGCCTCAGACACATAGCCACTGACAAGGAACTGTAAAAAACCTTCATCATACCCAGCATCTGCCACAGGCAATATGTGACGCGACGAGGACTGTTCTGCAAAACCGATCCAGGAAAATCGATAACCGCCGTCTTCCACCAGTAGCTGGCAGACATTTTGCAACCACTCACGTTCACTAGTGGCTCGTACCATGGCACTATCTACTTTGGATAATACTTTAAGGGCACGGGTTTTTTTCGCCAGCTCATATGATGCCTGTTTATAATCCGTAACATCAATCGAAATACCTCCAACACCATAAAGCTCACCATTTATATTCTGAATCGGAAACCGCTTATTCAAGAAAATCTTATTCTTGCCATCGACCGCTACCACCTCTTCCGCTTCATAAGGTGCCAGAGTATTAAGAATTTTCTGCTCACAGTGTTGATAGGTTTCCGCATTTTCAGCAGAAAACAGGTCAAAATCGGTTTTTCCTATGATCTCTTTAGCAGACAGCCCCATATCCTTTTCGAATTGCCGGTTAGCCATAAGATAACGACCCTGGGTATCTTTAAGAAACATTATCGATGGCAGATGTTCAATCATCGCAGATAAATAATTCTCATCCAGCTCAACTACAGGCTGGTTCTGCCAACGTCGGAAAATATAATAAACCAGGCCTGCAATTAACGATGAACCAAGCAACAACAACAACATGAGATCATTTAAACGTTGATCGAGAACTGTTTTGTCGACCCAGATCGTAATATCAAAATCTTGATCTTGGATTATTAGATCAGCCTGAATAATTTCAGGTAAAACAACGACTCCTGCTCGTTGTAGATTAAGAATCTCACCTGAATCTGAATTATTGATCAGCAACCGGCCAATTCTTCTGTCCTGTTCATACCAGCTCCTGATTATGTGCAAATCATCAGATTTAACTGGATCGGTCAATTGCTGACTAAAGTGGCTAAGGAGCAGCAGATCATTGCTAATAAAATCGATTAGATCCTGTTGCTGAGATTGCTTTACAAATCCATAGATAAATAAATTAGCAGCAATAACAAGCAACATCAGCGAACCAAGCAATGATATTCTCGTTACCTTAATTTTGTTCCATTCCGACATTAAGTAAAACCCATCATTTATATCGCATCGTACATTTGTTAATTACGGTAATTACTGGGTTGAAAATTTATACCGGATTCACGGCAGCATATTCAGCTTAGATGGAAAAAACAGGACAGCTTACAAATTCTATTACCAGATATTATTGTTGTTTTATTCGGTCTTCACCCTTAAACCAAATTTGCTGGTCGAATAATCGTTAATAAATAACATAGTTCACAACCGCCGAGTTTTCAGAGGAATTTGTGCATTTTTGAGCTTTTTCATTGACTTAATATCAATAATGCGGAATTTCACATAACCATTACCGATTATGCTTTTTTACTTCTATATTTCATCCCGGGAAGTATGCTGGATTCTGTCGAAATAACGGGCACGATACAGAAGTCGGCTCGAATTATTATTATCTTTGAAACCTGATCGGTCATGCAGCACATTATTTGACACCAGCCCCATACCGGCTTCAAGCAAGCCTTTGTATTTCCAGGGTAAATCGGCCTCCAGCAACGCCTCCAGTGCGGCCACTGCTGTTAATAGAGCGGCATCTTGCTGCCACAGAATACTACGTGTCCTCGCGGTATATCGCATATGCAAATCACCGCTCTTCCCAGCTACCGAAAACACCGGCCCAGTTACCGCCAGCCTTTTCTCCTTCCCTTCAGCGTCCTGCCGTGGTGGTATGGTCATCGCATCCGGCTTCATCAGTTGCCGAATATATTCTGGATTTTCATCGCGAAGCAGAATATAGGCAATTTCATGATCGATTAACTGATTTTCGCCCCCCTCACTCGCGGGCTGTACACAATGCAATAACAAGCCGTGTATTTGCTCGTCAGGCTTATTGTAATAGCCATCGGTGTGCCACTTGATTGCACGATTGGTATAGGGAATATATTGAGGATGGTCACCGGCTGGATTTACGGTCAACGATGTAATGGCATCCTCATCGGCCAGCCAGTTGCGGTTGATACGATTCAAGCCAAACTGCGCGCCCAGCATCCTGGGGATATCCTTATCTGCTCCAGTTACCGACGAAGCATACAGGACCATATTGGTTTTCTGGCAAATTCTATGCATAGCCTGATATTCTGCGGCTGTCAGATTCCTGGGGTCTTTCACCTCGACGACCAGCTCTTCAAGAGTCTGCGGATAGTCCTCAAGTTTCTGCTCTCGCCAGAGTAGATAATCTCGATCATTATCCAGGTCGAATGGATTCATAGCGCAATTTCATAGCCATTGATCACTGAAGCTTAGTTGTTTCGCCGACTTAACCCGTTGATTTGAGTCAATATGGATAAGTATCGTATAGTTTGCGCCATATCAACGCAGATGACTCTGCCAGCAACAATACTTGGCAGTATTCAACTGCAAAGGCAAGCTTATGAGTGGCTGGGGCTGCCCACACGACGCCAATGGCACATGCCAGAAGGTATTAAAACGAAAATGCAATCCAGGCATGAAAGGGTGTGTTCTGGCTGGGCGTTTCATTTTTAGCGACAGCAGCAAAAACACCTCCGGGGTTGAAAAGCGTAAAAGAAAAACCCAGAACCAATAACCCAGCACATACATCGAGCCCTTATTGCGACAAGCTATTTTTCCGTAGCATTTTCCCCAAAAGATCGTTTAGATAATGTTGCCGCGCTAGAAAAATGATTGGCCTTGATCGACGCACCCCAAGAACTATACGCATTTCATTTAAACCGCTATGGTCGGCTTCCACCGCTAATCCAGCATTAAGTGCTTTTATCGTAGCCAGTCGGTTACCACTGAATCTTTGGGCTCGTGCCAGATTGAGATACAGGTCGCCCTCAGCATCTGCATCCTGAATAGCTCTCTGACATAACAGCAGACCAGATTCATTGCCTGACAGGACGCTGGCCAGACCAAGGTATGACTGGTATTTATTGAAGTTGTAATGATGTTTGGGGGTCAGGCTACATGCCTGTGAAAAGTGTTTGACGGCCCTGCTGATGGCCCGTTGATTCAGGCATTCGATACCCAGGATAAAATCATAGCAACAGGTGCTGTAATCATTATAAATAGCTCTTAACTGATACATGGTCATCATCTCCTTATGATAATATTGATCATCCTGATCACTCAATAAAATATTCTATACAAATAGATACGCAACTACCAGCTGAATTTTTTCATCCGCGCTTTGACATACATTATTAAAACTCAGATCTTGCCACATACCACCCAACAGGCTTCACACTAACTGTTAGCCGTGATTGTTATATATACCGGACCTGGTGCTATAGGCCACCATAGTCGATCTCCCATTGACCTGAATGCTCAATAAAAGAGGCCGTAAGTAGGCCATTTATTCCAGACATAATGAAAATAGCCACGCTTGCGCGTGGCTATTTTCAGGTACCGAGCGGGTACCAGGCTCGTCAAAATGGTTGGGGCTATTTTCGCAGCAATTTACCCACTGCATGATTCAGTGGATGACTGCGGGGCAGAAATGGCATGGGGCTTCTTTGACGTACCCCCATTTCCTTTCTCATGCCCCGTAATTCAATATGACGTGGCTCAATCTGTAGGCCTTTTTTTAGAGCAACTACCGCTTCTTTACGATTTTTCAGAAATAATGCAGCACGGGCCAGATTGAGGAACACATCGCCATCGTTGATTTCACTTCGTGCAGCATCACGACAGAGCTGAATACCGGAAGCATCGCCCGACAATACCCGGGCAAGCCCACAATAAGACGCATATTTATTATGATAAACACTGCTACGACCTACAGACTCATAGGCCTGCTGCAGACGATCGACCGCCTCAGGAATGCATTGCTGATTAAGATGTTCTATACCACGACTAAACTCTGTCGATGTATTATCCTGAGCCAGATTGAGTTTTGAACCATTATTTTCAGTCATAACAGATTGACCATTCATTTGGAAACCGTATGCACCACACTTCACAGCTGGTGCCTATATAATGATTGTAGACCGTGATTTGAGATAGTCCAGCGGGATTTTCTCCCATTCCGGATATTTCAGATAATATTGTGAACTATTTGGGTTTTTGCCTGACTTCTGAAACAAAATTTGATTTTTGTTTATTTTTTCAGACAGTTACAATGCTGCTCATTCCATCTAACTATTAATATTAGAGCAAAAAATAAGCCACTTGACTGAATCATTGATTTCATTAATAAAAACTTACCCTTTTTTGCCCTGAGACACACATAACTCATAAAATATTCTATTGCAAAAATAAACAAATGACTAGAATGAAGCCCGCTCGATCTCATCCTTGAGCAGCAGAGCCCGCTTATAAACCTGGTTTTTTTTCAACCCGCTTATGCGGGCCGCCAGCTGACTGGCCTGTTTAACCGGTAACTCATCCAATAACACTTTAAGTATATGATCCAGCTCCAGGTTAAATTCCTCTGTCGCCTCACGCGGTGGATTCCCCTCCAGTAACAACACAAATTCACCTTTCTGCTGATTGCTGTCGGACCCCAGCCATATCAGCAATTCTGACAAACTGGCCTGGCGAATAGTTTCAAATTTTTTAGTCAATTCACGGGCCAATACTGCAGTACGTGAATCCCCAAACACCTCGAGCATATCCCTGATCGAATCCATAATGCGGTGACTCGATTCGTAAAATACCAGAGTTGCTGTGTGCTGGCTCAGACCCTGAAAAAAGTTTTTACGGGCTGTGGACCTGGCCGGTGGGAAACCCACAAAACAAAACTGGTCGGTAGCCAGTCCAGACGCTGATAATGCAGCGACTGCGGCACAGGGTCCAGGGATCGGTGAAACAGGTATACCCGCCTGTTGTGCGGCCTTCACCAGTCGGTAACCAGGGTCACTCATCAGTGGTGTACCGGCATCGGAGATAAGCGCCACACTGGCACCCTCTCTCAAGCGTTGCAGAATATGCTCCGCCTGTTGCGCCTCGTTATGGTCATGATACGCCAGCATAGGTCTGGATATGTTGTAATAATGCAGCAACTGACCACTGTGCCGAGTATCCTCCGCGGCAATAACATCGACCTCGGATAAAACCTCGATGGCACGTTGGCTGATATCGGCACGGTTTCCAATTGGTGTGGCAACAATATAAAGTGAGGCCTGTTTCATTGACAGTTGAAGCTCCAGACAAGATACTCTGAACCGCAATCATAACACCTGTAATCAAAGACCATTAAAGATGCCTTTAATTTATCGAACATTACTACGATTTTCTCTCTATCTGCTACTGATCGGATTGATCAGTGCCTGTGGCTCAATCAGCAGTAAAACTGACAAGCTGGGCAATATAGATGACCTGGGCGAACAAATCGACAGCAAACAATTTGAGATAACACCTGAGCAATACCTGGATATGGCCGATGCCGCTTCTGGTCAGCAGCGTTACTACTATCTGCTCAAGGCGGCTGAATTATTCAGCGTATTACGGGAATTTGATGCCGCAGAAGAGCAGCTAAGAGCCATAGATATTGAACTGGCCAGCGCCAGTCAGTTACGCCAGTTGCAGATCATGTCCGCTCGCATTGCGCTGGGCAAAGGTGACCCACGAAAGGCCCTGGCACTTCTGCAATTCAGTGATATTTTAGCACCCGGCCTGCAGGCCGAGGTGTATAAAATCCGTGCCAAGGCTTTCCTTGATGCCGGTTTTCCACTGGAAGCGGCTAAAACCCGTATTCAGCTGGATACCATCATCCTGGACCCTGTTGACAAAGAAGAAAATCATCAACTAATCTGGCAAACACTGTCTCTGCTGCCTGAAACCACCCTGGTACAGCTCAGCCAGGCACCCTTACACCATGATTTCATGGGCTGGGTAGAACTGGCAAAGGTCGCTAAAAAAGGCCAGATTGACTGGCAACATATTCAGGACGGCATACTGAAATGGCGCAACCGCTTCCCTAACCATCCGGCGGCAAAAACCTTTATCCAGCAACTGGGGCATGAACAAATTGACCTGATGGATCGACCCTCCCATATTGCCGTTCTACTGCCCTTTAGTGGCCGCTATGCCAATATTGCATCCACCATTCGTGAGGGATTCCTGTCGGCGTATTACAAACACCCGGATCAGCAATTAAGACCGCAGATCAGTTTCATTGATACCGGCAGTAATCCGATGGCGATCTGGAACCACTATCGCACTGCGGTAGAGGCCGGCGCTGATTTTATAGTCGGGCCCTTTGTAAAAACGGCCGTCAACAGCCTGGCTCAGTCAGATGAGATGGAAGTCCCCACTTTAACCCTGAACTACGCCCAGCAACCAGCCACTGATAATGAACTCACAGACCGACTGTTCCAGTTTGGACTGTTGCCGGAAGACGAAGCGCAGCAAACCGCTGAGATGGCTTATCGCCAGGGACAGCAAATGGCGACCATACTGGTACCGGAAGGTGAATGGGGACAACGGCTGGCACTGGCCTTTCAAACCAGGTTCGAAGAACTGGGCGGTAGAATCATAAATAGTCAAACCTATATCCCGGGTAAAAATGACTTCAAACGCCCGATACAGGAATTATTGAATATCAATGAAAGTAATATGCGCCATCGACGCATACAGCGCATATTACGCACCAATCTTAAGTTCATTCCTTACCGACGCCAGGATGTGGATATGATTTTTATAGCGGCTACACCGAAAGATGCTCGCCAGCTAAAACCTCAGTTCAAATTCCACTATGCCGGTGAACTACCGGTTTATGCTACATCCCATGCCTTTACCGGCACCATCGACAGCAGAGCCGATCGTGATATAGACGACCTGTATTACTGTGATATGCCATGGATACTCGCACCCCAGACAGAACTGAACCAGGCACTTCAAAGCTACTGGCCAGACCAGAAACGTTATACCCGTTTTTTTGCCCTGGGTGCCGATGCTTATAACCTGATCCCTTTCCTGGGTCGCTTACAGTCCAGATCCTATGAGCGTTTTTCCGGCCAGACCGGGAACCTGCATCTGGACCAGAACAATCGCATCCATCGCGAATTACTCTGGGCCCAGTTTGTTAGAGGCGTACCCACCCTGATCGACATTAACGCCTTGCCGGAAAAATTTGCGCTTGAAAACAGCGAAGAGCAATAAACACCTGCAACAAGGCCAGCAGGCCGAACAGCAGGCCTGTGAATATCTGCTACAGCAGGGCCTGACCCTGGTCGAACGTAACTATTATTGTCGCCTGGGTGAAATCGATCTAATTATGCAGCACCATAAAAGCCTGGTGTTTGTCGAGGTGCGTTATCGTAAAAACGACCTGTTCGGTAGCGCCAGTGAAAGCATCACCGCAAAAAAACAGGATAAACTGCAGAAAACTGCCTTACACTATATGCAGCAACACAAAACTCGGCAAAATTCACGTTTTGACGTGATTGCCATTACCGGCCAGGGACCACAACAAACATTGGAATGGCTGCAGAACGTATTCCAATAAATAACTGATTATGAATTTATTAGAACGAATTGAGAGAAACTTTAACGAAAGCATCAGCACCAAGCAAAATGCTCTGGCTGTCCTGCAAAACCCCATCGCGCTCGCCGCGCAGCATATTACTCACTGTTTACTGGCGGGCGGCAAGATAATGGCCTGCGGTAATGGCGGCTCAGCCGGAGACGCCCAGCACTTTTCATCGGAAATGCTCAACCGCTTCGAAATGGAACGACCTGGCTTACCGGCTATTGCACTCACCACCGATACATCAACCATCACCTCAATTGCCAATGACTACAGCTACGAGCAGATATTTTCCAAGCAGGTACTGGCCCTGGGACAAAGTGGAGACATCCTGCTCGCCATCAGCACCAGTGGCAACTCGGGCAATGTCCTGAAAGCTATTGATGCCGCTCATGAAAAAAACCTCACCATCATCGCCCTCAACGGCAAAAACGGGGGTGAAGTCGCCCCTCGCCTTAAAGCCAATGATATTGAAATTCGGGTACCCTCCGAATCTACCGCCCGTATCCAGGAAGTTCATTTACTCTGCATCCATTGTCTATGTGACCTGGTCGACCATCAGCTTATTGGCCAGTGATAGACTCTTCATTCATTAAAGCCATTGGCCGAATTCTGCCAGCGGAGGCAATCCTCACCGATGCCGCGGACTGCTTCGCTTACGGCTATGACAACAGTCGTCAGCAAACCACGCCGGCAATGGTTGCCTTCCCCAGCACCGAGCAACAGGTGGCTGAGATTGTCGGTCTGTGCAATGACCATCTGTGCCCCATTACTGCCCGTGGACGCGGTACAGGCACTGCCGGTGCCGCGGTACCCGCACAAAATAGCCTGGTTCTGTCATTCGAACAGATGAACAAAATTATCAAACTGGATGTGGAGAACCGGGTGATGGTGGTTCAGCCGGGTGTGACCAACCAGCAGGTACAGGATGCGGCTGCTGAAGCCGGCTTCTTCTGGGCTCCCGATCCTACCAGCGCCGCTTTCTGTAGTGTGGGTGGAAACCTGGCCTATAACTCGGCTGGCCCCCGAGCTGTAAAATACGGCACCTGCCGCGAAAACACCTTAGGCCTGCGTGCAGTCGCCGGTGACGGCCGCATACTCAAATGCGGCGTCTACACCACCAAAGGTGTGGTGGGTTATGACCTCACACGGCTGATTATTGGTTCAGAGGGTACCCTGGCCATCATCACTGAAGCAACTCTAAAACTGTTACCCAAACCAGAGACCAGACGCACTTTAAAAGCGACCTATCGCAGCATTGAAGCAGCTGCAAAAGCCGTTTCGACTATCATGGCGCAACCGGTTACCCCCTGCAGCCTGGAATTTATGGACGGCAATGCCTTGAACATGGTGCGAGACTATTCCAGCGCGGCCCTGCCCCAGGATGCCGGTGCCATGTTAATGATCGAAGTAGATGGCAGTGCGGATCAGATGGAACACAGTGTCACAGCGGTAGAAGCGGCCTGTATCAACCAGGGCCATATAGAGACAACGAGCGCCCGCACCGAACAGGAAATTGCTGAGCTCTGGCAAACGCGCAAGGCCCTGTCACCTTCATTACGCAAGATCGCACCCAGGAAAATCAATGAAGATGTGGTGGTGCCGGTATCACGCTTAGCGGAACTGGTGAAAGGTCTGGACAGATTAAGCCAGCATTATCACATACCGATAGTCAATTTTGGCCATGCCGGAAACGGCAATATTCACGTCAACCTGCTGGTGGACACCCATAACAAACAGCAAATGGACAATGCCATGCCCTGTCTGGACGCGGTATTCGATCTGGTTATAGATTTAGGTGGCACCCTGTCCGGCGAACATGGTGTGGGAACTGAAAAAAAGGACTTTATACACAAGGAGCTATCAGCCAATGAAGTCGGCATAATGCATCAGATCAAGGCCCTGTTCGACCCCAGGAATCTACTCAACCCCGGCAAAACCCTGCCCGACCTTAAAGCCGATTAGCATAAACCTGAGTCGTCGCTTTATTTAACCACCCGCAATCTAGGCTTATCCGAAACATCATCATCGGAACCTGGCCCACCGGTTGGCGGCTCGGGACCCATCCCCGGCTCTTCATTAAACATCATACCCTGTCCGTTTTCCCGCGCATAAATGGCCAGAACGGCCTCGGTGGGTACATAAATATCCGTGGGCTGGCCACCAAAACGTGCGTTAAAACTGATTTCCTGATCCCCCAGCGTCAGGCTGCGAACAGCCATGGGAGCAATATTCAGTACAATTTTATTATCCTGAATATACTGATCCGGAACATTAACACCGGCATATCCGGCATCGACCAATATGTAAGGAGTGACACCGTTATCAACGATCCATTGATAGAGTGCTCGTATCAGATATGGGCGACTGGAGGTCATGCTGTTATTCCAACATACTTAGAATAAATTAACCACCAGCCTGCACCGGTGGTTAAAGTTTTTAGAGTCGCATTTCTCGCTCATCTTCCGATAAGCTTAGCTGAAAAGTTTCTCGGCTGAATATGCGATCAGCATAATCCAGTACCGGCTTTGCCTCTTTGGGCAATTCAATACCCAGGGCTGGCAGACGCCACAGCACAGGGGCAATAGTAGCATCGACCAGACTGTATTCCTGGCTCAGGAAATAAGGCATCACAGTAAAGATCTCGGCTGATGACGTAATACTTTCACGCAACATCTTTCTGGCCTTGGCCGCCGCCTTTTCTCCACGATTTAGAATATCGTGCATCAAAGGATACCAGTCGGTTTCCACCCGGTGCAGTGCCAGACGTGATTTGGCACGGGATACAGGATCTACCGGCATCAACGGTGGATGCGGGAAACGCTCATCCAGATATTCAATGATGACCCGTGAATCATATAACACCAGATCTCGATCGATCAGAGTGGGTACCGTATTATACGGATTCAACTCAGACAGATCTTCTGGGAGATTATTAATATCGACATCGTTGATATCGAAGGTAATATCTTTTTCAGCCAGCACTATACGTGTCCGATGACAATACGGACACACCGGCGAAGAAAACAAATTCATTACAGATCTACGATTCGCGAGGGCGTTTGACGCCATGATTTTGCCTCTAAATAAAGTCGAAAGTCTTTAGTCATAAGTCGTAAGCCAAAAGCTTTAAGCTCCTGACTTGCGACTTACAACTTCCAACTCATTAATGGACGTCTTTCCAGTATTCCTTCTTCAACAGATACGCAATAATTGCAAAGATGAAGAGAAAAATAATGACCTTTATGCCCAGGCTCTTACGTTCCTGTTGCACGGGTTCAGCCATGTAAACCATGAAATTAACCAGGTCGGCCACATAAGCATCATATTCTTCCTGGTTCAATTTACCCGGTTTGACAATTTCCATGCTTTCAAAAACCTGACTCTCGTTGCCATCGGCATCGGTTTCAGTGATGAAGTTCGCTTTCTGTAAACCCTGCTGTTCCCAGAGCACATGGGGCATACCCACATCCGGGAAAGCAATATTGTTGACACCCGTTGGACGGGAATCATCCAGGTAAAAAGTGCGCAAATAAGTGTACAGCCAGTCAGCACCACGGGCACGAGCAATTACGGTGAGACCAGGAATCTTGGTTCCAAAAGCCTGCTGGGCGTAATCCTTGTTCATGGCCACCTTCATCAGCTCACCTACTTTGGTCTTTTCGCCCTTGGCATCACGAGTATTGATCAACTCGGCGGATACTTCAGAATCGGTCATACCCAGGTCACGACCAATGCGGTTATAACGCATGTATTCGGCGCTATGACAGCTCAGGCAGTAGTTGGCAAAGGTTTTGGCGCCATTAATCAGTGACTCTTTGTCATCCAGATTAATCGGTGCATGATCCAGGTGAGCACCACCAGCTGCCATAACCGCTGAAGATGCCATCATGGAAAAGGCGATGAAAAATACAGTCAGAAACTTCTTCATTTTGTAAGCCTCTCCGGAACTGGTTTGGTTTGCTCATTCTTCGATGTGAAATACAGCACCACAAAGAAACCAAAATAAACAATACTGAAGAACTGTGACATAAAGGTCAATAAAGGCGTCGCAGGCATCATACCTAACCAACCCAGGAACAGGAACGCTATAACGAATGCAGCCAGATTCAGTTTGTAAATCACTGAACGATAGCGAATGGATTTAACCTTGCACTGGTCGATCCAGGGCAACAGGAACAGCACAACAATAGCTGCACCCATGGCAATGACACCCAGCAGCTTGTCAGGCACCGCACGCAAAATTGCGTAGAACGGAGTGAAGTACCAGACCGGTGCAATATGCTCAGGTGTTTTCAAGGGATCCGCGGGAACAAAGTTCGCATGCTCCAGCAAATAACCACCGCCTTCAGGCAGAAAGAACAGCACTACACTGAAGAAGATCAGGAACACGATGACTCCCAGGATGTCTTTTACCGAGTAATAAGGGTGGAAAGGAATACCATCAACAGGGATACCATTGGCGTCCTTGTTCTTTTTGATCTCGATACCATCAGGATTATTGGAGCCCACTTCATGCAGGGCAATGATGTGAGCGACAACCAGTCCAATCAGAACCAGTGGCAATGCAATCACATGCAGAGCAAAGAAACGGTTCAGGGTAGCATCAGAAATAACGAAATCACCACGAATCCACAGTGTCAGCGGCTCACCAATAATCGGTAAGGCACTAAACAGAGAGATAATAACCTGTGCACCCCAGAATGACATCTGCCCCCAGGGCAGCAGATAACCCATAAAGGCTTCGGCCATCAACACCAGATAAATTAGCATGCCAAACAGCCATATCAGTTCACGAGGTTTTTTGTAGGAACCATACATCAAGCCACGGAACATGTGCAGGTAAACCACCACGAAGAAGGCCGTTGCACCGGTAGAGTGAATATATCGAATCAGCCAGCCATAGGGCACGTCACGCATGATGTATTCGACCGACGCGAAGGCCAGTTCACCATCAGGCTTGTAATGCATGGTCAGGAAGATACCCGACACAATCTGGATAACCAGAACCAGCAGCGCCAGGGAACCAAAGAAATACCAGAAGTTAAAGTTCTTCGGAGCATAGTATTTTGCCATATGCTCATCCCACATCTTGGTGAGTGGGAAACGATCGTCGATCCAGCCTAATAACTTATCCATTATGCAGCACCCCCATCAAGACCTATCAGCAGCATGTCATTGCCCTTATACATATGAGGAGGCACTTCCAGGTTCAGTGGTGCAGGCACACCCTGATAGACACGACCGGCCAGGTCAAAACGGGAACCATGACATGGGCAGAAGAAACCGCCTTTCCAGTCAGGCCCCAGATCTGCCGGTGCCAGCTCTGGACGGAATGTGGGCGAACAACCCAGATGGGTGCAAATACCCACCAGCACCAGAATTTCTGGTTTGATTGAACGACCTTCATTAGTAGCATACCCAGGCTGTTGCGGCTTGTCTGAACCCGGATCACGCAGATCCCCATCCAGTGTAGGCAAATCTTGCAGGTTTTTAGCGGTACGCTTAACAATCCACACAGGTTTGCCGCGCCATTCAACCGTCATCATCCGACCTTCTTCCAGCTTGCTAATGTCCACTTCTACGGGAGCACCAGCAGTCTTGGCTCGCTCACTGGGTAACCAGGATGCAACGAAGGGCACAGCAACAAAGCCTGCACCTACGGCACCTACCACAGTCGCGGCATTCGTCAGAAAGCGGCGTTTGTTTTGATCTACGCCTTCTGTAGCCATGAGTACCTCTCTTAGACTTACTAAAGTGATTAAAATCTTTACTCCCGACCCATCGACACACACGGTGCTTCATCCGGGAACTATTAAATCTGTGTTTTCCTGCGGCTTTCTCATATAAAAAAAGCCCACGAAAATAGGGCAGAAAAGCAGCGCAAAATTATACTAAATCCTGCTGTTTTAGCCAAGACTTATTTACTTTTTATAATAAATATCAGACACTTATGCTTAGCTTTAGACTTCCAGAACGACTACACCGGGTTAAATAGATCAATAAATTCAGCTTCCAGCTGGAAATAGTCAGCCAGATGACGTCCCAGTGCCTGCACCCCATAAGATTCGGTGGCATGATGGCCGGCAGAAAAATAATGTATATCCAGTTCCCTGGCCAGATGGAAGGTTTGCTCTGAAACTTCACCACTGATGTAGGCATCCACACCCAAATCTGCTGCAAGTTCGATATAGCCCTGCGCGCCTCCGGTACACCAGGCCAGGGTACGAATCGGCTGCTGACTGGATGATGGCAGATGCTGTGGCTGTCGCTTCAATTTTGAGGTTATGATCCCAGATAACTCGCTGGCGGTCATTTTCTGTTCCAGCTCGCCATACCATAACAGTCCCTTGGCACGGCCCTGATCGACCACTCCGTTCACCTGAATACCCAGTTGACGGGCCAGCGTTACATTATTGCCATACTCCTCATGAGCATCCAGCGGCAGATGATAGGCCAGCAAACTGATATCGTTGTGCAGTAAACGAGCTATGCGTTGTTTTTTCAGACCCACAATAGACGCATCCTCACCTTTCCAGAAATAACCATGGTGCACCAGTAATGCATCTGCGCCCCGCTCAATAGCCCGATCAATCAAATCCTGTGATGCTGTTACACCCATAACCAGGCGATTGATGTTAGCCTTTCCTTCAACCTGAAGACCATTTGGGCAATAATCATTGAATTCATTGATTACAAGCAGGTCATTGCAATATGCTACCAGTTGCTTGAGCTGGACCATCATCTCTCCCGGACTTTAATAACTAAAAAATATGCCGAACAAATCTCATTTTACACACTTTATGCTTGGCTGGGCGCTACTAGGCCTGGCCATTGCCCTGCTGATACTGGCATGGTGGCCACAACAAACAGACGAAGGCAATCATCACACAGGCAGCGCCAGCATGGAAGGCCCGGTCTCCTACGCTGCAGCCGTCAACAAGGCCGCTGCAGCCGTAGTCAGCATCCAGGCCCTGTATAGCGTCGATCAAGCCCCATCACTGCTGGCACCGTTTCAACGTCGCAATCAAGCTCCTGATAAATCGTTGCGGCCCAATCATGGCTCCGGGGTTATCATCAGCAAACAGGGCCATATACTCACCAACTACCACGTGATCGCCAATGCCGAAGTCATTCTGGTAAACCTGCACGATGGACGTCAGGGCAGAGCCAGGCTACTTGGCACAGATCCGGATACCGATCTGGCAGTACTCACCACGGACATGGAGCACTTGCCTAATATCAGCTTTGCAGACAGTAACAAAACTCAGGTCGGCGATGTGGTACTGGCCATCGGCAATCCCTTCGGTATCGGCCAGACCGTGACCCAGGGTATTATCAGTGCCGCCGGCCGTGATCGGGTCGGTCTCAACACCTATGAAAATTTTATCCAGACCGATGCCGCCATTAACCCGGGTAATTCCGGTGGCGCCCTGGTCAATGCCTATGGTGAAATCATCGGCATCAATTCCGCTATTTTTTCCGATTCTGGCAACTATCAGGGTATAGGATTTGCCATACCTATCGACATGGCCATAGATGTGGTCAACCAAATCATTGAACACGGTGGTGTCATACGTGGCTGGCTAGGTGTGGAAGGGGTAGATCTGAATGCACAAATTCTAAAACGAATCGGACTTCCGGATACCCAGGGCGTCCTGATTACCGATGTATTCAAACAAGGCCCCGGTGACAAAGGCGGCTTGATGATCGGCGATATTATCACCCAGATCAATCAGACCCAGATTCGTGACACCCGCGATGTACTGGATATAATTGCCCAGGGCCGCCCAGGCGACAAAATTGAAATTCGCGGCATACGTCAACGCCAAAGCTATACTACTTATACGGTACTCGACCAGCGTCCGCAGGAAAGTAACTAGTCTTCCCACCGAGATTATAAATCTAATAAATAACCAGCACTCAATTTAATTGATCGCCGGTTATTTATGACTGAATTAAAAATATTTTTTTGCTCGTGCTTGAAAATAAAATCCCTACCCTTATCTATTTAGCATGCAAGATATTTACACTCGATAGGAGGTAATAAAAAATGAGCCTGATACGTCATAGTCCGTGGAATCTGTTCGATCAGTTACAAAACGAAATGAATCGACTTCAGGGGTTTCCTGTAAAGACCGAAGACAATGGTGATGTGGTCACCAGTGACTGGGCACCTGCAGTAGATATCAAGGAAGAAGAGAACCAGTTCCTGCTGGTTGCCGACATACCCGGCGTCGATCCAAAAGACATTGAAGTACATATGGAAAACGGCATTCTCACCATAAAAGGTGAACGTGAAAGTGAAAAGAAAACCGAGCGTGAAGGCTATAAACGCATCGAACGCGAACACGGTGTATTCTATCGCAGATTCACCATGCCAGAAGGCGTAGACCCGGAAGGAATAAATGCCAACAGTAACAACGGTGTGTTAACCGTAACTATTCCCAAGCAGGAAGCGGCACAACCACGACGGATTACTGTTAAGCAGTAAAACAGTTATTCACTGAGTTTTATGCCCTTCGGGTGCGCTGACAACGCAGAGCATTTCATGATGAATGAATCGTTTATTCTATCCGTGGAAGCTCTGCGTTTTTTGTTTAAACCCAATATTAACTCAGAGCTCATGAGATGGCTTTGGTCAATGGTCAATGGTCAATGGTCAAAATAATAAGCATTATACATAAACCACTGACTCAAAAAGACACAACATATTACAGAAAATATAGCACAGCCTTTTCACTAAAATCCCACACCAATGCCTGACAAACCTGATGGTCTGGCAACTTATCAGGCATGGGCGCGTCAAAACCATCATCTTATGCATAAGCCAATACACCATCATTCACATCATTATTCAAACAGTCCTCTGAGCTGAAATACAGAAATCAAGACCGAAATTAAATCGGTATATTTATACTATACTCATTCCTGTATTCGCCTTTCCATTCCATGCAAACGACTGGATAGCTAACAACTATATTTATGAGCACGAGATTTAAAGCGGCTTTAATGATTCATACTGCAAGGCTCCCTGAACATTCTGATATGCTGGCATTAAACACGATTCATCGTACTAATCCGCTAATCTGGCCCTGGATATCATTAACAAACCTGGTGTTTTTCCTGTTTTCAATTCTACCCGCAGCAGTCTATGGCTCAACATCTGAGAATATATTTATTCTACATTCCTACAGCCAGGAATATACATGGACCCGAGATCAACATGCCGGCTTCACTGCGACTTATTTAGCCGGCACTAGCAAGCAGGCAATAATCAGCACTGAGTATCTCGATACCAAGCGAACCCCATACACTAAACCTTATGCTGAGTTTTTTAGTCAATATTTACAACAGAAATACATTAACTATCAACCCAAATTCATCTATGTTACCGACGATAATGCACTGAATTTTGCGATTGATCACATGACCAGCATTTTCCCACAGGCAGTGGTAATTTTTTCAGGAATCAATGATTATGAACAGCTCAATACACTAGACACTGAGCGTTTTACCGGTGTTTTTGAGAAGAAAGAAATTGCCCCTAATATTGAACTGTTGCGCCTAACAGAGCCTGATATCAGTGAAATTCTGGTGGTCGGAGACAATTCCAACACCTATCAGGCAATCAAACAGGAGATCAAACAACAGCTATACAAATACCCGGACATCACTGCCAGTTACATCGCCAGCAATAATATTGAACATTTAACTCGCGAACTGCTAAAACAAAAACAGAAATACCTGTTTCTAACCACTATCGGTGCCATGACCGATAAAACGGGCAATCAACTCGGCCTGAAAGAAATCATCGATCAGATAACTGCCGCCGGTAACTTCATCATTATAAGCATGGAGGATAGCTATTTGCTTAAGGGGGTCATGGGGGGTTATGTCACCAGCGGAAAACAGCAGGGACATACGGCTGCCAACCTGGCCCTGGCATATGATGAAAACCGTGATATCTTACCGGCAGAGACGAACAGCCCGAATCTTTATATTTTTGATTACCTTGAACTCGAGAGACACAAACTTAAGCCACCAGAAAGTATTCTTGCCACGGCTACCATTTTACATCGCCCAGCTTCATTTTATGAAAGAAACCGGATTCTCATCCTTACATCCATAGCGATCCTCACCACAATGTTGATGCTATCTATGGCTATTTTCCTCAATCTACTATCCCGCAAAAACAAAAAAATACAATCCACTTCGGATAAATTAGCTCTGCAGACAAGAGATCTCGAATCCGCAAGAAAAACTCTCATTGACGCACAAAAAATTGCCCATCTGGGCAACTGGGAATGGAACATAGCAGACGATACATGTTACTGGTCCGATGAAATGTATAGAATTCTGGGTATAAAACCACAGTCTATCCCATGCGGCTATGAAAAGTTATTGTCTTATGTGCCCAATGATGACAGAACCAGACTACAGGCCATTGTCGACAATGCAATACATCAATCCCAAGCTTATGAAATCGAACATAAACTGATCTCCCACGATCACGCCATAAAATATGTTCGGCATAGCGGAAACATCTATTGTGATGAGCAAAACAAGGTCATCAAGGTGGTAGGAACTTTGCTCGATATCAGCACCATGAAAAAAAATGAATTCATAGAACTGATACGACTTGAACGAATAGAGCGCTACCAGGAAGCCCTGTTAGACTGGTCGCGTACTACATACAAAACCATCGATGAATCATTTCGAAAAGCAACAGAAATTTCAGCCTTTACCCTGGGTGTTAAGCGTGTAAGCATCTGGCTCTTTAACCACAATCACACAAGCCTGACCTGTAATGATCTGTACATACTCAGTACAGGCCATGAAAGCAGACATACTCTCGAGAGGAAAGATTTCCCTATTTATTTCAACGCCCTGGATGAGGGAAAAATAATGATGATTCCAAATGCCAGAACCGATGAGCGTTGCAAAGAGTTTACTGATATTTATCTGATACCCAATAATATCTACTCAATGCTGGACATACCAATAATGTACCAGGGTGAAATAATCGGAGTTGTCTGCCACGAACATACTGGAGAGCCAAGACAATGGGAACCTCACGAACAGGAGTTTGCCTCAGCAATCTCCAACACAGTGTCTCTATCCCTTGAAATAGAAAAACGCAAGCAAATTGAACAGGAACTGGAGCATCAAGCTTATCACGATGCATTAACCAAACTGCCTAACAGAACTCTTTTCATGGACAGACTCAACCAGGCCATCAAACTGGCTCACCGATCCCAGAACCGACTGGCCGTTATGTTCCTGGATCTGGACAATTTCAAGGAAATCAATGATTCACTTGGACACTCCGTGGGCGATCAGGTATTGATTATGACGGCAAGAAAATTACAGTCCAGCTTACGCGAAGTAGACACCATTGCCCGACTCGGTGGCGATGAATATTGCCTGATTTTGGGGTCTTTTCAACAGCCTCAGCATATTAATGACGTGGCGACCAAACTGTTTCATGAATTGCAAAAGCCCATGATTCTCGACAACCACGAGCTTTATGTGACCAGCAGTATCGGTATCAGTATTTATCCTGAAGATGGTGAAACCGCTGACACCCTGTTACGCAATGCCGACGCTGCCATGTATAAAGCAAAAAAAGAAGGCCGTAATAGTTATCAATTTTATACCCAGGACATGACTGAGCGCGCATTTGAACGAATACTCATAGAAAATAATCTGCGTCGCGCTTTGAAACAAGATGAATTCATTGTTTATTATCAGCCCCAGTACGATGCCAGTGATGACAGCTTAATAGGCCTGGAAGCCCTTGTACGCTGGAACCATCCTGAAATGGGCCTGGTCTCACCCGCCAGATTCATACCGGTGGCTGAAGAAACGGGACTCATAGTACAACTGGATAGATGGGTGTTCCAGACTGCCGCACAACAAATAAGCCATTGGTATAATCAGGGCTACAATCCGGGCAGGCTGGCCCTCAATCTAGCCATGAAGCAATTACATCAGGAGGACTTTATCGAATTTATTTATGATGTTCTGGCCAAGACCCAGTGCCAACCTCAATGGCTGGAACTGGAGGTCACTGAAGGCCAGATTATGAAAAAACCAGAACATGCCATCGCAGTATTAAAGCAAATTAGTAATATGGGTATAGATATCGCGGTCGATGATTTTGGTACTGGTTATTCTTCCCTGACTTATTTAAAGCGACTACCGGTAAACAAACTTAAGATTGACCAATCCTTTATCCAGGATATTCCTGGCGACGAGGAAGATGTCGCCATTGTTCATGCTGTCATTGCCCTGGCAAAAAGCATGAACCTCAGTGTTATCGCCGAAGGTGTTGAAACAAATGACCAGAAGAACTTTTTACTCCAGCATGGGTGCAATCTAATCCAGGGCTATCTTTATGGCGCCCCCATGGAAGCCAGGGATTTCGAACAATTTCTAAAGTAACGACGGATTGCAGTTGATGGTTGATGGTTGATGGTTGATGGTTGATGGTTGATGGTTGATGGTTGATGGTTGATGGTTGATGGTTGATGGTTGATGGTTGATGGTT
>JBLYYN010000072.1:0-17363 GCA_048550535.1 Gammaproteobacteria bacterium
ACAAAATTAATAAAGTACAGGATTATCTTGGTCAAGTCCTGGTTGTGGAAAACCCCTCCAGCTATCTGGATTTTAATATTACTGAAATGACAGAATGGGAGTTTTTGCAGCAATTAGTCGATACAACCGATTGTGGTCTGCTTATTGATATAAATAATGTCTATGTAAGTGCTCACAACAATGGTTTTGATGCGAGTGAATATCTTAAAAATATACCTGTAAACCATGTGAAAGAAATACATCTGGCAGGCTACGAAGACCGTGGCAGTTATTTATACGACACACATGGCTATGCTATACACGATGAAGTCTGGTCACTATACAAAACTGCACTTGGGTATTTCGGTCAGATACCCACATTGATTGAGTGGGACAATGATATACCTGAATTTGAAGTGTTGGCCCAGGAAGCCGAGAAAGCGCAATATCATCTGGATCAACTCACAGACCTGGAGAAAATCGCATGAGTCAGCTGCATTGCATCCAGCAACTGTTTATGAAAGCTATTTTCGAATCTAATAATGTCAATACTGCTACTGATAAACTGGCTGAGTATTTGAAGCATAAAAAAGATCTCAGTCCACAGCAGCAAATCGCCATTTGCCGGGATAGCGTATTTGGCAGCCTGTCGCTCGCACTCAGTCAGATTTATCCGGTCTGCAGGAAACTGGTCGGAGATGAGTTCTTTGATTTTATGGCGACACAATATATAAAAAAACATTACTCGGTGTCGCCTGATCTGGCGGATTTTGGCAAACAGCTGGCCATATTTATTGAAGCATTTAAACCGCTATCAGAGCTGGTGTATCTTGCCGATGTTGCTCGGCTTGAATGGGCCTGGCATAAGGCATTTCATGCTGTGGATTACGGCTTGCTGGATATTTATCAACTGGCACAAGTGCCTGAAACCGACCAGCCATCATTGCTATTTATGCTTCCCCCTGGGAGTGAGCTGATCTCATCCATATACCCTATTGACGTAATCTGGTTAGCTAATCAGGGACAGAATAAACATGATCAAGTCATAAGCCTGGACCAGGGAGGAGTTAAGCTCCTGGTATGGCGTAAGCAGTATGATATGCGTATAGACACTTTGCATGAGGATGAATGGCTGTTCCTTAATGCCATAAAAGAAAGACAGTCATTTATAGGTATATGTGACTATTTTGAAAATGATGAAAAAATAGATATAACAACACTAATGCCAAGATGTGTGCAATATGGCTGGATAGCCGATTTTACCCTCGGAGTTAACGAATGAATACATTTTATAAAGCTACACAATATTATCTGGCCAGCACCAGGGGACTGACCGTTATTTCGCCCTTGTTAGATATGCTATTACGTATATGGGTAGCTAAGGTATTTTTTCAGTCTGGATGGGTAAGAATTCAGAGTTGGGAGTCCACCTTGATGTTGTTCGAATATGAATACCAGGTTCCTGTTATATCGCCGGTACTTGCGGCCTGGTTAGCTTCGGGCGCTGAATTGATGTTACCTGTTTTATTATTGTTAGGATTGTTTAGCAGGCCAGCTGCCCTGGCATTATTTATTTTCAATATTGTTGCAGTGGTTTCCTATCCTGACATTAGTGCGGCGGGGATCAAGGATCATATGCTATGGGGTGTTATGCTGGCTATGACATTGATTCATGGGCCAGGAAAAATATCCATAGATTACTGGTTGTTTAAACATCACTTGCCACTAAACTACAAATCCTGAGCACCACAATGTTTATATTGTTTGCGGCGGTATAAACATAAGTTTTACTATTAATGGATACGATGATAGTTCATGGAATTATCCAGAGCTTTTCGTACCACAATAGCCATTTCTTTCCTGAGTACTGGTTTTTTGATGTATGCCTGAATACCAATCTCTCTGGCTTTCTCCTCGTTGATTATTTCACTGAAACCTGTGCATAAAATAAATGGCATGTCTGGCCTGATAGAGAGGAATTTTCTAGCCAGATCCGCACCAGTAATATGTGGCATGGTCATATCGCTGATAGTAAGGTCAAAAATATCTGGATGTTTTTCAAAGGTCGCCAGTGCCTCATCGCTGCTGGTGACCGCGGTTACTTTGTAACCCAGGTTTTCCAGCAGAGCGGTTTCCATTTGTACAATGGCTACTTCATCATCAATTAACAGGATGTGTTCATTACCTGAAGGAATGGGTTCAACCAGATCAACACCAAGTTCTGTGCTGGTAGTGCTTACCCGCGGAAAAAATATTTCAAATTTAGTTCCTTGAGCAGGCGTACTTGTTACTGTGATGCCGCCATCATGGCTACGAACGATGCCATGGACAACGGACAGTCCGAGGCCGGTGCCTTCATCTTCTGATTTTGTTGTGTAATAAGGTTCAAAAATTCTTTCCAGAGTTTGTTCATCCATGCCATGGCCGCTATCACTAATCTCCAGTTTGATATAAGAGCCAGGATTAATGCTGACTAAATTAGCCTGTTCTACATCTATGCTTACCTGTTCAAGTTTGACGTGTAAAATTCCTTCTTTTTCACGCATGGCGTGGTAAGCATTGGTGCATATATTAATTACGATTTGATGCATTTGTGTGGGGTCTGCCAGCACATAGCCACAGTTAGAGTTTATGTTCTGTCTGACCTCAATGGTTGTCGGAATAGAGGCGCGTAATAACCTCATGGCTTCATTAACGATCAGGTTAAGCTGGACCGGTTTGCGTTCATGGTCACTGTGATGGCTGAATGACAGTATTTGTTTAACCAGTTCTTTGGCACGTTCTGATGCCTTGAGCACCTGTTTCAGGTCATTGCTAACGACCGGATTATCGGCTAATGCCTCTATAGCTAATTCGGTATAACCCATAATTGGTGAGAGTAAATTGTTGAAGTCATGGGCTATGCCACCGGCCAGAGTACCGATGGCTTCCATTTTCTGTACATGACGTAATTGGGCCTGCAGTTTTTCATTTTCCTGTTCTGCCAGCTTATGTTCGGTGATATCAGTAATAAAGCCTTCCAGTGCAATCAGTTTGCCTGTGCAATCCTTTATACTAATGCCTTGTTCCCAAACCCATTTTGTCTCACCGGAGACAGTTTTAATGCGATATACCAGTTGAAATGGTAAATCCATTGCGATTCTTTTTTGTGTAGTTTCCCACACCATTTCTTTATCGTCCGGATGAATCAGGTCATTGTAGGCAATGCTCTGGCTGGACAGGAGATCGGCGACTTGATAACCGGTGAGTTGCTGACAGTTGTCACTGATGAACTCCATGGTCCAGTCATGATTATTCTGACAACGATAGGCCATGCCCTGTAGGTTAGCCAGCAGGGTAATGAACTTGCGCTCCAGTTCATTGGCCCGGTTTTCAACCTGTCTGCGCTCAGTAATATCACGGTCGATGCCTCGGTAACCCAGTAGTTTGCCAGTGTCATTGAATAAGGGTACAGCACTGGTTTCCAGTATTACCTGATGGCCTTTTTTATGTAGATTGATATTTTCCATAGTGATGATGGAATTACCCGCCGCAATAGTTTTTCTGAGAATTTTGGATACTCGTTCCGCTTCTTGTGCTGGCATCAGGTCGCCAGGGGTTTTACCTAAAACTTCTTCAGGCTCATAACCCAGCAGGTCTTTTATCTTAGGGCTAACATAGGTATATATACCGTCTTTGTCTACTTCCCAGATCCAGTCACTGGTGCATTCTACCAGTGACAGATAGCGTTCATTGCTTTGCTTCAGGTGTTGTTGGCTGGCAGTAAAACGATCAAATATATTTTTTAACACTAAATATAGAACCAGTGTGGTTAATACAATGAACACCACGCCTTTAAGCATTTGTATTTGAGTCAGAGTTTCCGGGTTATGTGAGATCAGCAGGGATAATTGATCAGAGAATAGAATCCATATCAGAGACATTACTGAATATAATCCGGCAATACCCAGGGCTGGGTTTGTGTGTATGAGCCGCATCATTAATGAAATCGCCTTGTCCATTATGTCATCCCATGGCGGTTGTTGGGGATGCTGGATAAACACCCAGTGATAAGCTTGCTTGAAATCATATGTCGCTGATTCATTTACATTAGCACAGAGTATCAAACGAATATTCTGCTGCTGGCTTTGCCTGCTTGTGGTTGAAGGAATTAGCTAATAGCAATATAAGGCCATGCTGTTATTTCTTTGGTTCTTTTTATTCTATTAAGCCATATAGCAGTAAATGGGCATAGAATCCAGCTATACGCTTAGCTAACCTGACTGCGCAAGGAAATAGACGCCAAATAATAAGTCGTCAACTAGCAACAAGTGGGGAGTAATATAAAAAAGCCAGCACCATAAAAGTGACGTAATCTAGCACTCCGGAATATTTTCTAGCCCCCAATACAGCCAGCTAAAGTGGAATGATAATGGCTGTATCGAGCAGTACTAAGGACCTGGAAGAATACTGGTGCTAGTCATCAGGCTATCCGGGAAGCTAGATATTGCCAGCCGTTGATGCCATGCCTGGAATTTTTATATGGCCGCGAGCTTTTGTGTTCTATTTCATTGATTCTGCCCGATATTAATGTGTATAAATGAGCATCATCGTGATTCATTATTTATGCAGGGGCAATTTGTTTCAGATCCTGTTCAATGCTCACCTTTGGTGCGAAGTAATCCTGCCAGGCGATTGCCCTGCTTTTGTGGCCCGCCTCTGGGGAATATCTGGTGCAGATAGCGGTTGCTGCCTTTTTCGCTGTTCCAGACGGTTCTATAGTGTCTGATCATGTCGCGGACTATGGCCTGGCGACCACGGCTTGCATACCAGTCTCTGAGAAAGCGAATCACTTCCCAGTGTTCGCCAGTGAGCTCCAGCCCTTCGACTTCAGCCTGTTTACGCACAAAATCTTCACTCCAGTCAGCAGGGTCGACCAGATAGCCTTCGCTATCGGTGAGCACTTCTCTGCCATTGATCATCAGGCTATGGGTAATCATGCCGGGGTAGGCGTTGCTGCCCAAATTTAACTGATTCGCGGCACCTTTGGAGCCTTCGCCAGGGTCTATGAGTGACCATAAGCCGATATTGATTTCACCGTCAAGTCTACCGCTATAGCGTTCCACGCCAGAAATCAGAATTTTTCCACTCCCTACATCTAAATCAAAATTAGCATTACCTGATCGATCAGTAAATACCGCCTCGGTCTGGAAGCCATCCGGATCCAGTTGCAGAATAACAGGAGTGCGTTTGAGGGGTTCATTGCTGGCTTTCATGAAAACTTTTACACTGATCATGGAATAAGGTCCTCTATATTAACAACGCTTATTGACTGAACTGTTCTAAGTGGCTGATGTGCACCATTTCTGAGTCATTGATCAGAAGTTCCTGCTAGTTGGCAAACCGAATGCACCATCGCCTGGTGTTAATATATAAGTAAGTCTTTATATAATGCAAACGAAATTTATTGCACATTTATATCGAAATTATCGATATTAAATGCTCTGCTCAGAAATTCGCGGTAAATATACTCGCTCAATGCCTTCGGATACTGGAATTTTTAGGGCGGCGGGGTGTTATATCTATGACGATGCCTATACCTAAATGAGCAGCCCAGGCATTTTTCAGGGTTGATGGCAGGGCCTGCCAAAAGAAACTGTATCCAGGTTTTGCCGAATTGACGCCTGTGTGAGAGCAAGTTTTTTGCAAAACATTTTTGCAAAGTGCATGAATGGTCTGACTCTCATCAATCGATGTGGTCGCTAATTGTTTTCATTATCCTTCGCTTGCCTGCGTAGCCACCACTGAAATGAGTTGTTTGGAATTTGCCATCGCAGTTTCGACTATTACAGTCTGTTGTTTGCTTAGGGGCCGTGTTGTCAGTACACATATTTCTGTTTTGTAGGCCATAGTTGTTAAACATTTAATCAGTGGTTTCTTGAGTCTTGCTTATGAAATAAGTGTCATTAAATAGGGCGTTTCCTGTTCTTTAGTACATGCTTTATTTACTAATGAGTATTATTATGTTCTGGTGAGCATAGAACATTTTTCTAGCTCGCTTTATTTCAATGACTAACGATTGCTTACTCAGATGGAAAACCGAGGTATGTCTAAACGATTAATCATCTCAACAGGTTTGCTGGCTATCACCGCCATCGGCATTGTGCTTGTCCTGGTCTGGCAAAATATGAATCAACAGGCCGCAGCCCCGCAAGGTTTTCCACCTGCGGTAGTTGCAGCGACCGAGGTGATACAGGAACACTGGCAACCGTCTTACCAGTCTGTCGGCTCAATGGTGGCAAGCAACGGTATTAATGTGAGCACCGAAGTCAATGGCATTGTCAGTGAGATTGTATTTAGTTCCGGGCAACCGGTTAAACAGGGTCAGATTTTGATCAAGCTGGATGATTCTGTGGATGAGGCAGCGCTAGAAGCTTTGCGTGCAGAGAGCAAACTGACACAGATACAGTTTAGTCGCTCAAAGGATCTGCTAAAAAAGCAGGTCACTTCCAAATCGGAATTTGACGAAGCCCAGGCACGTTATGAAGCTGCCAGGGCTCGGGTAAAACAGCAGGAAGCGATTATTAAACGCAAAGTGATTCGCGCACCCTTTGCCGGTCTGGCCGGAATACGTCAGGTGGATTTGGGTCAGTATATCGATGCAGGCAGTCCCATTGTTAGCTTGCAGGCGCTGGATCCCATCTACGTGGACTACACGGTCCCGGAGCGGTATTTCACTCGTATCAGACCGGGCCAGGTGGTGAAGATACAGCTGGATGCCATCCCAGAGCAGATGTTTAGCGGTGAAATCAGTGCCGTGAATTCCGGCATCGAGGTCGGCACACGAACCTTAAAAGTCCGCGCCACCATAAGCAATACCGATAGCATCATGCGTCCCGGCATGTTCGCCCAGGTGGAAACCATCATCGGTGAGGCACAGCCGGTGCTGACATTGCCGCGCACAGCGATCAGCTTTAATACCTATGGCAATTTTGTATTTGTCATAAACAAGAATGAGCAAGCTATGCTTATGCTCAAACGCACTGCGATAGAAACCAGTGAAGTACGTGCTGGGCGTGTTGCAATCAAAGGATTGTCAGCGGGCGTGCAGGTGGTGCGCACCGGTCTGGTGAAAGTGCGAGACGGCATGCCGGTGGTGATTGATAACCAGGTCGAACTCAATGATGCGGAGATCCGCGGAGAATGAAATTTACCGATATTTTCATTCACCGACCGGTACTGGCCACGGTCATCAGTTTGCTGATTCTGCTCATGGGATTGCGTTCGCTGGGATTGCTGGAAGTACGCCAGTTTCCGGTGATCAAGAATACGGTGATTACCGTGACTACGGCTTATCCCGGTGCCAGTTCAGAGCTGGTAAAAGGTTTTGTCACTACCCCCATCCAGCAGGCGATGGCTGAAGCCAATGGTATTGATTTTATATCATCCACCAGTGCCCAGGGCTTTTCCAGTATCGAAGCCCAGATGCGGCTCAACTACGATCCCAATGCGGCCATCGCCGAGATCCAGGCCAAGGTGGCCAGCAAACGGGGTGAGTTACCCGCCGAGGTGCTGGACCCGGTCATCGAATCGACCACGGGTGATCGCACCGCGCTGATGTACCTGGCGTTTTTCAGTGAATCAGTACCCCGGCCTCAAATCAGTGATTATGTATTGCGTGTGGTGCAGCCACAATTACAGGCATTGCCCGGGGTTGCCAAGGCCCGCCTGTTTGCCTCGCAGTTTGCCATGCGCATCTGGTTAAACCCTCAACGTATGGCAGCACTGGGTGTCACCGGTGAGGATGTGGTTGATGTATTGCGCAACAATAATTTTCAGGCCGGTATAGGGGCGACCAAAGACAAATATTTGAGTATTAACCTGACCACGACCACCGATGTCAATGCACCTGAGAATTTCCGTAAGCTGGTGGTTCGCAGTCAGAACGGTGCCCTGGTACGCTTACAGGATATCGCCAGAGCTGAACTGGGTTCCGATGACTATAACACCACCACCTGGTACAAAGGCATTCCCTCGGTGTTCATCGCTATTGAACAGGCACCTGGTGCCAATCCCATTAGCGTTGCCGACTCCGTTAATAATCTGATACCAAAAGTTGAGGCACAATTACCTCAAGGCCTGCAGGTTAAAGTGCCTTATGATGCCAGCCAGTTTATCAAGTCATCCATTACAGAAGTGTACAAAACCATTATCGAGTCTGTGCTCATTGTACTGGTGGTGATTTACCTCACACTGGGTTCCCTGCGTGCGGCGATTATTCCTGCGGTCGCTGTGCCGCTGGCAATGATCGGTGCCGCCTTCGTCATGTACCTGCTGGGTTATTCGCTTAACCTGCTTACCCTGCTATCCATGGTACTGGCGATTGGCCTGGTGGTGGATGATGCCATCATCGTGGTGGAAAACGTGCATCGCCACATCGAGCGCGGCGAAGCGCGTATGCAGGCCGCCATCTTGGGTGCGCGTGAACTGGCCGTCCCCATTATTGCCATGACCACCACCTTGCTCGCCGTGTATGCACCTATTGGTTTTATGGGGGGGCTCACCGGTGCATTGTTTATTGAATTTGCCTTCACCCTTACCGGCGCAGTATTGATTTCCGGTGTTATCGCATTAACCCTGTCACCCATGTTGTCGTCGAGAGTATTAAGCGAACATGGCGGTGAAGGCCGCTTTGAACAGCGGGTGGAAAAAGCTTTTAACTGGTTATCCGAGGGTTACGGGCGAGTGTTGCATAAAGCACTTAACAGTGTGGGTATCATGGTCGCACTCGGCGCGCTCATTCTATTTTCAAATTACCTGATGTACATGAACAGCAAAAATGAACTGGCGCCTGAAGAAGATCAGGGTATCCTGTTTTTCAGCGCCACCGGTCCACGCACGGCGACACTGGAATATCTCGAAGCCTATGGTGAACAGATACAAACCGGTTTTGAAAGCTTTCCAGAATACAATGACAGTTTTTACATCCTGGGTTTCACGCCGGGTCAGGTGTTTGGTGGATTCAAGATGAAACCGGTGGAGCAACGTGAGCGAGGGCAGAAAGAACTGCAAGGGCCGCTGTTTGGTATGCTCAGTCAGGTGGCCGGGTTCCGTAGCTTTGTTTTTCCACGTCCGAGTATTCCCACCCCATCTCGCGGAGCACCCCTGCAATTTGTAGTCACCACCGAACGCAGTTATGAAGAACTGGTGGAGGTAGCGGATCAATTGCTCGGCAAGGCCATGGCCAGCGGTCATTTTATGTTTCTGGAAAAATCCATAGATATAGACCGGCCCACCATCAGCATCGAAATCGACCGCGATCGTGCGGGCGATCTGGGTATCAGCATGGCCAGTATTGGACGTAATCTGGGAACCTTGCTGGGCGGGGGTTATGTCAATCGTTTCAGCATGGAAGGCCGTAGCTACAAGGTAATACCCCTGGTGTCACGGGATTTCCGGCGCGATGCGGAAATGCTCAATGATTATTATGTGCGCAGCGCGGCCGGTAATCTGGTGCCCTTATCCACCATAGTCACCATGAAGCAATCGGTGGAACCCACCGAGCGTACCCAGTTTCAGCAATTAAATTCACTGGTCATTCAGGGTGTCACCCTGCCCGATGTCGCTCTGGGTGATGCCCTGGAATATCTCACTGAACTGGCGGAACAGACTTTACCCAAGGGCTATGGTTACGATTATCTGGGGGATTCACGTCAGTATACCCAGGAAAGTTCAGCCCTGACCATAACCATGTTTATGTCCCTGCTGGTTATTTATCTGGTGCTGGCGGCGCAGTTTGAGAGCTGGCGCGACCCGGCGATTATACTGGTGTCGGTACCCCTGGCGACGGCGGGGGCACTCATCTTCATCATGTTTGACGTGAATGCATTGTCTCTGAATATATATACCAAGGTGGGATTGATAACCCTCATAGGAGTAGTAGCAAAAAATGGGATATTGATCGTTGAGTTTGCCAACAAGCTGCAAATTAACGAGCAGCTGTCCAAACGTGAAGCCGTTGAAAAAGCCGCCAGAATTCGCCTGCGTCCTATTTTCATGACTACCGTGGCCTTAATCGTGGCCATGTTTCCATTACTCATTGCCACCGGTGCCGGCGCAGTTAGTCGTTTTCATATTGGCTTGACCATCGCTGCCGGGCTGGGCATAGGTACTTTCTTTACTTTATTTATTCTGCCGGCATTTTACATTTTGCTGGCACGAGACCATAACCGTGATCATGTCTGATGGTGTGTATATGACAGAGCTTATTAAGTAAGCTATCTCGGTAATCTGGGATAGATTATTATTTGGCTACAACTCGTAAATGTCCGTCAATGGCTTTGCTCAGATCGACCGTCAGTCGATGCGGTGTCCAGCCATGCATTTTATCATGGGCCTCGATGTAAATCAGGCTAATACCCTTTTCTAGCTTTACGCTATTCAGGCTACGGGTAAAGGGCTGTTCATTTACGTGGGGATGATAAAGCACTCGCTCACCCAGTAGCTTGCCCTGACTATCCACTATACGCCAGTTGTCTGCATAGTGATCCCAGCCTGAATCTTCATGCTTGAGAGTGACGTTCACCGACCATTGATTATTTCCACTAGTTCTGAACTCGGCAGCCAGAATATTTACCTCGCCGGCATGAACCGAGTTAAGCAGACTGATGGAAAAAAGACATATCGCGATAGAGCCGGTTGATATAATTTTATTCATACTGTGCTCGTTTGTAGTGGGATAACGGTCACGACGTTTATATTTTAATTGGCGTTTTTATTTATCCAGAGCTCTATTAAATAAAACCGTACCAGGTTAACCACACCAGTATGCCACTTAATATGAGAGACATATTCATGCTTAAGGATAAATATGTTTTCAGATTACTCTGGTTTTTATATATTTTAATGGCATAAATAATACCGGCTATACCAATAAATGGTGCAACCATAAACGCGTATATCAGACCAAGAATAGCGCCTGAAGGCTTGCCAGGTCCGAGGATGAGATGGCCTAAAATAATAAACAGAATAAAGATAGCTGACCAGATAATTGGTGCAAGAAATATTTGAATTGTGGTTTTATTGATTACCATTGCTTTTTAGAATCCTGGCAAAAGCTTAATGATATATTAAATTCGCGTTAAAGCCTAGTTGGCTCCTGCAAAGCCTATTTAAACTGTTTGTTCAGTTTAGTGAATTCCCTGTTAAGCTCATCACATTTCTGTTTCGGGGCCTGGCAAAAACTGACTATAAGCGTTTCTTTTCCACCATCTTTTTCTACAATGGTTCTTTTTATCATTGCGGGATGGGCGGCATGTTGTTCAGGGGCGAAAAACCAGAGCACATGATCGCCATCCTCCAGTACAGAGATTATGGTCCAGTCGTCTCGCTGGCTAATATTGGCAGAAGGATGCTTTTTTAATTTTTCTAATGTTTTAGCTACAGATGGGTAGCCTATAGAGTTCTCACTGCTAGCGAGCAGGTTGTTTGAGTAGAAAATAAATGATGCGATAATAACAATTAATGTCTTCATAGGGTTTTAGCATTCAGGACTAGAAATATGTTGAGTGATGATGTTATGGCCTGATTTGTGTATGTTTTTTTACTAATGCATTAAGTATCTAATCGTTTATGATAATACACCAGATCGAAGCCTTTTATATAGTTATTGATTCTAATGGTTTCTTCAAAACCGGCCCGGGTGTATAGATGGCCTGCTTTCTCATTCAGTGTGTTTAAGCGCAATAAGTCACAGCCCAGGTTTCTGCCGGCATTTTCCATGTCGATGAGCAATCTACCCGCTAAACCCTGATTTCTAATTGATTCATCGATAAATAAATGAGTAATGAAAAACATATTCAGAGTGGCGTAGCCCATGATGCCACCAACAATAATATTATGCTGGTTTTTCAGGCAAGAATAGAGTTTTCTGGGTGTTTCGCCATTGATCTGGTTTATGCCATACTCGGTGATAGCTTCAGATAAATATTGCTCCAGTGCAGGATTGTCCTGGTCAGATGTTTCAATAAGATAGCTGTCTGTATCCATGCTCATGGCGTTCCTTGTTTTATGTCGATATTTTTCACTCAGTTTGTCCTCCTGAGGACGATAACAATGAGGGTGTTAGTCCTAATCTCTACATATGCTGAATAGCGGGCAAGTTTATTGCGTTCAGGTGTTATTTAATAATTTTGTTTGTCTTCCATTATCTTTTTATAACACTCGGGGCAGACGCCATGACTGAAGGCTGCGTTAGAGTGATCGCAGATATATTTTTCCAGTTGATTCCAGCTGCCCTGGTCATCTCTGATTTTTTTACAATAACCGCAAATGGGTATGATTCCCTGTAAGGTTTTTATTTCATGTAAGGCCTTTTCCAGTTCCTGGGTTCTTTCCTGTACTTTCTGTTCTAAATCATTGGTAAGATGGGTGAGGGCGGTTTCATTGTTTTTTAATCGGGTAATATCTCGATGTGTGCCGATGAATATCAGAGGTTTTCCATCATTGTCATATTCTATGCATTTACCTATGGCCCACACCCATACCCAGTCACCGTTATTAGTGCGTATCTGGTACTCTATTTCGTAATTGTCTTTACGGCCTTCCAGGTAATCATTGAAGGCGGTTTCGAATGCCGATTTATGTTCGGGTTTTATATGATTATCCAGCCATTCAAAGGTGAACTTGAAGAGGCTGGGTTTGTAGCCCAGGTGTTTGATCCAGTTGCGGTCAAATACCAGTTCGCCGGATTCGATATTCCAGAACCATACTGAATCGCCACTGGACTTCAGTGCTAGTTCTAGCAGGTCTTTGGTGAAGCCATTGCCGTGCTGATTGCTGTGTGATGAGTGATCTATGGGCAAGTTATTATCCCTGTCAAAGTAATTTACTTATCTTTCTTTAGTATTCTAGACATCGGTATGCTGAATAGCGAATAGATAAATACTGGTTAAAATACTATAGTAAAACTACAGTTGTGTGACCCATGGCCCACATCAAGACTCGCTCCCGGCACGGCAATAAATGGGCCTGCTATGGTGGGCATGCATTCGGGACCTTGCCAGCGATCGATAAGTTTTTTATATACTTTTGCCATCAAAAATGTCCACTTGCAGCTCATTGTAATCAATTTCGTAAATACAACCCAAGTTAACTCTATAATTGCCAGCTTGTCGCATGGTTTGGTGGAACGGGTATATTCCACAGGTTTTACAAAAAAAATGTTTAGCAACTTTTATATCAAATTGATATAAGGCCAATGATTCATTATTCTCTAATATTTTTATTTCATCCGGTACAAGTGTAAAATCAGACATGACTGAAGATTTACGCCTGCATATCGAGCAGTTACACCTTAGGCCGGTAGTAATTTTTCATGTTCAAAAGAAAATGATATGTTTCCGCAGTGGCAGTTTCCATTATATGTGATCATTTCTTATCCTTTTTAGCCGGACTGACGTTTAAGCTAAACGGCACGTGTTTTATAGCACGTTGGCTGAGTGAATATTTAGGATCAGGAATATTTAGTGTCAGAATAAAAATTATTCGTCACTGAATATGATGCTTCTCTAGTTTTTACTCTAACCCCAATTATTCAGTATTTGAGCAATAAAAACTCTGCTTACACCTTAAAGCTATCACCTTAAAGCTATCACCTTAAAGCTATCACTCAAAGTTTTTAACTAGACTTACTGTGCCTTCATGGCGCAATCAAAAATCCCATAATGATAGGCGCCTTCGATCACGCCGCTAGTATAATATCCTTTCAAACCATTGAAATCCCCTTTGGCAAAATACACCTTTAAATCATGGTTTTGATTCATGGCTTTTTTTACCTTTTCTACCAATTGATCATCAGCATTCTTCACAAGAACACCACTAAATCCCGCTGTCAGAGGAAAGATATCGTTCCCGCTGTCGCCGCAAAATACAACATCCTTTTTCGCAGTATCAAACTCCTCGGCCACATACTCCAGGGCCGTCTGTTTTGTCGCACTTGCTGGCAAAAAATCAAGAAGCCCTTTCCCATCCTGAGAATCAAAACTATAAACGATGACTTCATCAAACATTCCCTTCACCAGTTCATCTACTTTTTTTAAAACCTGATCTTTATTTTCGTGCTCGACATAATAACTCTGCTTGAACGGGTTCTGATGTTCACTTTCCTGTTCTCGCATGCCATCAACCCTGGCAACCGCATCTCTTATTGCCATGGCGTCCCATTTTGGGCTCTCTCTCCTGACATGCTCAACCCAGCCATCATCAAACTGCCACTCTTCATCTTCATATTTTCTAATCGAAGTCCCGACATCACTACACAGAATATCAGGGTATCTGACTCCAAATTTTTTTATTGCGTTTTCGGTGAGAACAAGATTTCGTCCCGTTACATAGACGACGAGCACATCATGCTTTTCAGTGAGTTCATTGAAGAGCTCAATAGCACTGGGATCCGATGGCCAGCTACCGTTCGGTAGTAATGTCCGGTCGAGATCAGTCGCAAGAATTTTCATGCTGTTACTCCCTAATTAAAAAACAATACAGGTGGCCATAAAAGCCTATGACTCAAATGACATCAGGACTACTTCGCCGGCACCGTCATTCTGGGAAATAGTGAAGCTGTGATCGCATAGATCAGCCTTCAATGTTAGCGTGACTTTCGGGTGCTGCCAGGCAATATGTAACAGATGTGGCTCAGTCTCGATGATCTTCATCTCACCATTGAATGCCGGTGAAACATTGCGTAAGCGAATCAGCTTGAGCTGGTCCTGTACGACAGGACGTTTTAGTCCAGACTCGATGTCGATTATTTTTAAAGTGGTACGGTTAATCTCCTTGTGTCCAGCTGTACGCCCTCTTTCCGCTGCTGCGTAGTCGTTTGTACCGGCAAATAGATCCAGATACCACACCTGTGGAACACCGGGCATAAACATCTGAATAGCACGGGACAGGCGCAGTTTTTGCTCATCCTCCCCAAGAGCGCTGAAGAATGTCGCATTGACCTGATAGTAGTCGATCTTCTTACCGTCGGCACCGTACAAATTCTTGGTCTTGCCACCCCGCTCAATAATATGTTCGATGGTGGCCTCAATCTGTTCATCACTCAGCAGGCCCGGCCGGTAGGTGCCATCGACTTGTTTACCTTTGAGGTCAAGCACCGGGATACCGTCATGGCTGCCGAGCATGTTGATGGTCTGTAATCCCCTGTTACAGATATCCGAAATCCAGTGTAACAAAGCAGCATTGTTGCCCTGCTCCAGGGCATTGATCAGCAGCCCGGGGAAAAAGAAGTCATAGATGGGATAACCTTCCTGCGCAATCTCTTCATGGATACCGGCACCGTATTCGGCATGGATCTCAGGGAATATGATTAGCTCATACTTCTGGGCAATGCCCCGCAGACGTTCCAGATAATCCCAGGTGCCCGGCCGGTTGAAAAAATTCGCCTGACCGGGTTCCTTGTGCAGGTAAGCGAAGGCATCCAGTCGAATTATTTTAGCGCCGTAGCTGCTGAGTTTACCAAGTGTCTCATCATAGAATTCCCAGACCAGTTCAGAACGGGCGTTAATATCCATCTGCCCCAGGAATTCACGCTTGCGGTAAACCGCATCAATCACATCAAGCTTACAATTTTCAAAATTTTTAACCTTATCCTTACAACGGGCAATATCTTCAAAGTCAATGGATTCCAGGCGCCTGCCACTTTTGATGACGATCTTGATGTGGTGTGCAATATCCGAAGCTAACTGTTGATCGATTCCCTTGATATGCGCAAAGTCCTGGGCTGTTATCTCATCGAACTCCACTTTTTGATAAAAGGTGTTCCAGTAAGCCTTGATGCTGCCATCTGGAAAACGCAATTTAAGAATCGGCAGTCCGGGCTTTCTCATAAAGAGCTTATCGAGGTGCTCTTTATCCGGAATGACGACGTCATCGTCACCCATAGTGCCATGACCCTCCCAGAATTCATTCCAGTCGATAAAAAATTCCCTGTAGGGTGAGTCGTTACCGTTCTGCAATAAATCAACAAACTGCGGAGAACGTACGGAAAGATGATTGAGTACGAGGTCAAACTTAATCTGGATGCCAAGTTCGTTTAGTTCGTGTAGATCTCGAGGGTCCACAAGTTCTTTATTGATATCGTAATTAATGATGGAAAAGCCACGATCCAGATCGCTATGAAAAATGGTTGGCAGAATATAGAACAAAGAAAAAACTTCTTTAAATTCTGGCCGCTTGAGCATTTGTACCGTATCTGCAAGATTTCGGCCAATGCTGTCAGGGTAAGCATTAAACATTACACCATTTGGCAAATTGTTTTTTGTTGATTTTGATTCGATTTTAATATCTCCCACTGATATTTTGGGTTCCTGCTATGCTAAGGAACCTCTGATCAAGTCATGATTGTTTTATGCTGGCTAAAAGCGTCCAGATTTTCCCCGAAGTTCGTTGCAATAGAATAACTATTCCGCCTCACTTCATGAAAAATCTAAACACTCATCGCAGCTTACTACTACAACCAGACTTAATCAGGGGTTCCCTAAGCTGTGATAATCGTGCCATTTATCATCCTTGATCATGGTTTTTATCAATTGAGTATAGCTAAAAAATCCATTTTAGTCCTGGCTTTACTATGAGCTCTACTGGAAAAATAGCCTGGGAGTTTTTACTCTGAGCCCAGTTATTTCGTGCTCATTATTTGACAGTAAGGCCGTGCTGTAAAATCGTGTGAAATTGATGTTTGATTACAAGCCCTGACCCCTTTCTGCGTCCGACCCGCCCAGAAGGCGGGTGTACTTGATTGAGTTGTTATGCGATATTGAAGAAATTATTCTTTAATGAAATCGTAATCAGCAAATCTGTGTTTGATCGAAATACCCATATTGCCCATCTTAATCCTATATTGAATGGCATTATCCGTACTACTAACGATAAACCACGTGTCATATTCACTCTGGTCCGTTACCTCTGGCATTGCTGAATTCAATCCGGAAACCACTACTCGCATTTCTTCTTTTCCATTCTTTGAAATATTGTAAAATTTTAAGGAAATTTTTGTTCCATCCTTGTTGGTATCTTTAGAAACGTAAATACCATCAGTTCGAATTGATTCCAGTACATCATTTTTATTTGAAACATTTGCGCATGAAACCAGGCCCATAATTAATATCAATACAAAAAACCTACGCACTTCAACCTCCTTTATCATTTTTCAGATCACTCGCAGCATAACGCTTTGCTAAGAGGGGTGCTGCGAAGCGGCCGTCTCACGGAGCCAGCCTTAGCTGGCGGAGTATACTTGAGTAACGTGCTATACATTACACCTTCACATACCTAAATTAATTATTTTGAGGATGCTGGATGGGGCATTTTCATATAAAGACCACCCTGTTTTAATTCAGCCA
>JBLYYN010000073.1:0-6167 GCA_048550535.1 Gammaproteobacteria bacterium
CTGCCTTTGCCCATGCTCTTGGGCAGGCGCTGGAATACGAGCATTTACTGTATTACGAATTTGGCTGTGACTCGCCACAGCCGGAGGTCATCCGTATACATGATGGCAAGGAGCTAGCCAAAGAACCACCAACATCGGCGTTTGATCGGGTGATGACCGAAGCCTGTGCGCTGAGTGAGGGGGCGAGTACCATACTGATTCTGGATCAATTTCAGTTGGCCGAATTTCAACAGCATATTCGTCTGTATGAATTCATTCGCTCGAAGCAATGGTCGTACAGCGACGTGCAGTTTGTGGCCAATGCCCAGCATTTACTGATTTTTGTTGTGTCTGCTGAACCCTTATACCATTCTTTACAGCAGGTGAGTTTTCGAATCTGGATTGGGTCCCTGGATACGAGCCTGGCGCAAATTCAGCCTGAGGAACTGGGTCTGGACGAAGCCAGTATTGAGTGGCTGGTGCCATTGAATGATCTGCTGGAGGCACTGGGTGTGAGCCCCGCACTATCCGAATACCGGAAACTGGCTTACGACATCGAACAGTCCGTGCGTAACCAGGATCAGTTAAAGGCCTCCATTTTTGGCTGGGTCGAAGGTGTAGACCGTAAGCGTTTAATGGGCGGGAGCCTGAATTTGCACCTGGAACGTGTGATGCGGGGGATTGAGTCGAATATGGGCATACAGGAGGAAATCGAACTGAGTTCGGAAACAGGTGAATGATCCCAATTTTGGTAAAAAATGCTTTTTTTTCGTCTATTCTCTAAATGTTTAGGAAAAATGACCATTGCTGATTATTGGTCCTTACGACTATATAACATTTAACGCCAGTCATTTCCTGTCAACAGGTGCCCAGGATGGTTTATGAATTTCGGTAAAATCGACCGCAATTCTGAAAAAAACCTGCTTTCTGCCTGTATCTGATATGGAAATCAATCATTTTGTGAACGGATTAACACCCAGTGCTGTGGCTAGCTACTACACTTCGTCTTAACGAGTAATTGACGGTTGATAAAATGCAGTCCAGTAGACAACGCCAGTTAGCCAGTAATTTATCGCTGCGTGATGTATCGAGTACAGCACGTTTGTTCAATTTTAACCGCCCTGTGTTTATCTCACATACGGTTTGGAAGGACTGCGTTGCGCTGAAAGGTCAAAAAGACCGTGATGTCGATGAATTAGCGGTGTTACAGCGTCTACGACATGTTTTGTTTATGGCATCCAGTGCATTGCATGGTCGTATTATGAATTTGGAATGCGAGTTTAGAATTCACCGTGTGCCCAATGATGATGAGATAAGACACCCGGAGCCGACTATATTAAAACTGGTGGCACATAATAATAACTACGATCAACCTGTAATAACCATTAAATTACCGGAAGAGTGAAATGCCGATGATATACCTGGATGATTCTAAACAGCTTGAGCTGGATGGAAATCCCAATCTGAGAGATGTCACCAGTACCGCCCGTTTATTCAATTTTCGACGCCCAGTGTATATGGATTCTACGGTGTGGGAGGACTGTGTTGAGCTGTCATCCAGCAAAGGCAAAAGCTTTGATGAACTGGCTGTTCTGCAGCGCTTAAGGCATGTGCTGTTTATGGCTGCCAGTGCCCTGCACGGTCGATTTGAAGATCTGGAGTACAACTTCAGAGTGTATCGAGTCCCTAACAGTAATTCTGGGCGACGCCAGCCTGAGCCGGTCAATTTGCATCTGGTGGCGCATAAAGACAGGCATAACCAGCCTGTGATAACTATCAAGTTTCCGACTAAATAAGCCTCTTTACCGCCGGTAATCATCATTCACGTGCTAATATCGCATCTGTCATAGATATTGATGTACCGGTTTAGGCATGAAAAACTCCTTGTTCCAGCGCTTGTTTAATCGTCAGGATGTAGCAGGTCAATCTCACAGTACCGACTTTTCACGATTCGAGGGCTTGAAGGTTCTGGTCGTCGATGACTCGCGTACACAGCTCTATGCTATCGAGCGCATGCTCAAATCTGTTGGCGTCAACGTCTTGATTGCTGAAAATGGTAAACAGGGAATTCTTATGGCGCGACACAAGTTACCGGATCTGATATTAATGGATATTGTGATGCCTGAAATCAATGGTTTTCAGGCTACCCGCTATATAACACGTTTGCCTGAAACCAGGCATATCCCTATCATCATTATTAGCGGTTCTGATCAGCAATCAGATAAGGCCTGGGGCCTGAAGTTGGGTGCCAGAGACTATATATCCAAACCGGCAAGTAAGGATCTGTTATTGAGCAAGATTAGCCAGGTTTTGGCCGAGGCAGAATCCCTGGCCAGTAGACTCGATCAGGCCTCGATGGTGGAGGCAGTGTAAGCAGCCGGTAGTGTCTGTTAAATGTAATATGCCGATGTGGTCATCACTTTCGACATCGCCGCCATCAACTTTTTGATGGGTGTGGGCAAGGGGCTACCACCGCCTTCCAGTGCCACGGTGGCATGATGGGCCTCATCTTCTTTCATCTGTTCCAGGATTTGTCTGCTGCGAAGATCATGCTCGGGTAGTTTAGCCAGGTGGTCATCCAGATGACGTATTACCTGGTGTTCAGTTTCTGCGACAAACCCCAGGCTCCAGCGATCGCCTATTGCTCCGGCGAAGGCTCCGATGGCAAATGAGCCGGCATACCAGACTGGATTAAGCAGGCTTTTACGGCTGCCCAGTTCATTCAGTCGCTGTTCGGTCCAGGCCAGGTGATCATTCTCTTCCAGAGCTGCCCGCTCCATACTGGCGCGAACATTCTCCAGCCGTGCTGTCAGAGCCTGGCCCTGGTACAAAGCCTGGGCCGAGACCTCGCCGGCATGGTTGACTCGCATCAGTCCAGCGGCCTGTGTCCGTTCTGCATCGCTGAGTGGGCTTTCACTGGCCCTGGCGGGATTGGGGCGTTCAGTAATTCGAGGTCTGCCTAACACTGTTCTCAGGGCGTGGTCGGCCTGGGTGATGAATTGGTCGATGGGCGAAAGGTGTCGCATGGATATACCTCAATATAGATGCAGCTTATTGTATCACTTAAGCAACTTCCGATTAAGTCTGCTTGAGTTCAGGCCAGCATAAAACATTCACGACTTGATCCGAGGTTCCTTGAGACAAAGGGCGAGCAGGCTAACGGGGTGTAATATTTTAGTCGAAAGATGCTGGCGTTTGACTCCGGCCTGAATATGCAGGCTGCAACCCAGGTTGTCACTCACCAGATAAGCGGGTCGTATCTCGGCCAGTTGCTGAAGTTTTGGCGCCAGCAATTGCTGGCCAAGTTCTGGAAACTGTAATTGATGGCTACCACCAGCGCCACAGCAACGGGTGTTATCCTCAATGCTAATGAGTTCCAGTTCCGGGATCAGTGACAGCAATCGCCGACTGAGTCCGGTTTTTTTCAATATATTCTGGCTGCTGCAACTTTCATGGATGACAACCCTGGCTGAGAGTGGCTGGAAGTCGCTGCTCTGGATACGGGTGTGGTTCAGTAGAAAATCCACTATGTCAAAGCTTTGAACCCGTTGCAGTTGCTGTTGTAACTGACTGCCACAGCCATTGGCGCTATAAATCAGGCCATCGATATCGAGCCTGGAAAACAGTTCATCATTGCTATGGGCCAGCGACCGGGCTTGCTCTATTTGTCCATTGTGCTGATGCAAAGCCCCGCAGCAAAGTTGCTGCTCGGGGATATGCACATCGTAGCCAAAGTAATTTAACAGGCGAATGCTGCTGTCCAGGGTCTGTAGATCGAACAGTGTCCCCATACAGCCGGTGAACAGAGCAAGCTGGCCTTTACTGGGGATGTCGCTGGGGTAATAGGCGGCAAGCTGTCCACTCTGTACCTGCTGGGCGAGATCCAGTATTGAGCGGGCCCTGTTGGGCAGCCAGTTAGATGCTTTATTCGCCAGCCATGCCAGCCCGGATTGTTTATAAGCACGAAACAAGGGCTGGTAGCGGTTTATGCCTGAGGCCTTCAGGATGATTTTCAGTAGCTGGCGTATACTTCCGGGTGGCGGTGCTTTTTTATACAGTTGCTGTTTGGCCTGGTCAATCAGGCGGCCGTAGGGGACATTTGATGGGCATATGGACTGACAGGCCATACAGCCGAGGCAATGATCGAGATGGGTCATCAGTTTTTCATCGACATCCAGCTCGCCTTTGGCAAAAGCCTGTATCAGTGAAATACGACCACGGGGTGATTCGCTTTCTCGTTGATAGACCTGATAAGTGGGGCACTTGGGTGCGCACATACCACAGAGTACGCATAGATCGCTATCCTCTATGATTGCCTGTCGCCAGTTATCCGTTGCGTGCTTTTTATTCAACTGAAGACCCGCTCGGGTTAAAATTGATCACCGTATTTCCAAATGCCTGCTTTGAGGCTGCATCATAAAGAAAAATAAGGAACAGGTAATGCCCTTTTATAAATATCATGTGTTTTTTTGTACTAATCAGCGCCCTGATCAACAGATATGCTGTGAAAATGCCGGAGCCAGTAAGGTTCGTGCTTATGCCAAGGCCAGGATAAAGGAACTGGGCCTGTCTGGTGAGGGCCAAATTCGAATTAACACTGCTGGCTGTCTGGATCGCTGCAGCGAAGGCCCCGTGTTGGTGGTTTATCCGGAAGCTACCTGGTACACCTTTGTGGATGAGCAGGATGTGGAGGAAATAATCCAGCAGCACCTGATGAATGGTCGTGTGGTCAAGCGCCTGTTAGTTAAATAAAAGCAGATCAAGACGATTTCTTTCCTGAGTCCTGTGCTGGATAACCCAAATAAAAACAATGCTTTATGCAGTTTTTGAGAACTGCCGAGTGAGGTTGAAGGGAATATTTCAGAAAAATGTCAAAAAAAGGTTGCCATAATTAAATCATTCTATTAGAATTTTATTATATTCTTAATTCAGGCCAATTGTCTGGATTCTGTAATGACTCCTCCAACCTCCTTTGGTGGTATTTATTAGGCACGGTATCCCCTACCGTGCTTTTTTTTGTCTGAAATCCAGGTATTTCGGCTATAGCGCCAAATAAGCCTGAATTGTACTTGTATTGCCGGGTTGAATTATTTAAAATACCCGGCCTTAATTTTAGACTGTGTTTCCATTTAGGATCAGAACATGAAAACATTCAGTGCCAAGCCAGAGACCGTCAAACGTGACTGGTATATTGTCAATGCTGAAGGCAAAACATTAGGTCGTCTGGCAACTGAAATTGCCCGTCGTCTGCGTGGCAAGCATAAAGCAGAATATACACCGCATGTTGATACCGGTGACTATATTGTTGTGGTGAACGCTGAGAAAGTTCAGGTCACTGGCAACAAGGCTAAAGACAAAATGTATTACAACCACTCAGGTTATATCGGTGGTTTAAAATCCATCAGCTTTGAAAAGCTGATTATCAAGAAGCCAGAGCAGGTTATCGAGCGTGCGGTAAAAGGCATGCTGCCAAAAAATCCGCTGGGTCGTGCCATGTTTCGCAAACTGAAAGTGTATGCGGGTACAGAACACAAGCATACTGCGCAGCAGCCCAAAACTCTGGAAATCTAATTAGTTAGGAATAACCATGGCAGATACTCAATATTACGCAACCGGTCGTCGTAAATCTTCAAGTGCTCGCGTATTCATGCGCCCAGGCAGCGGTGAAATCCAGGTAAACGGTCGTCCCATCGATCAGTATTTCGGCCGTGAGACAGCACGAATGGTTGTTCGTCAACCACTGGATGTTGTTGATATGAACGGTAAGTTCGATTTTCATATCACAGTAAAAGGCGGTGGCGGCACAGGTCAGTCCGGAGCGATTCGTCATGGTATCACCCGTGCATTACTTGTCTATGACGAAAGTTTTCGTGGTGTACTGCGTAAAGCCGGTTTTGTAACCCGTGATGCACGTGAAGTAGAACGTAAGAAAGTGGGTCTGCGTAAAGCGCGTCGCGCCACACAGTTCTCGAAACGTTAATACACTGACTGTTCCCGGAGAGTTTTTGGGGAATCGTCTAACGGCAGGACTACGGACTCTGACTCCGTCAATCTAGGTTCGAATCCTAGTTCCCCAGCCAAATACAAAGGGCTCGCCAACAGGCGGGCCTTTTGTATTTGGCTGGGGAACTAGTCTGAGAAGCTGGAAAGGTTCGACTGGATTGCCCGGAGCAATCCAGAACAGGGTC
>JBLYYN010000074.1:0-4390 GCA_048550535.1 Gammaproteobacteria bacterium
CTATTGAACAAACCTGCTGCCATCATTCAGGCCATGAATGATTATATGGGCAGTGTTGCTATCAACCAGCAAACGCGCATCGCTGGTTTTACTAGCCCCAAGGGCAACCTGGTTGCATTCTGGAATATCGATAATGGTGAATTTGCAGGCTATCACCAGCTCAATGATGTATGCGGCTTGACCGTTTCCAGTGACCAGAGTCATTTCATAATTAGCAATTCTTTTGGTGAATTACGCCAGCTGGATGCATTCACCCTGAAAGAAAATAAACCCTTTAGACAACGTTTAGCCAATAGCTATTGGGATAACCACATGATTACAGTGTCCCTTTAGTCTAAAAGCTTGATATTGGTATATTTACAATGAAATCATTAATCCAGGTCCATTTATTTATTATTGCCCGATTGATTGTTGTTGCAATTGGCATCTCACTCATATCAGCATGTAATTCACAACGTGAAAACGATAACCCTGCGGCCGGCTCAGCGGCTTCATTGAATATTGCTTTAAAAAATAGTATTGAACAAAGTATTTTACCCGGTATTACTGACTTCAAAACTGAAACCGAATTGCTGCAAACTCAGGTATCCAGTTTCTGCAACGCGGTCAATCAGTCCAGTTTAATCAATTTGCAAAATCGGTGGAAGACTCTCTCCTCTCAGTGGAGCAGGATTGTTATTTATAATATTGGGCCGGTAAACGATGATTTGATTTTCCCAAAAGTTATTTTTATTGAATCCATGCGTCAGCGTGGTACCGACTATTCAGATACGGTTCGTGCTGAATTGGCAAATATACTAAGCGATAGCACAGTACTTGATCAGAATTATTTCGATAACCTGACTTTTACCAAAGTGGGCATTCTCGCCCTTGAAATATTAATTTTTGAAGACAGCAACGGCATCCATTCAACTGAATTAACCGATATCGTTAACGATTACCAGTCCAACAGTAGAAAATGCGAATACCTGAATGGCATCAGTCAATTATTACATCGACATGCCAGTTATATTCAAAATGGTTGGGAAACAGAGCATTTGGATACTAATAAAGCCTTCAAAAACATACTGATCGATGGTGAGCTGGAAGACGGATCGGAATCGGTACCCAAGTTAATTACCGCTATTCAGGAACACCTGGATTATCTAAAAAAACGTAAGCTCGAAGTTATCCTGGATGCTCAAATAGCGAATTACTTTTATCAAAATGTCATTGCCACGCTGGATGAAATAGAAACCTTGCTGCAGGGACAGGACGATGAGATCTATAGTTTTTATGATCACATGTCTGGCGGTGGATTCGACGATGTCATAGAACTGATCAACACCAATATTAACCTGGCCAGACTGGCCGCCAATAATCAGAGCCGTAGCGAATTAACCAGTGCCATAGGCATACTGGATGGGAACTTTAAACGTGAAGTTCCTGATAGTTTAAATGTCATTCTGGGTATTAATTTCAGTGACGGTGATTAATTTAATTAATTCGTGGATTGTTAATTAACTTCAAAACTTTATTTATTTCGTAGAAAATACACAGCAGGATAACCCCATGAAAACACCTATACTCGGCATGACTTTAGCGGCTTGTCTGGCAGCAAATTCAGTTCTGGCACAAACGGATGAAGAACGGATTAAGTCACTGGAACAGCAGGTATCAGACTTAACGGAAATGATGGAAGATATTGCTCAATCTTCAAATCAATCAGATGTTCACCTGGGCGGATATGGTGAACTGCATTACAGTAACCTGGATGCCAATGGTGTCGACCAGATAGAACTGGATTTTCAGCGTTTTGTGATGTTCTTTGGTTATGATTTTAATGATCACATGCGCTTTGTATCTGAGTTCGAAATCGAACATGTGATTGCCAGTGCTGGCAGCAGGGGAGCGGTTGAAATCGAACAGGCTTATCTTGAGTTTGATCTCAGATCAAATATGTTATTAAGAACCGGTATCATGTTAATGCCCATAGGTATCATTAACGAAACCCATGAGCCGACTACTTTTTATGGTGTTGAACGTCCCATCATTGAACAAACTATTATTCCAAGCACCTGGTGGTCGGGTGGCCTGGCACTCAATCATTATCTGGATAATGGCATCAGTTACGATTTATTGATCACCGAGGGCCTGAAAACAGAAGATCCGGCTACATCCACCACTGCTGACCCATTTGATATTAAAGCTGGAAAACAAAAAACATCTTTTGCTTCCGCCCATGATTTGGCTGTAACAGGAAGAATTAAATATACCGGCACTACCGGTATGGAGCTCGCTGCTTATGCGCAATATCAACCCGATCTGGACCAGAGTGCCATTGATTCTTATGCTGAATCAGCGACATTATTAGGTGGTCACGGGATCTTCCGGTTCTATGACTTCACGGCTACAGCTTTATACGCACGATGGGATTTAGCCGGTGATGATGCTGAACTTGCGGGTAAAGATGAGCAAGTCGGTCATTATGTTGAACTTAGTTATAAACCGGTGGAGAAAATAGGTGTTTTCGTTCGTCACAATCAATGGTCTCAGCAAACAGGGATTGAGAAAGAACAATCAGATATTGGTATTAATTACTGGCCAGACCAAGATATTGTTTTCAAATTCGATATGCAAAGTCAAAATGAGGATGCTGGGAATGTTGATGGATTTAATCTGGGCATGGGTTATCAATTCTAAGTCGATTGCTTTCCGGGTATTCGCAGTGTTTGAGATGATGGTGACTAAAGAGTAATACCCGGGAATAGTGCGTCTGGGTTGAGGATAGGACTTAAGGAACCTCTGATGTGTTGTCATTTCGACCAAGGGGACGAGCCCATGGATTTATGCCCTGTGGGTATGGGCGAAGGTACGATTCCATGGAAGGAATCGGTAGAGGCGAGTCAGGAACGAAGACCGAGAAAATGCAGGAGCTATTGTCGAGAAATCTTGTTTTTAATAGTGATGTAAATATCAAGCATTTAAGATCCCTCGGCAACTGCGTCCTGCGTTGCCCTACTACTTACATCCGTGTAAGCATCTATTTCGATCGGGATGGCATATCATGAATTAATCAGAGATTCCTTAAAAATAAAATGACTTTAGAAATTACTTGGGAAGCTCTGATCAATTCGGATAAAATGTCATTCCGAACAAAGTTGATGCCTAATTACCTACGTCCATACAGTCGTCCCTTTGGTCTAAATGACACACTTCAGAGCTTCCCTGGTTAATAAATTCTAAATACCTGGTGGATTAATGAATGATTCATTATCAAAGTGATAATCTATGATTTTATTTTATCTGCCAGTAATATAGGTCATTTATAAATGTGTTGCGTTTCAATCGAGTCTGATTCTACGGTTTCCTTTTGTTCTGTTTCAGCAGCAAGTAAGTTTAAAAATAGTGAAATGCCTGGGAGGAATAAGCATTCACAGAGCTGGCTAGCAGGCTTAGCCATTGGCTCTGGGCGTGGGATATTCTCTGCCTGGTTGCGAAAAATAGAGCCAGGGGCCTGACATGAACAAGCAGAACCATCTCAAGCTTGCCCCTGTCCTGGTGATGATGACAGGCGGGATTGTTTATCTGTTTTTTCTTGCCATCAGTTTGTCATCCATGCTGCAGCAACCCTGGTTGGGCTTAGAGTTTAAGGGGCTGGAGCCGGGGCTGGCTGAGGTCATTGCTGTGTCGGATCAGGGAGAGGCGGCCAGTGTCATTCAGCAGGGGCAACTGGTGCGCGGTATTGTCTGCGATTCAGGGGAAGTCATATTCTCAGGCTATAGTTTTATAGCGGACCCGGAGGAGACGCCGGATTACCAGAGTTACCATAATTTCTTTGCTCACCAGGCTGAATTATATGCCTGCCTGAACTCGGGACAGCTCAGCCTGTTGTTACCCGAGGGCCGCTCACCACCCATCACTCCGTTGTTGCGGCGACCCATTACTGAGATATCTGTAGGGTATTGGCTCACCCATATTTTAGGATTCAGTAGCCTGATTTTCGGACTGGGAGTTTGGGCGCACCGGCGAGGTGAGGTGCCCAGCCGCCTGCTGGTACTATGGTCGGTCTCTATTGCCATCATTGTCCATACGATGTCGGTATACGGTTTTCGTGAGTTGGCCATCGACGCAGATCTGTTTCTGGCGGTGCATAAGGCCAACCGTTTTGCGGTGATGATGATGGGTTTTACCATTTTAACCCTGATTTTCTATTATCCGCGACGTCTGAGCCCGCAGCCCTATGCGCTATTGTTACTGTCAACTGGTTTTCTGGTAGCACTGAATGAAAACCTTGAACTGATCGAATGGCCCTTGCATACCTTCTATCTGATACAGATGCTGACCTTTTTGACCTATTTGTTTGTGATGGTTATTCAATGGCGGCGTAGCAGAAAAATTGCTATGGACC